>JANJUM010000005.1 GCA_024710585.1 Desulforhopalus sp.
GCGGCGAGGACCCGCTCCATGGAGGTCATGGCCGGTCCTCCTCGCCGAGCAGGCGGGCCATGAGCCGCGGCGCGTCGACGGCGTTGGCGGCGGTGCCGTCCCCGCCGACCTCGGTCACCAGCTCCGGGCGCAGCTTGAATACCGCCCCGCCCACCGCCAGCTTGATGTCGCCAGAGAGTCCGCGTTGCTCGAGGAGGTTGCGGATCTTGGCGATATTCTCGGCGGTGGAGAGCATCATCGCCGAGACGCCGATGATCTTTGCCTCGTGTTGCACGGCCGCCTCGACGAAGTCCTCGGCGAGGACGTCGTTGCCGAGGTCGATGACCTTCCAGCCGCCGGTGCGCAGAAAGATGGCCACCAGCTTTCGTCCCAGGGAGTGGTAGTCGTCCTCGGTGTTGCCGAGGATGATCGGGCCCTTCACCTCCGGCAGGGACTCCTCCTGCTCCGCCGCGCGCAGCAGCACCTCTTCGGCGATCTTGCCCGCCAGGTAGCCGGCGGCGAGGCTGATATGCTCGGCCTCCCAGCGCCGGCCGATCTCTTCCAGGGCCGGTTCGAGCAGGGTAAAGATGGTCTTGCGCCAGCCAAAGGCCTGGCTCGAGCGGCACAGCAGGGCCATGGCTTGCTGCCGTTCGCCGACGAGGATATGGTCGATGAGCAGTTTTTGGGTATCTTCTTCGTTCATGGTTCCTCGCTGGTGGGGTGCGTTGCCTGCCCGCGCGGGGAGTTGGCGGCAGAGCTGCAGAGGGTGGCTGAGACGAAGGCGGCGCCAAGCGTTACGTGGCAGGGCCGCTGGTATCACATCATTTTCGGTGTTTCCTCAGGTGAAGGCAAGGAGTTTTTAGGCAATCCGCGCATATCGCCGTGCATGTGGACGAGGAGCAGCACGCCATGGCGCAAGGACACCGTCCCCCTGGCGCCAGCCATGACATTGCTCACTCCCTGGCTGGAACCGGCGGCGAGGGTGGCCTCGACGAGGGGGTACTCGAAGCCGTCCAGGGTGATGCCAGCGGCGTCGCCATGCAGGGCGAGCAGCGACACCACCTGGCCGGCGCCGCCCTTGACGACGAAGGGGCGGCCGGGGTGGAGGATGTGCAGCCGGCAGTCCTCGCCGGCGATGGTGATGGACAGGGAGCGGTAGGCGGGGCTGGCGGCGGTGAGGACGTTGGCCAGGCTCATGTCCCAGCGGCCGCCGAGGGCGGCGAAGAGCACCAGGGGGTCGTCCCCTCTGACGAGGGCGCGGTCGAGGGCCAGCTGCAGGTCGGTGGCGTTCTTGCGCGGCGGGTGCGTCTCGATCTCCACCTCCATCTGGCGGCAGTAGTGCAGGGTCTCGGCGGAGACCGAGTCGAGGTCGCCGAGGAGCAGGTCGGGAATCAGCCCCAGCCGGCGGCAGTGGTCGGCGCCGCCATCGACGGCGACGATGCGCGGGTTGCTGACGAGGTATTCGCCGAGGTTCGCGGGGCCGGCGAGCTCGCCGCCGAGGAAGATGAGGGTGGTCATGACGTCTCCCGTGCTGGTGTCGCCTGGAGTCTCGCTTATGGCGAGTCTCCCCATAGCTCCCCATAGGCAAGTGGCGGGACTGTGTCCTTGAGTATAGCGGCCGGGAGAGGGGAATTCAAGGGAGAGGCCCTGACGACCGGCCAGGGGAGCCTGGAAGGGTCGATTTCGCTGCAAAAATCGTTGAGTTACGCTCCTCTCTATGATAGGTTAGGCCGGCGGTGCAAGAGTGAGCGCCGTACCAATTACGGATTTTACGGGGGAAGGCGCAGCCGTTCGCCCCAAACGCACCCCGAGGAGAACAAACACCCATGAAATGCACGACGACAGCCGCCACCACCAGCCTCTGCGGCAACAGGCGGATGCCCCTGGCCCTGCTCGCCCTCTCGGTTATCGGCATGGAGGCGCCCCCTGCGGCCATGGCCGAGGAGGAGTGGCGCCTCGGGCTGACGCTGCAGGTGCCCTTCGGTGGCAGCCAGGAGAAGAGCTTCGTGCACTTCGCCAATACCCGCATTGGCGCCAAGCTGCAGTACGCCGAGATCGACGATATCGTCAAACAGAACCGGCAGACGGTGGAACGCATCTACCTCGGCGAAGAGTTGCAGAGCTCGACGGTAACCGAGGAGGGTGTGGTCAAGCTCAAGGACGGCGACAAGGTGGTGGGCGGTGAAGGCTATATCACCGTCGCCCCCTTCAGCGGCTTCTGGGACGTCGCCGGGGGCATTGGCGCCTTTTCCGGCAGCAACGCCATCCAGGGGGCGGCCGGCATCGGCTACGACCCGACCCTGGGCGGTTTCCTGTCTGTCGGCGCCCTGCTGCCCTAAAGCCAGGCCGGGGTGCGCTTCAACCTACGTTACATCGATTACTACCTCGGCCTGACTTCGCTGCCGGCCTTCTCGCCGGCGACCGTGTGGCGGGAGGACGAGGTGGCGTACGACGATACCGTCATCGTTCCGCCGGAGGCGGATGAGGCGGGGGAGGTTACCGGGGAAGGCGAGCAGGCGCCGCTGCAATAGGCATGGGCCAGTCTGTCCCCCTGGGCCGGCAGCCGGCCCCCTGGCGCTCGGGACCATGGGTGGGCATCGTCGTCGCGCTCCTCTTTCTGTTGCTCGCCCTGCGCCAGCACCTCTTCGTCGACAGCCATGCCGTCAACGTCATGTTCTGGGACCAGTGGGATTTTTACCAGCCCCTCTTCGATGGTGGCGGCCTCTGGGACATGTTCTCCCGCCAGCACGGACCGCACCGCCAGGGACTGGGGATGCTGCTCACCGCTCTTCTCGCCTGGCTGAGCGACTGGAACTCGCGCTGGGACGCCTTCGGGGTCAGCTTTGTGCTTATCGCCGCCGCCCTGGCAGGCCTGGCGCTGACCCGGCGCTGTGGCATGCGGGGGTTCGGCCTGGTCGTCGTTCCCTTGCTGTTTTTCAACCCCCGCCAGTACGAGAGCTTCGTGGCGGCGGCCAACATCTCCCATGGGGCGATGCCGCTGCTCCTGCTCATGATCCTTTGTCTGGTCTGGTTCGTGGAGAACCGGCTCCTGCGCCACCTGCTGCTCGGCCTGTGCACCTTTCTGCTCATTTTCACCGGCTTCGGCCTCTTCGCCGGCCTGGTGGTGCCGGCAGTCCTCGCCATGGAGCTGGCGCGGCGCCTGCGTAAAGGCATGGAGGGCGTCCTGCCGTTATGGCTGGCCCTGGCGGCCATAGCCTGCAGCTGGCTGCTCTTTTTCCACGGGTACCGCTTCGACCCGGCGGTGCAGGGCTTCACCTTTCCCCATCCGCGACCTGGCGAGTACCTGCTGTTCATGGCCTCGATGCTCAACAACTTCTTCGGCATCACGAACCATGGCGCCGGCAGCCTTGTTGTCGGCATGGCGCTGCTGCTCTTCCTCGCCCTGATCGCCTTCATCCATGGACGACAGCTGTGGCGCCATGGCCTGGAGGGGCAGGGGCGCAGCGCCACCCTGGTGGTCCTGGCCCTCTTCGCCCTGCTCTTCTGCTGCCAGACGGCGGTCGGCCGGGTGGTTCTTGGCTGGAAGGCGGCTTCCTCCACCTCCCGCTATGTGCCGCTGCTGGTGCCCGGCGCCCTGGCCATGGCGCTGCACCTCGCCGGCCTTGGCGCACGCTGGCGGCCGCGCCAGCTCGTCGCGGTGTTCGCCCTCGTCGTGGCGGTCGGCACCACCCGGCTGCACCGGGCCGATATCAGCTTTATCGACCACTATCGCTCCGGGCGCCTCGCCTGGAAGGCCGCCTATCTCGCCACCGGCGACATGGGCAAGGCCGGCGAGTTGACCGGTTTCCTCATCTACCCGGCGGTAATGCTCGACGAGCGGCTCGACTTCCTGCGCGGCAAGCGGCTCAACCTCTTCAACCCCGACGGCCTCCCGTAAAGGGACACCGCCTGCCCACTGCACTTTCCGTTGCCCATGACTCTTCGCGATCTCTTCCTGGCTCTTCTCGTCGTCCTCGTCTGGGGGGCCAACTTCACCGTCATCCGTATCGGCCTGGACGGTGTGCCGCCCCTGCTGCTCGCCAGCCTGCGCTTCGTCTTCGCCCTTTTGCCGGCGATCTTCTTCGTCAAGCGGCCCGGCATCCCCTTCGTCTCCTGGTTCGGCTACGGTCTGTTCGTCGGCTTCGGGCAGTTCGGCTGCCTCTTCACCGCCATGCACCTCGGCATGCCGGCCGGCGTGGCCTCGGTGGTGCTGCAGTCCCAGGCCTTCTTCACCATGGCCTTCGCCGCAGTGCTCCTTGGCGAGCGGGTCACGGCGAGGCAGGTGTTGGGCCTGCTGCTTTCCGCAGCAGGCCTGTGGCTGGTCGGAGGCGGTGGCAGTGCATCGACCATCCCCGTGTTCGCCCTCCTGCTCACCCTGGCCGCCGCCTCCTTCTGGGGCATGTCGAACATCGTCGTGCGCCGTGCCGGGGCGACCGCCGCTTCCCGCGGCGAAAAGCTCGACATCCTCAGCCTGGTGGTGTGGTCGTCCCTGGCGCCGCCGCTGCCGCTCTTTCTCTGTTCGCTGCTCCTCGAAGGCCCGCAGCGGGTGGTGGCGGCGGTGACCCATATCAGCCCGGCGTCCCTGCTGGCCATCCTCTATCTGGCCTATGGCGCCACCCTCTTCGGCTACGGCATGTGGAGCCGCCTGCTCAGCCGATACCCCGCCAACCGGGTCGCGCCCTTGTCGCTGCTGGTGCCGGTGGCCGGGTTGATCACCGCCAGCCTGGCCCTCGACGAGGTCCTCAGCGGCCGGCAGTGGATGGGCTGCCTGCTGGTGGTCGCCGGCCTGCTGGCGGCGACTGTGCAGGTGGGGGCACGAGGCCTGTTGACACCGGGGCAAAAACCTGCCAAGAAGTAGCTTGCGTTTTTTTTCGACAGGTATTTTGCCGGGGGATGAAATGAAGGACGGTTATCGTTGGGACGGCAGGCTCGAAGTAGGCTCGGAGGTCATCGACAATCAGCATAAGGTGCTCTTCGATCTCATCAAAGACCTGAGGAACGCCATGCATGCCGGGGTGGGCACGAAACTCGTCGACACCCTCTTCGGGGTGCTGCGCGACTATGCGTTCGCCCACTTCCAGAGCGAAGAGGAGTATCTCGCCGGCCACCCCCTCTTTAACGAGCACTGTCTCGAACACTATCGCCTGCTCAAGGTCCTCAATGGAGTGATCCTCGATTATCGCAACGGCCGCGTGCAGGATGTCGCCAACGTCTCCGACTTCCTCGAGAGCTGGCTGCTCGAGCATATCGTCGATTTCGACCGGCCGCACCTCGCCGTTCATGGCACCGTGTTCGCGCGGCTCGAGGACATGGCGGTGGTGGATGAGTTCGAGTCGGACGTGGAGACGCGACGCCGGCACCCGCGCATTCCCCATAACGAGGTGGTCGACGGCGACATACACGCCAATATCTACAATGCCAGTTCCCTGCGCAACGGCAGGGGAAAGATCATCGACATGAGCCCTGGCGGGCTGATGCTGGAGGTTTCCGGCAGGTACCGTGTCGATGACCTGCTGCTGGTCGGCTGTACCATCGGCAAGAGTTTCAAGATGGAGGAGAAGGTTCAGGTGAGGTCGGCGAGTGGCGGCAGAATCGGCGTGGAGTTTGTGCTCCCCTCGACCGAGACGGTGGAGTTCTTCACCAGGCTCTACGGTTCGGTGCGGCTCGGTCGGGCGCGACTGGACTGAACGGTGCGGTTTCCGGTCACCCAACAACAACCAAGGAGAAGAAGAGTATGACGCAGGAAACGGCACAGCTCATCGTTGACGGCAAGACCTATACCCTGCCGGTCGTCGAGAGCACCACCGGGGAGCGGGCCATCGATATCCGCTCGCTCAGGCAGCAGAGCGGCTATATCACCCTCGACAGCGGCTATATGAACACCGGCAGCTGTCAGTCGACCATCACCTACCTCGACGGCGACCAGGGCATCCTGCGCTATCGCGGCTACGACATCGCCGACCTGGCGGCCAACTGCGTGTTCATCGAGGTGGCCTATCTCCTCCTTACCGGGGAATTGCCCACGGCCAAGGAACTCGACCGCTTCAAGTACGACATGACCCGCTATGCCCTCATCCACGAGGACATGATCCATTTCTTCGACCACTTCCCGCCCAACTCGTCGCCGATGTCGATTCTCTCCACCATGGTCGGCACCCTGCACGATTTCTACCCGGAGATGGATCAGGAGGAGGACCCCTACGGCGGCATCACCACCACCACCGCCCGCCTGCTCTCCAAGGTGCGCACCATCGCCGCCTTCTCCTACAAGAAGAACATCGGCCACCCGCTGGTCTACCCGCGGCCCGACCTCAGTTACTGCGCCAATTTCCTCAATATGATGTTCGACCGGCCCAACATGCCCTACCGGGTCGAGCCCATCGCCGTCATTGCCCTCAACAAGCTGCTCATTCTCCATGCCGATCACGAGCAGAACTGCTCGACCTCGACGGTACGCCTGGTGGGCAGCGCCGGGGTCGGCCTCTACCCCTGCATCTCTGCCGGCGTCAACGCCCTTTGGGGGCCCTCCCACGGTGGCGCCAACGTGGCGGTGATGCGCATGCTGGAAACCATCCGCCGTGACGGCCGCGACTATGACAAGTACATCGCCAAGGCCAAGGACCCCAACGACCCCTACCGCCTCACCGGTTTCGGGCACCGCGTCTACAAGACCTACGACCCGCGGGCCAAGCTGATCAAGGAGATCTGCACCGCGGTGCTCGACACCCTGCAGGTCGACGACCCACTGCTGGAGATCGCCCAGGAGTTGGAGTACCGGGTCAGCCAGGACGACTACTTCGTCTCGCGCAACCTCTACCCCAATGTCGACTTCTACTCCGGCATCATCTACCGCGCTCTCGGC
Organism: Desulforhopalus sp.; assembly: GCA_024710585.1. GTDB lineage: Bacteria > Desulfobacterota > Desulfobulbia > Desulfobulbales > Desulfocapsaceae > Desulforhopalus_A. Next base: position 6,842 of record JANJUM010000005.1, read on the forward strand.
ATCCCCACCAACATGTTCACGGTCATGTTCGCCCTGGGGCGGCTGCCGGGGTGGATCGCCCACTGGCAGGAGATGAACTCCGACAAGGACAGCAGCCGCATCGGCCGGCCGCGTCAGGTCTACCGCGGCCTCGTCAACCGCCCCTTCGTCAGGCTCGAGGACCGCTAGGCGGGCCTGGCCACATCCCGGCGCGGCTGCCTGGTGCGAGCCTTGGCCAGGGCGTGATGAAAAGAGTCTGGCGATTTCAGGCGCTTGCAGCCGGATTTTACGGCCGGTGCCGGCCGCTTTTGCCGCAGTACGTTTGTGGAGCAATCCCCATAAGCCGCAGGCTGACAGACAAAGGACTGCTCCCCGGCTGTCGGGGAGCGAGGCACCTGGCGTCACCTGCTCCGCACGCCGCACTGTCTGCTCCCCGGGGGCCAGGCGGTAGCCGGCTTCTTTTCCCTGCCGATCACGCTATCACTTCGCCCTTCGCATAGAGCGCAGAAAACCCTTGCCCAATACGTCAAATGTGGTACCTTGTATAGGGTATACCCCTATATGCTATGTCTGGGGCAGACAGACCTCAAACAGACCTTGGAGGACGAAGGATGAGTCTTTGCGGCAGCGATCAGGACAAGGAGCGGCTCGCCAAGCGGTTACGGCGCATCGAGGGGCAGGTGCGCGGCCTGGCGACGATGGTCGAGAGCGACCAGGACTGCATCGATGTGCTGCGCCAGATAAACTCGGTGATCGGCGCCCTCAACGGGGTGTGGCAGCAGATCATCGGCGATCATCTGCGCGGCTGCATCGTCAAGTCCATCGAGAACCATGATGAAAAGCTCATCGACGAGTTGATGGAGCATCTGCGCAAGATTCGTTGAGCCTGAGCACCCCGGCGGCGGCGCCTCCTGCTGGCGCCCGGCGCATAACCTGACGGAGAAGAAGATGATCGGTCGTTTCGCCACGCTTGGCGTCTATCGCGAACTGTTGCAGCACGAAGAGTTCCTCAAGGTCGGCTGCGGCGCCCTGCTCGCCCTGGGTGGCTTTCTCGTCGTCCGCCAGGGCGGGTCCACCTGGGAACTGATCGGCCAGGGGATGATCCTCGCCTCGGTGGCCATCAATGGATTACCGGTCATTCTCGGGGCGGTGCGTGGTATCCTCGAGCGGCGCGTCAACGTCGACGAATTGCTCGCCCTGGCCATCATCGCCTGCCTGGTTGGCGGCGAGTGGCTGACTGCGGCGGTGGTCAGCACCATCATGGTGCTTGGCGCCTTGATCGAGGAGGCCACCGCCGAATCGGCCCGCAAGTCGATCCAGACGCTGATCAGGGTCTCGCCGAAGACGGCCACCGTGCTGCGCGGTGAGACGGCTGTCACCGTGGCGGTGGAGGAAGTCCGCATCGGCGACCTGCTGCTGGTCAAGCCGGGGGAGCAGATCCCGGTGGACGGGGTGGTGAGCCTCGGCGCCTCGGCTGTGGACGAGTCGGCCATAACCGGCGAGTCGATGCCGCGGGAGAAGCATGCCGGCGACCAGGTCTATGCCGGGACACTCAACCATAACGGGGTGCTCCAGGTCCGGGCCCAGCGGATCGGGGAGGATACCACCCTCGGCCAGGTCATCAGGCTCGTTTCCGAGGCCGAGGCGCACAAACCGAAGACCATCGCCTTCATCGACCGTTTTGCCAAATATTTCACGCCGTTCATCCTGGGGTGCGCCCTCGCCGCCTGGCTCTTTACCGGCGAGTTCAGCCGTGCCGTGGCGGTGCTCATCGTCGGCTGCCCCTGCGCGCTGATCCTCGCCGTGCCCACCGCCACCGTCGCCGCCGTCGGCCGGGCGGCACGGGCCGGGGTCCTTGTCAAGGGCGGGCAGCACCTCGAGGGCATCGCCCTCGCCGACACCGTGTTCTTCGACAAGACCGGCACCCTCACCGAGGGCAATCCGCGCGTGGAGGCCATCGTCACCGCCGAAGGGATTGGCGGGGAAGACCTCCTGCACAGCGCCGCCGCGGTGGAGTGCAACTCCACCCACCCCCTGGCCCGCGCCGTGCTGCAGGCGGCGCATTATGCCCGGCTGACGGTTACGGCGGCCGGCGATCTCTTCACCGAGATCGGCCTCGGGGTGCGGGGGGCGGTGGGAGGGAGCCTGGTGGAGGTGGGCAGCGTCTATCTCCATGGCGGCGTCGGTGCCGTCCCCGAGGACCTGCGCGCGCGGCTCGAAGCGGCCAAGGAGCAGGGGGCGACTCCGCTCATGGTCTTTCGCGACAGCCAGGCCCTGGGCTTTCTCAGTGTCTCCGACCGGGTTCGTGCCGGCGCCGCCACCACCATCGACGAACTGCGAGGGCTCGGTTTTGGTGAGATCGGTATCCTCTCCGGCGATCACCAGCAGTCGGTGCGCCTGGTGGGCGGCAAGGTCGGCATCAACAGCCTCTGGCATGGCCTCAAGCCGAACGACAAACTACACCTCATACAGGACCGGCAAAAGAAAGGGCGGCGGGTGATCTATGTCGGCGACGGCATCAACGACGCCCCGGCGCTGGCGGTGGCCGACGTTGGTGTGGCCATGGGGGCCAGGGGTACCGAGGTCGCCCTGGAAACCGCCGATATCGCCCTGATGGGCGACGATATCGGCAGGCTGCCCTTCCTCGTCGGCCTCGGGCGGCGCATGCTGCTGATCATCAAGCTCAACATCGCCTTTGGCCTGGTTTTCAACCTGGTCTCGGTGCTGGCGGGCGCTTCCGGCCTGATCAGCCCGATCGTCGGGGCGGTGGTGCACAATGTCGGCTCGGTGCTGGTGGTCCTGTCGTCGGCGAGCCTCGGCCTGTACCGAGGCTCGTCGCGCTGAGACCGGCTGGCTGTGCCCAGATGGGCGTCTAGGATGGCAGGCGGTAATCCCTGCCGGCAAACTGGATGTCCTCTGCGGTGGGGGACATCGGCGCCACGGCGTGCACGCCGCCGCAGGAGGGGCAGCTGCCGAGATAGGTGCGCAGCAGGAAAGGCTGGCCGCAGCCTTGGCACTGGGTGGCGAGCGGGCCTTGCAGAATCTCCTGGCCGCGAATGGCGCCACCGTGCGCCTGATAGACGAACTCCACCAGATCCCGGCCCTTGGAAAAAGGGCCGGCGCCACTGCCGCATCCGCATCCACACTGAGACATGGTGACCTCCACAAGATTTTTTGTTAACATTGGCGCGCGTTTCAGCTATGGCGCGCACTGTGTCCCCGGTTATACCCGGAAGAGACGGTCGCGGCCTTGATCAAGGTCAAGAAAACAAGAATCATTGCCAGAAAGTGGCGGAAGCCCACGTGTGGCTGGCCTGCGCCCGAAAAAGGAGAACACCATGTCGGCAAGATTGATGGATTTCTGCGAGAGTGCCGCGATGCTCGGCCGCTATGGCATAGTTGCCCTGGGACGTCAGGTGCATTCCCTCGCGGAAGCGGAAGAATATGCCGCGGAATGCGGCTATCCGCTGGTGGTCAAGGCGGTGTCGCCAGCCATCGTCCATAAATCCGATGCCGGCGCGGTCTTTCTCAACATCGCCGGCAAAGAGCAATTGCGCCGGGCGCTGCGCGCGGTGGAGAGCAAGGTCGGCGGCTTTTCACGGGAACAGAGGAGTGGCGCGCTGCTGCAGAAGATGGCCGGCAAAGGCTTCGAATTGCTTCTCGGGGCGAAACAGGACCCCGGCTTCGGGCCGGTGACCATGGTCGGCATGGGCGGCATTCTGGTGGAGCTCTTCGAAGACGCCGCCATGGGCATTGGCGTGCTCGGCCGCCGCGACGTCGAGAGAATGCTCACCAAGACCCGCGCCGGGCGGGTGCTGGCCGGCTTCAGGGGCCAGCGCTACGACCGCGAGGCGGTCATCGACCTGGCGATCGGCGTTTCCAGGCTGATGGCCGAGAACAGGGAGATCCGCGAACTCGACCTCAACCCGGTCATCGTCCATGAAAAAGGCTGCGCCATCGTCGACGCCCGGCTGATCTGCGACACCACCGTGGCCAAGCCGGAAGGCGAGGCTCTCGAAGAATGGAAGCAGGCCAGCCTGGCGGCCATCTTCAACGCCAGGTCGGTGGCGGTGATTGGCGCCTCGCGGCCCGGCACCCAGGGCGGGGTCATTCTCAAGAACTGTATGCGGATCAGGCGCCTCTACCCGGTGCACCCCAACCTGCCGAGCATCCATGGACGGCCTTGCTACCGTTCGCTGCGCGATCTGCCGGAAATTCCTGAAGTCGGCGTCTTCGCAGTCAATTCGGAACGTACCGTGGCCATCTTCCGCGAGTTCTGCGAGCTCGGCGGCAGGGGGGCGATCGTCTTCAGCGACGGCTTCGCCGAAATGGGCCGGGCCGACCTCGAGGAGCAGTTGGTCGCCATCGCCGAACAGCACAAGGTAGCCTTCATCGGGCCCAACTGCATGGGGGTGATCAATACCTTTACCGGCCTCAACACGAACTATATCCCCGAGCAGCGCTCGGTCCCGCCGGCCAGGCCCAACGGCGTCGGGGTCATTTCGCAGAGCGGCGGCATCGGCCTCGAACTGCTCGAGATGTTCAGCGCCGATAACCAGAACCTCGGCAAGTGGGTGTCCATCGGCAACGCCTCCAGCGTCGGCGTGCCGGAGCTGCTCGCCCATATGGGCGAGGATCCGCGCATCAAGATCATCGCCATCTACCTCGAGGGGGTGGCCGATGGTCTCAAGCTGATGAAGATCGGCCGCGAGGTCGCGCGCAGAAAACCGATCCTCATCATCAAAGGCGGCAGCGGCGGTGGCGCCGAAGCCACGTTGTCCCATACCGCATCGCTGGCCGGCAGCCACCAGGCCTTCAGGGCCTGCTGTGAGCAGGCCGGCTTCTATCTGGTCGAGGAGCTCACCGAGGACCCGAAGATCATGGTCAACGTGCTCTCCATTCTCACCAGTCAGCCGAAGACCACCGGCGACCGCGTCGCCGTGGTCAGCGTTGGCGGCGGCGCTGGCATCCTCCTCGCCGACCAGGTCACCGAGGAGGGCATGACCCTCGCCCACTTCGCCCCGGAAACGAAGGCGCGCATGAAGGCCCTCATCGAAAAGACCCTCAAGCCAGAGCAGGAGCCGCTCAAGGAGACCATTCTGCGCAACGTCGGCAACAACCCCATCGACCTCTTCGGCAACTGCGATGACGACCGGCTGCTGGAGTCGTTGCGCATCATCGACCAGGACCCCAACACCGACGTGATCGTCGCCGCCATCTACCTGCAGGTGCCGCTGCTCTCCGAGTATCTCCCCGAGCGGCTGGTGGAGCTGAAGGAAGAGCTCAGCAAGCCGCTGATCATCTCGCCACGCGGCTTTTCCTCCTATGTCGGCCGCTGCCGCGCCTATATGGCGGGAAGGAAGCTGCATACCTATACCGTGCCGATGATGAAGCCGCTGAGCATCGCCATCAGGATCTGGCAGAAATACAACCGCTCCTTCCTCGAAGAGGGCAGGGGAGGCCGCTGAGACGGCGAGACGCTGCAGGCGGTGGTTGTTTCCATGGAGCTGGTTCAGGCCGCCTGAGGGCGTGGAGGTGAACAACATCTTCAGGCGCTGGATGCTGGCCCGTGATGGCTGTCGAGATAACCCTTCCAGGATCGGCTGCCATCACGGAATGATCTCGTCGTCGTGGCGGATGATGGTGGACCGCGCTCCCGCTCCCAGGTGGCGATAATCTGGACGGCGGGCGCTCGGCGCTGGCTTGCGCCCGGCGAACGCAAATCCGGGACGCAGAATTCCTGTGCGGCAAGTGGTCTCTAAAAAGACACGCAAACCGAGGACAAGAGGAAAGGGGAGGGCGCGCAAGACCAAGGCCCTGCAGAGGGGTGCTGGGGGTTAGGTGTCGCAAACATATCCTTGCGTATGCATGGAGTCGGTTGCGTTTTTTGGCCTCACTGCTGACCTCTTGACAACATATTTGTGGAAATATCCCCTTGCGAGTGTGCTTTCCAGCAGGTTTCCACTCATACCGGTTTTTATCGCAGCAGGCATTCCGCCCTTGTGCGTTGCTTGGCAAGGGCCCTCAGGCGACGCTGTTCTCTCCCGATCCTCTCCGAATACCCACAACCCTCGGCCGCTTTCGGGATGGACGAGTGATGTTTTGTGGGAGAATATCACCTAAAAACAAGTTGATGTTGATGCGTTGAGAGGCGTTTGCCGACAGTCTCGTTTCTTGACAGCCCTTCGCCCTCCGTCGCTGTACCCTCCCGTTTCGTGGGCAGTCCCCTTGCCTTGCCCGATGCTGCAGGGACAGGGGAGGAAGACGTCAGCGCCACATGAGAAAAATTCTTGATATATCACTTGGTGGGAATTAGTCATGCTATGCGTTTTTTGTCAAAAAAAGGCTTTGACAAGCATGCATGTGTCGGGTAATGATCGCTAATTGACCGAGCGCTCGTTCATATTTCGTTTCAGTTACAGGCAGCACCTCTTTTCCCGATCCGGCATGACCATGGACAGAGGGCGAAGGGCGACGTTTTCCCACTCATCTTTGACCAGGAGGACCAGACCCCGATGAAAGAACAACTGTACAGGAAGGAAATATGGATTACGATTGTTTTCAGTGTGTTGCTTATGCTGACCGGCCATTGCGCGACGCTCTTCGTGGCGTTCCCCTTCCTTAAGGGAGGGATGATGTGGGGCTTTCCTGTGGAGTACATCGTCCCGATCCTCATGGGTTGGTTCGGCATGATGGTGGTGTGCATCGCCATGGCCCTGGTCTGCAACAAGTTCGATGACGATATGGAGGAGTTTGCCAAGAGCCAGGGCCAGACGGTCATGTCCGACAAGACGGGAGGAAAGTGATATGAGCAACGAATTCGCCATCGATAACGTCTGGGTCGGCGTCATTGTCGTCGCCATTCTCTTCGCCATCTGCTACTTCATCGGCTGGTGGGCCAGCAAAATGACCACCAGCGAGGAAGATTTCTACGCCGCCGGCTTCAAGATCGGCCCGGTCACCAACGGCCTCTCCATGGCCGCAACCTGGGCGAGCCTCGCCACCTTCCTCGGCGTCATCGCCCTGATCTCCAAGATGCAGGTGCCGTTCGTCTATCTGTGGATCCAGTGGGCGATCTCCATCCCCCTGCTCACCCTGCTCTACGGCACCAGCCTGCGCCGCATGAAGGCCTTCACCCCGGCGACCTTCATCAAGGCCCGCTATGGCAAGGGCGCCACCATCACCATCGTGCTGTGGATGATCCTCATCATGATCATGTACGCCCTCGGGCAGATGATCGGCCTCGGCCAGGCCTTCGAGATGCTCTTCGGCATTCCCTACAACGTCGCACTGGTCGTCTCCGGTATCGCCACTGTCGGCTATATCACCATGGGCGGGATGTACGGCGCCTCCTACAACGCCGCTTTCCAGATGATTATCATGACCGTGGCGATGATCGTCCCCATGGGCGCGATCATGAAGGCCATGGGCTCCTCCGGCTGGTGGTTCCCACCGCTCGCCTACGGCGACATGGTGCCGGCGATGCTCAAGGTGCTGCCCACCTTCTTTGACATGAAGTATGACCTGCGCTGGTACTTCGCCCTCATTCCCGCCTTCACCCTGGGACCGGTGGCCCTGCCCCATCTCGCCATGAGGGTGTTCACCTCCTCAAGCGTCAAGAACGCCCGCTGGGCGGTGGTATGGTTCGTCCTCTTCCTCGGCCTGCTCTTCGCCGGCACCTACACCAGCGGCTTCGCCGGCAACTATTTCGTCGCCACCACCGGCAAAGCCATTGCCAAGGCCGACCAGACTCTGCTCATCCTCAACGTCTTCTACAACCCCATGTGGGTCGCCGCCTTCGTCATGGGTGGTGCGCTCGCTGCCGGCCTGTCCACTGTCGGCGGCAACCTCATGGCCATCTCCGGCCTGGTTGGCAACGACCTGCTCGGTATCCTCGCCCCGAACATGGAAGCCAAGTCGCGTATTCGCTGGGGCTTCGTCGCCCTCGGTATGGGCGGCGTCATCGCCATACTGCTCGCCTTCAAACCGCCGAAGTTTCTCGTCACCAGTATTCTCTGGGCCTTCGGCCTGCTGGCTTCCACTGCCACCCCGGGCATTCTCCTCGGCGTATGGTGGAAAGAGGCCAACAAACTGGCGCTGATCGTCTCCGCCAATATCTGCGGCCTGATCTTCATCATCATCTCGCCCCACGTCTTCCCGAGCATCGTCGTCGGCAAGGGTGCCACCGCCGCTCTGGGTATGTCCGGTGGTCTGGTGACCGTGCCCCTGTCTTTCGCTCTGTTCATTTTCCTGTCGCTGATCTTCAACCGCATGCCGGCATTGTCCGCCTGGGCGCCGAGCCTCGCCGACAAGCAGGTCATCGATCGTATCCACGGTTGGGGTGACTATGACGAAAACCGCTATAACGGCAAGGTGTGGCCGGTTGTCCTGGCCCTCGTCTGCCTGCTTATCTCCTTCTGGGGGCTGCAACCCTGGAAATTCTGATCGGAGTTGATCCTCGAACACTGGTGAAGGGGGACGGCTGTACGCCGCCCCCCTTCGTCGTCTTCCGCCAATCCTTTGCGGCCCCCTGCGGCCTGGTGCTTCCCAGCCAATGAGCTATTTCCACCATATGCTGCGCATTCTCAGCTTCGACGAGGCGGTGTACCGCGAGGTCATCAGCCACGACAAGCGCTCGCTGTTCTATACCCTGGTCAATGTCGCTTTCTTCGGGATCTTCTACGGTCTCTCGGCTCTCTATTTCACCAGGTTTCTCACCGACTCCTCGGGCAGCCCCATCGTTGTCCCGGCCGCCATGCGCTTCACCCTGCTGCTCATGGGCATGTCCATCGCCTTCCTCATCCACGGTGGCATGGCGCTCTTTTCCTGGGGGTTTTGTCGTGGTTTCGGCGGTTCGACGCTCTTCCTCCCCATCTATCTGGCCCTGGGCATGGCCTGGATAGCCTTCTGGCCGCTGGCGCCGTTCCTGGCCGCCCTGCAGGTCAAGCAGACCGGCAATGTCTTTCTGCCGACGCTTGCCGCCGCCGCGGCCTTTGCCCTGGCGGTGGTCTTTCGCGCCCTTAAATCGGCTTCCGGGCTGTCCACCCTGCGCATGCTGCTCACCCTGGTGGTGATCATCGTCTATATCTGCTGCTTCCTGTATCTCTGGGTGGGATAACCGACCGGGGAAGGGCGTGCCTTGGCAGAGAGGCTTGGTCGTCCGCCATCCTGGCCGGGGGCCAAGCCTTGCGGCGAGGTATGGAACAGAGCAGTGTAAAATCCCCGCACTTCGTTTTTTCACATCTTGTCTGCACATCCACCTGGGTTTATGGGCAGGTGGGTGCGCGGAACCATTCCCCGTTTCCAGGCTCCGTAGTGGCGTGCATCATCCTTTTGGCTGGCCGATGGCGCCGGGGATGGGCTATGCGGAACTTTGCGCAACAGCCGGCATGGCGCTGGTCCAATCTCAGCCGGCATGGCGCCGGTTTGCGGGGTGGTACCGATCAGCCGTCAGGGGAGCAGCAGCAGACTGTCACCATCAACGAACAATGTCATAGCCAGGCCTGCTTCAGGGGGACAGGGGGTGAGGGGCAGATTGAAGGCGAGGCGGTGTCCGCAGCTGTCGACCACCACGCGATAGGTTGCCCCCTGGAAGACGCGACTGGCGACAAGGCCGACGATGACCAGGCCAGGCTGCAGAGCCTCAATTTCGCCAGCGAGCCGCGCGCCCTCGGGTGGCAGGAGCAGGGTGCCGGCAGCTGAGGGCTCCACTCCCGCCAGGTTAGTCGGCAAGCAGCCAAAGGGGCTGTGCAGCAGACCGTCCTGCCCGAGTCTGCAGGAAACGAGATTGGTGAGGCCGAGAAAGGACGCCACGAGGCGATTGGCGGGCCGCAGGTAAAGCTCTTCAGGAGCCGCCAGCTGCTGCAGCCTGCTCTCCTGGAGAATGGCGATGCGGTCGGCGATGCTATAGGCCTCGCCCTGATCATGGGTGACGAAGACTGCCGTCACTCCCAGGGATTTGAGGATGAGGCGGATCTCGCCGGTGAGGCGGTCGCGCAGGAGACGGTCGAGGGAGCCCAGCGGTTCGTCGAGGAGCAGCAGCGGGGGACGGGGGGCGAGGCTGCGCGCCAGGGCTACACGCTGGCGTTCGCCGCCGGAGAGCTCGTCCACACGGCGATGGTCAAAGCCCTCCAGCCCGACCAGATGCAGCATCTCTTCCACCCGCCCGGCCGTCCGCGCTGCCGGCAGTCGCTGCATACGCAGGCCGAAGGCCACGTTTTCCCAGACATCCTTATGGGGAAAGAGGGCATATTCCTGGAACATCATGCCGAAATTGCGGCGATGCGGCGGAGTCTCGGCGAGATCGCGCCCGGCGAAGCGGATGGTGCCGCTGTCAGGGCGTTCCAGCCCGGCGAGAAGACGCAAGAGCGTCGTCTTGCCGGAGCCCGAGGGCCCGAGCAGGCAGAGGATCTCCCCCTCGCCGAGGGTAAAGCCAATGTCCTGCAGCAGCGGCTTTCCCTGGTAGCTCTTGTGCAGCTTGTCGACGGTGAGGATGGCGCTCGTCATCGGCGTGTCTCCCCCCCACTTCCAGCCGCTCGCGCAAGCACCAGCAGAACGGCGCAGGTGAACAGCAGCAGCAGGCTGCTCATCGCCATCGCCTGGCCGTAGTTCATCTCCCCGGGAAGGCTGAGGTAGCGGTAGATGGCCACGGGGATGGTGGCAGTGTGCGGCCGGGTGACGAAGGACGATGCCCCGAACTCGCCCATGCTGATGGCGAAAGCGAAGATCGCCCCGACGAGGATGGCGCGCCGGATGAGGGGCAGCTCGATCTCAAGAAAGACTTTCGCTGGCGAGGCGCCGAGCATGGCGGCTGCTTCTCCGAGGGATGAGGGGATACGGCGCAGTGCGGGGAGGATGCAGCGTACCACGAAGGGAAAGGCGATCAAACTGTGGGCGATGACCACCATAGCCAGGCTGTCGCGGAGGTCGAGGGGTGGTCGGTTGAGGGCGATGATATAGCCGAAGCCGAGGCTCACCGCCGAAGTCGCCAGCGGCAGCATGAGCAGCGCGTCCCACCAGGCAGAGCCGGTGCCGTCCGTGGCGGCGAGGTGGCGGGCGGCGGCCAGGCCGAGGAGCACGGCGAGGACGGTCGTGCCCAGGGCGAAGCCGAGGCTGTTGGCGATGGCCGCGCCCGGTGCGACGAAGAACAGGGCGTCGCCACCCCCGCTGAAGAGCCCGCGGTAGTAGGCCAGGGTCAGTCCTCCGTCGCCCAGCAGTGAAGCGCCGAGCAGAGCGGCCAGCGGGGCGACGAGAAGGGCGGTGACGAAGAGCAGCGTGGCGGCGATGGCCGCCTTCGCACGCCAGCTGGTCGCAGGGACGTCCCCGTCCCTGGCGGTGTCGGTGAAGAAGGCCAGTTGCTTCCCCGCGCCGAGACGCGCCTGCAGCCACATGAGCAGGAAGTTGATGGTCAGTTGCAGCAGGGACAGGGCGGCCGCCATGGGCAGATTGAAGAGGTGGATGGCTTGGCGGTAGATCTCCACCTCCAGGGTGGCGTAGCCAGGCCCGCCGAGGATGAGGACAATGCCGAAGCTGGTGAAGCAGAAGACGAAGACCAGCAAGGCAGCCGCGGCGATGGCGGGGAGCAGCAGGGGCAATGTGATGCGCAGAAAGATCTGCCACGGCGAGGCGCCGAGGGTTGCCGCCGCCTCCCTGATTCTCGGGTCGAGGCCCGACCAATAGCCGCCAACGAGTCGCAGCACCAGGGAATAGTTATAGAAAACATGGGCGAGAAGAAGCACCGCCAGGCCCTGGCCGGCGAGCGGCGGGCTGTCAGGTCCGAACCAGGCCATGAGCAGGGTGTTGAGCGGGCCGCCCGCGCCGAGCAAGGCGCTGAAGGACGCGGCGGCGACGACGGTAGGCAGCACGAAGGGCACGGTCAGCAGGGCCTGCCACAGGCCTTTGGCGAAAAAGCGGTAGCGGCTGAAGACATAGGCCCCGGGCAGGGCGACCAGCAGGGTGAGCGCGGTGGAGAGCAGCGCCTGCCAGGTGGTGAACCACAGCAGCCGCGCATACACCGGGCTGGTGAAGAGGCGGGCGATAATGGTCGGGTCCCACCATCCCTCAGGGAGCAGGCTATGCACGAAGATGGCGCAGAGCGGGTAGCCGTAGAAGAGGGCGAGAAAGGCCACCACCGGCAAAAAGAGCAGGCGGCGGGCGGTCACGACGTCCTCGCCCGCTGACGCTGTCCATGATGTCGCCTAGCGCAGCACGGCATCGGTCCACGCCTCGAGCCATTGCTGGCGGTGTTTCTCGATGGCTTCCGGGGCCACCTCGGCGGGACGCTCGGGGATGACCGCGTGGCGGCGCATGACCTCCGGCAAGCTGGCGGCGGGGTTGGCCGGAAAGACCCACATCTTCAAAGGAATATCCTCCTGGACAGGTACGTCGAGCATGAAATCGACGAAGGCTTTGGCCAGTTCCGGCTGCTTGGTGCCCTTGAGGATGCCGATGAATTCGATCTGTCTGAAGGAGCCCCGGTCACCGGTGACGGCGGCGGTGGGTGCCTCGCTCAGGGCTTCCTTGGCATAGTGGACTGTCGCCGCCGGGCTTGAGGCATAGCTGACGACGATCGGCCGGTCGCCTTTCGAGGCGGCGGTGAATTGGCCGTAATAGGCATCTTTCCAACCGTTGGCCACCTTGACGTCATTTTCGCGCAGCCCTTTCCAGAAGGAAAGGTAGCCGTTCTCGCCAAAGCGGCCGATTGTCGCAAGCAGAAAGGCCAGGCCGGGGGAGGAGGTGGCCGGGTTCTCGACCACTGTCAGGCCCCGGTACGCTGGCTTGACGATATCGGCGAGATCGGCAGGTGGCGCGATGCCCTTGTCGCGGAACCAGGCCCGATCGATATTGAGGCAGACATCGCCGTAGGACACCGGCAGCAGGCGATTCTGTGTGTCGAGGCGCAAGGTGGTGGGGAAGGTCGTCAGCAGCGGCGACGGGTAGGGCAGGAAGATATCGGCGTTGAGGGCGCGTGACAGATAGGTGTTGTCGACCCCGAAGAAGACGTCGGCGAGGGGCTTGTCCCCAGCGAGAATGGCCTGCACCAGTGCGGTGCCGGCGTCGCCGCTCTTGACGAAGCGCACGGTCGCCCGGTGGGTGCTTTCGAATTTTTCAACCAGATGGCGGGAGATGTCGAAGCTGTCGTGGCTCATCACCGTCAGGGTGGGGCCATCGGCCGCAGCCGGCGTGGAGAAGGGGAGCAGCAGCAGGGCCAGTAGCGCCGGCCAGAAACGGTTGGGGGACATGGTCACCTCGCCAGAAAGGAGTGGGCATGGGCCGGCGGCAGGGGCGACGTAAAGAAAAAACGCCTCCGCAGGACGGAGACGGTTACCTTGTTGCGCTCCCTCCGCCGGCATTATCCGGATCAGGTTGGACGGTCGGGTTGCCTTTCAACCCCTCTCAGCCCGGTGGCGCCGAGCTCCCGTTTGCCGGCATCCATAGTAGAGCATGCCGGCAGGCTTTGCAAGCTCGCAGACTCCGGGCAGGCAGGAGGGGGCGTGGGCAAAGGGAATCGATGCAGAACTCTCAGGATTTGGGCCGCGGAAGCGGGCGCGGTGTCGCAGGGATATCAACTCTGGTGGATGAGTTGATAACTATTATTCGCGTTGTCGTGGCTTGATTTTTCTGTGCAAAAGACCCATTTTTTACTACGTTGTGATACAAGCAGTTGCCGGTCGCGAAATTCACCCTGCACGTGTGAAGAGAGAGGCCGGAAGAGTGGCGGTGATACCGCCGGAAAAAGCGCTCGGGGCAGTCCGAGGCTTGGTAAAGGTGCAACAGCAGTGAGCTGCAGAGGAGCAGGTGCCGTGAGTCACAATTTCAATGACGATATCTCCACCCCCGAGAAATTCGTGGTCACCCTGGAACTCGTTCCCGGCCGGGAGATCCTCGGCGGAGCCATCGAGACCATCAAGAAGATCTCCAAGGAGGCCTATGACGACGGTCGCATAACCGCCGTGTCGATCACCGACAACCCCGGCGGCAACCCGGCGCTCAGCCCCGACGCCATCGGCCGCGAGATTCTCGATTACGGCATGGACGTCATCGTTCACTTCACCTGCCGCGACGCCAACCGCATGGGCATGGAGAGCCGCGCCCTGCAGTTGGCGCGCATGGGCATGCGCAACATCCTTGCCCTCACCGGCGACTATTCCGGAAAGGGCTTCGGCGGCCGTGGCACCCCGGTGTTCGATTTCGACTCGGTGATCCTCACCACCATGCTCTCCGACCTCAACCGACGCCTGATCAGCAGCGGTTCCTCGGAGGTTTTCGTCACCGGCTGCGCGGTGTCGCCTTTCAAGTACACCGAGGCCGAGACGTGGATCCAGTACCGCAAGCTGCAGCGCAAGATCGAGGCCGGCGCCTCTTTTGCCATCACCCAGTTGGGCTACGATATCGACAAGTTCGAGGAACTGCTGCGCTTCAATCGCGACAAGGAGGTCAAAGTGCCGATGCTTGCCTCGCTCTACCTGCTCAACAAGGGGGCGGCGACGGTCATGCATAGCGGCAAGATCCCTGGGGTGCATGTCGCAAAGCAGCTTTACGAGCGTATCCTCGCCGACTACGCCGTGCCCGGGGAAGGGCCGAAACGCGCCATCGAGCGAACCGCCCGCCTCGGGGCGGTGCTCAAGGGCATCGGCTACAACGGTATCCATATCGCCGGCATACATAAGAACTTCGATACGGTTGCCGCCATTCTCGACCGCATGGAGGAGATCGGCCATAACTGGGAAGAGTATCGCGAGGAATTCCGAGAAGAAAGCAACGGCCGCTTCTATATCTACAAGGAAGCCGCGGTCGAGGAGGTCGCCGACGGCGGCCGCTCTGAGATCAAGCTCAAGTTCGGCGACGAGGTCCATTACCTCTTCCTGCGCACCGCCCACGACCTCTTCTTCGACAAGGAGGCCTCGCTGGCCCCCATGTACCGCAAGATCTCCAGCGCCTTCGAAAAGAAGAACGCCTCGTGGATGCTGAAGATGTTCCTCGAAGATCCCTTCAAGAAGCTGATGCTCTCCTGCAAGAGCTGCGGCGACTGCGGCATCCAGCATGTCGGCTTCCTCTGTCCGGAATCGGGCTGCCCGAAGCATACCCGTAACGGTGCCTGCGGCGGCAGTCGTGACGGTTACTGCGAGGTCAACCAGGACAAGCTCTGCGTCTGGGTTCGTGCCTATTACCGCATGAAGCGCCATAACGAGACCGAGCAGCTCACCGCCTCCTTCGTTCCACCCCGCTCCTGGGAACTCCAGGACACCTCGTCGTGGATCAATTTCCACCTCGACCGCGATCACCAAAAGGTGGCAAAGGCTACCTGAGGCCCTGACCCGTCCCTGAAAACAGCGCGGCGGCAGACGTGAACCACGTCTGCCGCCGGTTTATTTTGGGCATTCCGTCTGGGATGAGCCCTACTTACGGCACAAGGCGGGGGGAGAGATGCTGGGTATGCTGATGGCGGCGCCTGAGGGTCTCGCCAAGGGCGATGAGCAGGTCGGCCACGGCCAGCATGAGGCGGTCGCGGTTCTTTTGGTGGTGCTGGGCGGCGAAGAGTGCGAGTAAATGGCGGCGTTCGCTCTCTTCGAGCATCTGCCGTCGTCGTTCCTTCAGTTCCATTTCCAAAAGATAGGGATTCATGGTGTCTCCTCGGTACACTCCCTTATGGTGATGCCGGATTTTTCCGGCGTTGACGGGCTGCCGCATGTCTACTGATAACTGCCGAGACCGCTCAACCCCGATTCCCCGGGGGGGCGGCTGATGAACTCCTCAATGGCGCTGGCCAGCAGTTCGATGCCCTCCTTGATCTCCGCCTCGTTCGACCAGGCGTATCCGACCCGGCAGCAGTTGACGAAGCGTTGGTCGATATCGAATAGCGGCCCGGGCAGAAAGGACACCCCTTTGTCGATGGCGAAGAGGAAGAGGGCGACGCTGGAATAGCCGCGCGGCAGTTCCACCAGCAGCGAGAATCCGCCCTCGGGTCGGGTCCAGCTGGTGCCCTCGGGCATATAGCGCTGCAGGGCGCGCAGCATGGCGTCGCGGCGCACCCGGTACATGGCGGCCATCCTGCGGTTGTGCTCGTCGTAGCGGCCGGACTGGAGAATGGTCAGGGCCATGCCTTGGATGAGCGTCGGGCAGGAATGGTCGTTGAGCCGCTTGAGCTGGGCGAGCTGCTGCACGTGGCGCGCCGAGCTGACGATCCAGCCAAAGCGCATGCCGGTCATGACCGCTTTTGAAAATGAGTTGACGATCACCGCCTGCTCCGCCGGCAGGTCCTTTAACAGGCTTGGCGGCACCTCGTCCCAGCACAGGTCGCGGAAGAGCTCGTCGGCGATGATGGTGCTGCCGGTCTTCTTCGCCCACTCCACCAGCATGCTGCGCCGTTCGGCGCCAAGGTGGGTGCCCATGGGGTTATGGGCATAGGGGCAGAGGTAGAGCAGCGATGGCCCGATGCCGGCAAGCTGGTGCAGCTGCTCGGGCAGCGGCCCGCTGCTGTCTCTGGTGATGGTCTCCACCCAGTGGCCCATGGCGCCGAAGGTATCGGTGATGCCTCGAAAACATGGCGTCTCGCAGATGACACGCTTGCCGAACTCGCGGTTCTCCTGGGAGAGCAGGGTCACCCCCTGCAGCGAGCCATTGGTGATGAGGACCTGGTCGGCACTCACCGCCAGGCCCTGGGCCGCGTAGCGCCGGGCGATCTCCGCCCGCAGGTCGTAGCGTCCAAGGGGATCGGTGGTCTCGAGAAGGCTCATGCCATCGCGCGCCATGGTCTCCCGGGTGACCTCGGCGAGGAAGTCGGCGGGCAACAGGCTGGGGTCGGGCACACCCTTGGTGAGATGGATGATGCCTGGTTTGTCGGCGAGGATCATGATATCGCGCAGGGCCGTGCCCACCCCCATGCGCAGCCGCCGGGCGGCGAACTCCAGGGGGCTGTGGTCGCCGCCCCGGGCTGGCGAGTGGGTTCGCTCGAGCGTCTCGCGTCCGTCCACGCCACGCGGCTCCTCCTCCTCCGGCTTGCGGATGAAAGTGCCCCGCCCGACCTGGCAGCTGGTCTGCCCGGCGTCGCTGAGGTCCTGGAGGGCGCGGCGCACGGTGGCCTGGGTGACGCCGATTTCCCGGGCCAGCCAGGAGACGGGGGGCAGCCGGTCGCCCGGGTTGAGCTCGCCCTTGCGGATCGCTTCCTGGATGAGGTCGCGGATCTGGATATAGAGGGGGATGTCGGATTCTTTGTCGATCGTGTAGGCAACCATCGGCGCAACCTCTTCTAAATTGATACAGTATTGATACAGTACCTATTTGGAGGCGTCAAGGGAAATAGTCACTCGCCAGGCCGAAGCAGCTGTTCGCCTTTGGCTCCTTGTGCGACGTCAAGGGTTGCACACGGCGGAAGAATGGGCTGCGATTTCCAGCATGCCGACTACGCCCTGCAGCTGCAGCTGAAAAAGGCGGTGGGGGCAGGGGCAGAGGCCGTCAGGACAAGGGAGAGGCGCGATGAGAGGGGAAGGCGCCCTGGGTTGCAGGGGGCGCGGTCGACGCGAAAGAGGGTGAGGGAAACGGGAACGCCAGGCGAAGCAGCGGCGACCATGCCCAGAGGGATGTCCCTAGCGGCTGGCAACGGGGCCCTGAGGCCTGGGCTTGCCGACTACGACGCTTTCTCGAGGAGCGCAACCGTCTCGATATGGTGGGTCTGCGGGAACATGTCCACCGGCTGCAGGCGACGGATGGCAAAGCCGGCAGCCACCAGCTGCTGCAGGTCGCGGCACAGGGTGGCCGGGTCGCAGGAGATATAGACGAGGCGGCCCGCAGCCAGCTGCGCCAGGCGCGGGGCGAGCTCCGGCGCCCCTTGGCGGGGCGGGTCGATGACGATGCAGTCGAAGCGTCGCCCCTCGGCCACGAGCCGGTCGCAGGCCTGGTGGATGGGGCTCTGCTCGAAGCGGGTCTCCGACAGGCCGGCACGCATGGCGTTGGCGCCGGCGCTGCGGATGGCGGACGCCTGGCCCTCGATGCCATGGACCCGGGCGCCCCTCATGGCCAGGGGCAGGGAGAAATTGCCCATGCCGCAGTAGAGGTCGAGCAGGCTCATGCCCTGCCCAGGCTGGCAGAAATCGAGAACCGTGTCGATGAGGGTCAGGTTCTGGCGGAGGTTGACCTGGCAGAAGCCGCCCACCTCCCAGCCGAGCGACAGGCCCTCGGGGAGTGTCGCCGAAGGGGCGTAGCTCTGGACGAGGGTCCTGCCGTCTCCCTGGCCAGCGGCGGATGCTGCCGCGCCATAGGGGCCCTGCAGGGCGAAGCCGCTGCCGTGCAGGAAGACGGATTCGATCTCGGCGAAGGCCCCGCATAAGGCGCGGGCTGCGCTGATATCGGCCGGGCGCGGCTTGCGGCGGAGCCGCAGGAGGACGACCGCCTGGCCGCGGTCGGGGTTGTCGAGGATCTCCACCTCCTCGGCCAGCTGGCACAGGGTCCGCGCCGCGGGCAGGGTGGCCAGGGCGGAGAGCACCCGGTTGTGCATTTCGCCGCCGAGCAGGCAGGCGGCCACCGGCACCACCTCATGGGACTGGAAACGGGTGAAGCCGAGGCGACCCCGGTCGTCGACACGCAGGCGCAGCCGCTGCCGGTAATGCAGTTCCAGCGGGGCGCCGAGAGGGTCGGCAAGTGCCTCGGCAGCCGCGGCCAGGGTCGGGCCGCCGCGGAGGAGCAGCTCGGCCACCACCGCCTTTTTCAGCTGCAGCTGCAGGGCGTAGTCGGCATGCTGGAAATCGCAGCCGCCGCACTGTCCGGCATAGGGGCAGGGTGGCTGCCGCCGCTGCCTGTGGGGGCTGAGAACCTCGTCCAGCCTGGCGAGGAGATGATTCTTCTTCTTTTCCAGCGGGGTGACCAGCACAGCCTCACCAGGCAGGACGTGGCGCACCAGCACCACCTGCCCGGAAAGGGCGTGGCCGAGACCGAAGCCGCCGTTGACAATTTTCGAGATGAGAATGGTTTCCGGTTGCATGGAAGTGAGGGGAACGGGTAGAAAAAAGCCAAAGACTCTTCTGAGATGGTTTTTTTATGGTTTTTCAGCTCTTGCAGGTAGGCCCGGCATCGCCGGCAGGTTTTCCCCCCTGCCATCCCGCCCGGCTTCTACATAAACGACCCGGCCTCTTCGCTTCAATGCTTTTCTGCGCCGTTCTCCTCGCCGGCATATGCGCGGGGAGTTGTCGCGCCGCGGCTGGGGTGCCTCTCGAGGTGCAGGTGAGCGGTATCGACGAGCCGTTGCTCGGCAACGTCCTGGCGCGCCTCGGCATCCTCCTTCACAAGGACAAGGAGCGCCTTCACGTCGGGGCCATGCGCCGCCTCCACCAGGAAGCGGAGGACGATATCCGCTCCGCCCTGGCCCCTTTCGGCTACTATCACCCGCGCGTCACCGGCAGCCTCATCTCGCGGGGCGGGGTGTGGCACGCGCAGTACGCGGTAGATCCCGGCCCGCCGGTGCGCGTGGCCGAGGTGCGCCTGCGGCTGCACGGCGAGGGGCGCGACAATGCCCCCCTCCAGGAAGCCCTGGACGCGTTTCCCCTCAAAAAGGGCGATATCCTCGACCAGCAGGTCTACGAGCAGACCAAGAAGAAGCTGGTCAATCTCGCCTTCGGTGAAGGCTTCCTCGACGCCACCTTCAGCGAACGCAGCCTGCGCATCGATCTCGATGCCAACAGCGCCGCGGTCATTCTCGCCCTCGATACCGGGCGCCGGTATCTCTTCGGCTCCACCGCCAGCCGGCAGGAAATCCTCGACGCCGACCTTCTCGCCCGCTACCTCCCCTACCGCGAGGGGGACCCGTACCGGCCGGCGCGACTCTTCGAACTGCAGTCGATCCTCTACCAGACCGGCTACTTCAGCCGCGTGGCGGTGCGCGGCCAGCTCGAACGGGCCAGCGACTTCGCCATTCCGGTGGACATCGACCTCGAAGCGCCGGCTCAGCGCAACAAGTACAGTTTGGGTATCGGCTATGCCACCGACACCGGCGTGCGTTTCAAGGCCGACTGGGACAACCGGCTCTACAACAGCGCCGGCCATCAGGTCAATTCCTCCCTGCAGGTCGGCCAACTGGAGAACATCCTCGCCTTTCACTACCGCATCCCCTGGGATGACGACCCGCGCCATCAGTCGCTCACCGGCAGTCTCGCCTACCAGGACAAGCAGTGGAAGAGCACCACCACCCAGCTCTTCACCGCCGCCGTCACCAGGGACTATTCCGGGCCACGCTACCGGCTCGGCGGCGGACTCGAGCTGCGCGACGAGATCTACGACGTCGGCGAGACCAGCGGCGAATCGCTGCTTCTTCTGCCTTCGGTCAACGTCGGCGCGGTCTTCGCCGATGATCTGCTCAACACCCGCAACGGGCTGCAGCTCTCCGTGGGGGCCATCGGCGGGGTGGAGGGGGTGGTCTCTGACGTCACATTCGTTCAGGTCACCGCCAACGGCAAGGCCATCGTCTCGCCCATTCCCGAGTGGCGCCTCATCGGCCGCGGCTCCATCGGCGCCATCGCCGTCGACTCCATCGATTCCCTGCCGCCGTCGCTGCGCTTCTACACCGGCGGCGACACCTCGCTGCGCGGCTACGGCTACAAGTCCATCGGCACCAGGGATGGCTCGGGGGCCAATATCGGCGGCCGCTACCTGGTGGTGGGCAGCGTCGAGGCGGAACGCACCGTCTACAAGCAGTTCAGCCTTGCCGCCTTCTGGGATGTGGGTACCGCCGCCGACGATCTCGATCTCAACTTTTACCAGGGCGTTGGTGGCGGGGTCCGCTTCCGCCTGCCATTCGGGCAGATCCGGCTCGATGTCGCCTCGGCGATCAGCGAAAGCGGCAACCCGCTGCGCTTTCATCTCACCGTGGGGGGGGATTTTTGAAACGCTGGCTGTGGCGTATGGTCCTCCTCCTGCTGCTGGTTGCGGCAGGCGGCGGCTGGTTCGTGCTGGGCAGCGACTCCGGCCTGAAACTGCTGCGTTCCCTGGCCGACGGGCGTGGCCCGTTGACCATCGGCGCCGCCGAGGGCCGGCTGCTGGGCCGTTTCACCCTCGAGCGGCTGGGGCTCGCCCTGCCCGGAGTAGAGGTGAAGATCAGACGGCTGACCTGGCATTGGTCGCCACTGGAACTCGTCGAGGGCCGCTTTCACCTCGCCGCCCTGGAACTCGAGGGGGTGGTGGTACGCTTCGCCGATGGAGAAGAGGAGGCGGCCGAAGCAAAGGACGCGGCAGCCCCAACCGCTCCAGCCCCCAGCGCGGCGCCGACGCTGCCCGCGACCCTCTTGCCCCTGCCCCTGCTCCTCGACCGGGTGGCGATAGACGGCCTGCGTCTCGAGGATGGCGAGGGCGGTGAACTCCTCGTCATCGATACCTTCCTCCTCGCCCTGCAGGGCGGTGTCGACAACCTGCTTATCGATACCCTGGCACTGCAGGGCCCCGA
Organism: Desulforhopalus sp.; assembly: GCA_024710585.1. Classification (GTDB taxonomy): domain Bacteria; phylum Desulfobacterota; class Desulfobulbia; order Desulfobulbales; family Desulfocapsaceae; genus Desulforhopalus_A. Next base: position 28,248 of record JANJUM010000005.1, read on the forward strand.
TATCGGGCTCTCCGTGCATGGCAACGTCGACTTCACCCGCAGCTGGCATGTCGACCTGCTCGGGTCGTGGAACCTCATCGGCTATGGCTTCAACAGGCTCCACGGCACCCTCTCCGCCAGCGGGCCGCTCAACTCGCCCCAGGCCGCGCTGGCGGTGGTCACGCCGGTCGATCTGCGCGTCGAGGGGCAGGTTGCCAATCTCCTGCGCAGCCCCTCGTGGACCGCCTCCCTTGTCGGCAACAACGTCGACCTGGAGCAGTTCATCGACAGCTGCCCGAAGATCATCGTCAAGACTATCCACGGCCGCCTCGCCGGCGACGTCAATGGCTACGGCGGGCCGGTGCGGGCGGAGGTCGAATGGGGCCTTGCCGACAACATGGTCCTCGACACCACCCTGCGCGCCGGCCTGCTCGGCATCGACTTCGTCACCCTGCATCTTGCCCGTGGCGAGGCGAGCATCGACTCCAGCAACGCCTCCATCGACTGGAAGCGGCTCTTTGACTGGCGCGGCAGCTTCACCGTCAAGAACTTCGACCCGGCCATGTTCCTCCCCGAACTGCCGGGCAGCGTCAGCGGGGAGATAGAGAGCGTCGGCCTGGTTCGTGACGACCTCGGCGTCAACGCCGACTTCACCCTGCAACTGACCGGCCAGCTCCACGGGCGGCCAATGTCGGTCGCGGGTGGCCTGGCCCTTGACGAAAACGGCATATCCAGCAAGGGGCTGTCCCTGCGCAGCGGCGAGGTGGCGGGCAGCGCCGAGGTGGTCGCCGCCAGCTTCTCCTGGGCCGAGGAACTCGACTACATGTTCTCCCTGCGCCTCGAGGAGTTCGACCCTTCGGGGGTCTTCCCCCAGTTTCCCGGCTCGCTGCACGGCCTCATCGACGGCCGGGGCCGGCTCGGTGAGGGAGGTGGCCAGGGCTCTTTCAGCATCGCCGGGCTCTCCGGCACGCTGCGCGGCAACGCCATTTCCGGTGGGGGCGAGATCGCTTTGGAAGGCGAGCGCCTCACCACCACTGGCCTCGTCCTGAACAGCGGACCGTCTCGGCTGGCAGTGCAGGGCAAGGCCGGCGAGGACTTCGCCCTCGACATCGCCTTCGACTCCCCCGATCTTGGCACCTTGCTGCCGGAGAGCGGCGGCGAGCTGCACCTCCGCGGCCAGCTGCGCGGCTCGCCGCGGGAACCGACTCTGGCGCTCGACCTCGACGGCAGCGCCCTGCGGCACGGCGCCATCAGCGTGGCCCGGCTCGAGGGCAGGTTGACCTCGCGTTTCGCCGGCGAGGGCCAAGTGCACGGCGCCCTCGCCGCCAAGGGGCTGCTGGTGGAAGAGACTCGCCTTGACAGCCTGCGCCTTGACTATGCCGGAAGTTTCAGCCAGTTGGGCCTCGATCTCGACCTGAGCGGCACCTTCGGGACGGTCGCCGGTCGGGTCGAGATCGGTCGCGACGAGGTCTGGAAGGGGCGGGTCGCCGACCTGAAGCTCTCCTCGGCGACCTATGGGCAGTGGCGCCAGGGGCCAGCGGCCGTCTTCGCCCTCGGCGAAGAGAAGTTCGACCTCGAGCAGCTCTGCCTCGCCGAGGGCGCGGAGCGCTTCTGCCTTGGCGGCGGGGCGGACTGGGCGGGAGAGGTAACCTGGCGGCTTGCCGCCGAAAGCGAGGGCCTTTCCCTTGAGCGATTGCAGCGCTGGGGGCTGTCGGCCCAGGCGCTTTCCGGCAAGCTCGCCCTCGCCCTGAAGGCCGGCGGTCGCGAGGAGCGCCTCACCGCCCTCGAGGCGCGCCTCTCCCTGCCGCAGCTGGAGGTCGATCTCGGCCTTGATGACGAAGAACTCGCCGGCCCCCTGCTTCGCGACATCACGGTCTCCCTGGGATTCTCGGCGGCGGCCCTGCGCGGCCATGGCGAAGCCACCATGAAGAGCGGCAGCCGCATCCTTCTCGATGCCGCCCTGAACGGCGAGGAGATCAGTCCGGCAACCTTCATGTCCCTGCCCCTTTCCGGCAGGCTGCAATTGGCCGACTTCGACCTGGCCATGCTCGCCGCCTTTACCGGCTATGGCGTCGACCCGGTGGGCCAGGCCAGCGGCGACTTCACCCTTGGCGGCAGCCTGGGCCGCCCGCAGCTGGTCGGGGAGGGGCGCGTCGACCGTGGCGGCATCAATCTCCCCTACCAGGGCATTTCCCTGGAGCAGCTCAAAGTCAAGATCGAGGCCGAGGACGAGGGTGTGCATCTCAGCGGCAGTACGGTCTCCGGGGCCGGGGAGGCGCGGGTCGACGGGCGGCTGCGCTATGGAGCGCAGGGCATCGAGGGGCTGCTGCATCTCAGCGGCAAGAATTTTCTTCTCGTCAACCTGCCGGAGTATTCCATCGTCGTCGATCCGGCTGTCGACCTCCGTCTTGCGGCAGGCGGGGCCGCCATTACCGGCGCGGTGGCCATCCCCAGCGCCCTGATCACCCCGGAGGAGATGAAGGACTCGGTGACCGAATCTCCGGACGTGGTCCTCGTCAACAGCCGCGAAGAGGTGGCCGGTGGCGGCTGGCCCTTCTCGGTCGATCTCGACATCGCCCTCGGCGAGGCGGTGCGCATCGACGGCTATGGCCTGAGCGGCCGACTCGACGGCCACCTGCGGGTCAAAACGGCCGCCGGCGAACTGCCCACCGCCCTAGGCGAACTCGACCTCCTCGAGGGCACCTTCACCATTTACGGCCGCACCCTCGACATCGCCCGGGGGCGCATCCTCTTTACCGGCGGGCCGGCCGACAATCCCGGCATCGACGTTCGCGCGCAGCGCACCTTCAGCGACGAGGTGGCCAAGAGGCGCGGCTATACGGTCGGCGTCGACATCAGCGGCCTGGCCCAGGACCTCAAGTTCCAGCTCTTTTCCGATCCCTACATGGACGATACCGAGATCCTCTCGCAGCTCATCGTCGGCCGCTCCCTGGCCTTTTCCACCGCCGAGGAGAGCGGGCTGCTCGGCGAGGCCGCCGCCACCCTGGGCCTCAAGGGCGGCAGCGAGCTCTTCCAGGGCATTGGTTCCATTCTGCAACTCGACGACATGCACCTCGAGGGCAGCAGCAAGAAGGAGGATGTCTCGCTGGTGGTCGGCAAGCGACTCACCGAGGACCTCTATATCGGCTACGACGTCAACATGTTCAGTCAGCTGGGGCGGTTCAGGGTGCGCTACGACCTCACCGGCGGCTTTGCCGTCGAGACCAGCAGCTCGTCGCAGTCGACCGGTGCCGACCTCCTCTATTCCTTTGAGAAATAGACGCCGCCGGGACACTGTCGCGGGGGGCGGCAGGTTGCGCTGCAGCGCCGCCGGGTAAGCAAGTGTGCCTTTGCCGCCGGTGGGGCGTGGGCGCCTGGCGCATGCCGTCAGACGCGGTCCCTCGCGGGCGGGGCGGAGAGCGGCGTTGCGTTCGGACGCCTTTGCCAGGCGTCCGCTCTCATCATGGGCGGGAACAGGCGTGATCAGGGAGAGCTTTCGCCAGGCGAGGGGGAAGAGGAGGCCCTGTGGCGCCAGGGGATGCCTAGACGGCGCGTTCGCAGCAGCCGAGCACCTTGACCCGGGCGAAGCGCTCCAGTTCCTCGAGGGCCTTGCCGACGCGGAGGTCGCCGCTGCTGCCGGCCAGAACCAGGAGGAAGCTATGGCGGCCGAACTGCTCCCTGGCGGGGCGCGAGGCGATGGCGAGGAGGTTGATGTGCTGCCGTGAGAAGCAGGACAGGATCCTCTCGAGCAGGCCGGGGTGGTCGTCGTCGCTGAAGACTACCAGCGAGGTCTTGCAGCCGGGGGAGGTGCAGCCGGGGGCGGGGGTCGACTCCCTGGCCAGCACGAGATAGCGGGTGCAGGCGCCGGGGTTGTCGTTGATCCCCTCCTGCACCAGGGGGAAGTCGCCGGGCTTGACGAAGTGGGCCGGGACGATGGCGCCGCTGCGGCCGGGGCTGTTGCTCATCCGCGCCAGGGCGAGGGTGTCGGTTTCGGTGCTGATCACCTCGACACTGTCGCCGAGGCGGTCGAGGAACTCGCTGCACTGGCCGCGGGTGGCAAAGGGCACGAAGATCCTGTCGAGCTCGTGGAGGTCGGCGACGGTGGCGATACAGGTGTAGCTGACCGGGACGAGGCGCTCGGCGACGATCTTCAATTGCGAGGTGAGCAGCAGGTCGATAACCAGAGGGATAAAGCCTTCGCTGAGGTTTTCGAAGGGGACGATGCCGTAGTCGCAGCCCTCGCTGACCGCCGTAAAGACCTTATGGATGGAGTTGCCGTAGCTGATGGAAACTTCGCCCGGCAGGAGGCGGCGAAAGTCCTTGGCGACCTGGTCGGAAAAGGTCCCGGCTGGTCCGAGGGTGGCGATGGTGGTCATGGGATGCTGGTGTCCTGCTGGTGGTCGACGACGAGGCGTTTGCCGAGGCAGACGACCCGGTCGGGGAGAAAGCCGATACGGTGGTAGAATGCGACAGCCTGCATGTTGTCGTCTCGTACCTGGAGGTTGATCTTGGCGCAGCCGAGGGTGCGCAGGCGGGCTTCCGCCGCCTCCACCAGCTGCCGGCCCAGGCCGCGGCGGCGCCAGGAAGGGTGCACGGCCAGGTAGTTGAGCCAGCCGCGATGGCCGTCGTAGCCGGCCATCACCGTCGCCACCAGGGTGCCTTCGCTTACGCCGACGAGAAAGAGCTCGCCCTGGACGAGGAGCTTGCGGCGGATATCGCGGCGGGGGTCGTTGTGGGGCCGGGTGAGGCCGCATTCCTGCCACAGGGCGATGACCGCGTCCTCGTCATCACCAGGGGAAAAGGACCGTATCTCAATCATCTGTGCCGATTTCCTCGAATCTGCCGCGGTTCAGGTTCTTGCGCACCGTGCCTTCGCTGAAAATCCGTCCGTTCATGACGATATAGACTCCTGCCGGCAGGGCCTGCACCGCCGCCAGGGCGCAGCCGATATTGAACACCGCGTCCGAGGTCTTGAACAGTGCCGGTTCCATCGCCCCGGTGAGGACGATGGTCTTGCCGACGACCTGACGCAGGAGGCGGGCGGTGAGGATCATGGTGTCGGTGCCGTGGGTGATCAGCACCCGCGTCGAGGGCGCTTCCGCCGCGGCGCGGACGATCAGCCGACGGTCTTCGTCGGTCAGATCGAGGCTGTCCTTGCGCATCAGCGAAGTGACCGTGTAGTCGATGGCCAGGGTGAGCTCGGCCAACACCTTCTCTATATTGGGCGGACCCACCTCGTACTCGCTCTTGGCGTCGAAGTAGACCTTGTCGATGGTGCCGCCGACGGCGAGGATGGCGATGGGTTCCATGATAGGGGCCTGGCGCAGCTCTGGGAGTGGGGGACGAGAGGCGGGGTCGTGCCGACGTCCCACCCTGTTTTTGCCTTGCTTTTCCAGGTCGATGGTACCATATAATGTCCGCTGAGGGAAGCGCCAGCGCTTGCCCCGCACTATCAACCCCAACCCAGGGAGCATAGAGACCCATGAAGGCAGTCGCGTTTTGCGGCAGTGCGCGGAAGAACGGCAATACCGCCTTTCTGCTCAATACCGTCCTCGAGCGCCTCGAGGCCCAGGGCATCGCCACCGAACTGGTGGAACTGGCCGGCAGGGATATCTCCGGCTGCAAGGCCTGCTACGGCTGTTTCAAGAACAAGGACAATCGCTGCGTCTTCGACAGCGATATCGTCAACGAGGCCGTCGCCAGGATGGTCGAGGCGGATATCATCCTCCTCGGCTCGCCGACCTACTTCGCCGGGATCAGCCCGGAAATCAAGGCTCTCATCGACCGCTGCGGCATGGTCGGCCGCGCCAACGGCGACCTCTACAAGCGCAAGCTCGGGGCGGCGGTGGTGGCGGTGCGCCGTGCCGGGGCTATCCATGTCTTCGACTCCCTCAACCACTTCTTCCTCATCGGGCAGATGATTGTCGTCGGTTCCTCCTACTGGAACATCGGCCGCGGGCGGGAGAAGGGCGAGGTCGCCGGCGACGAGGAAGGCATCCTCACCATGCGCACCCTCGGCGACAATATCGCCTGGCTGGCCGAGAAAATCAAAGGCTAGCGGCGAATTTCGGCGGGTCGAAGGAGAGGCGATGGCTGCGGACAGGCAGGCAGGGATCACCGTGCTGGTGGTCGACGACGACCAGGTGCACCGCTACACCCTCTGCTCGCTCATCCGTCAGTGGGGCTGGCGCACCGCCGAGGCCGACGACGGCAGCACGGCGGTGGCGGCGGTGGGGCGCCAGCAGTACGACGCGGTGCTCATGGACGTGCGCATGGCGCGCATGGACGGCCACGAGGCCTTCCGCCGCATCCACGCCGTGCAGCCGAGCCTGCCGGTGATCATCATGACCGCCTACTCTTCGGTGGAGGACGCCGTCGAGGCCATGCGCCAGGGGGCCCACGACTACCTCACCAAGCCGCTCGACTTCGACCGGCTGCGCTTGGCGCTGCTGCGCGCGGTGGACCACCGCCAGGTGGCGGCCAGCCGGCAGCAGGCAGCCGAGGAGCGGCCGGCACTCGACACCGCCATCATCGGCACTTCGCCGCCCATGCAGGAACTCCTCGAGATGATCGGCTACGTCGCCCCCACCGAGGCGACGGTGCTCATCACCGGGGAGTCGGGCACCGGCAAGGAGCTGGTCGCCGAGGCCCTGCACCGCAACAGCGCGCGACGCGACAAGCCCTTCGTCAAGGTCAACTGCGCCGCCCTGGCCGAGACCCTGCTCGAGTCGGAGCTCTTCGGGCATGAGAAGGGGGCCTTCACCGGCGCCGATCGCCGCCGCGAGGGCAAGTTCGTCCAGGCCGACGGCGGCACCCTTTTCCTCGACGAGATCGGCGAGACCTCGGCGGCGATGCAGGTCAAGCTGCTGCGGGTGCTGCAGGAGCAGGAGCTGCAGCGCGTCGGCGGCGAGGCGACGGTGCGCGTCGACGTGCGCATCCTCGCCGCGACCAACCGCGATCTCGAGGAGGAGGTACGGCGCAACGCTTTCCGCGAGGACCTCTATTACCGCCTCAACGTGGTCATGCTCACCGTGCCGCCCCTGCGCCAGCGCGGCGACGACATCCGCCTGCTCGTCAACCACTTCGCCGGCAGGTTCGCCGAGAAGAACCGCCGCGTCCTCGACGGCATCACCAGCGAGTGCATGGAACTGCTGCTCGCCTATCCCTGGCCAGGCAATGTGCGCGAACTGGAGAACGCCATCGAGCGCGGCATCATCCTCATGCGCGGCACCGAACTCACCGAAAAGAGCCTGCCGCTGACCCTGCAGAACCACGGCCTGCGCAGCCGCGAACGCGACAACGGCAGTGGCGCAGGAGAGCCGTCGTCGCTCTTCGACGTCGAGAAGCAGGCCATCCTCAAGACCCTCGACGAGACCGGGGGCAACAAGAGCGAGGCGGCGCGCCGCCTTGGCATCACCCGTAAGACCCTGCTCAACAAGCTCAAAGGTTACGACGGCTGAGAAACTTTCCGCTCTTTGCCTCCCCCTGAGAAAAGCCACCTGCCCGCTGGACGACGGCGCCTTGACGTTCGCGCCTTCCCGGAGCCGGGTGGCGGCCTCTGTCACTGAGGGGTTTTCCCGTGATTTCGAGCCATAACCCCAACCTTGTCGGGCTACCACATGCTGTCCCTTGCCTTGACAAGGAAAATTCGGCTACTTATCGTTGGCACAGGTTTGAGACTGCCGGAGCGGGGGAAGCCCTGAACCGCTTAGAAAAATTGGATTCGAGAGGGAGAATGTGGTGAGTGAGGAGAATCTGAAGGACGTGTTGGAGGAGACCGAATCCGTCGCCGCAGCCGACGCCGCAGTCGAGGGCGAGGCTGTCGCCGAAGATGCCGCAAAGGAACTGCGCGAGGCCCGCGAAGAGCTGGCCGCCCTGCGTGACCGGGTGCTGCGCATGGCCGCCGAGAGCGAGAATTTCAAAAAGCGCATGGAGAGGGAGCGCATCGCCGGGCTGAAGTACGCCGGCGAGGCCATCTTCCGTGAGATGCTGCCGGTGGTCGACAATCTCGAGCGCGCCATCGGCCAGGGCATCGTATCCGGTGCCGATGCCGAGAAGAACCTCGCCGCCCTGTTGGCCGGGGTGCAACTCGTCCTCAAGAGCCTGCTCTCCACCCTGGAGAAGTTCGAGGTCAAGCCGGTGGAGAGCGTTGGCCAGCCCTTCGACCCCCAGAAACAGGAGGCCCTGACCATGGAGGCGAGCGACACCGTACCCGCCAACCATGTCATCCTCGAATACGAAAAGGGCTATTATTACAAGGACAGGCTGCTGCGCGCCGCCAAGGTCGTCGTCTCCTCGGGAGCGGCCGTCGCGAGCCCGGGCAAATGAGGCGTGGAGCTTGACAAGCTGGAGAAAATGACAATTTTACAGGAGGTTGCCGCGCCCCTGGCGCGTTGCCGCCAAATAAACGAATAATGTTGGACGGATAGCATATCCGATGAGAAAGCAGAAGGAGAGAGAAGATGGGCAAAATAATTGGAATTGATCTGGGCACCACCAACTCGTGCGTGGCGATCATGGAAGGCGGCGACCCCAAGGTCATCGCCAATGCCGAAGGCAACCGCACCACCCCGTCGGTGGTTGCCTTTACCGACAGCGACGAGCGCCTGGTGGGTCAGATTGCCAAACGGCAGGCGGTTACCAACCCTACCCGCACCCTCTATGCCATCAAGCGGCTGATCGGGCGCAAGTTTACCGATGCGGAAGTCAAGAGATCGATTGACATCAGCCCATTCAAGATTGTCGAGGGGCCCGGCGGGAGCGTTTCCGTCGATGTCAACGGCAAGAGCTACCGGCCACCGGAGATCTCGGCCATGGTGCTTGCCAAGATGAAGCAGACCGCCGAAGAGTATCTGGGCGAAGAGGTAACCGACGCTGTGGTCACCGTCCCCGCCTACTTCAACGACTCGCAGCGTCAGGCCACCAAGGACGCCGGCAAGATCGCCGGCCTCAACGTGCTGCGCATCATCAACGAGCCCACCGCCGCCTCGCTGGCCTACGGCCTCGACAAGAAGCGCGAGGAGAAGATCGCCGTCTATGACCTCGGCGGCGGCACCTTCGACGTCTCCATCCTCGAGATCGGCGATGGCGTCTTCGAAGTCAAGTCGACCAATGGCGACACCTTCCTCGGCGGCGAAGACTTCGACATGCGCATCGTCAACTGGCTGGCCGACGAGTTCAAGCGCGAGCAGGGCATCGACCTGCGCAAGGACAAGATGGCCCTGCAGCGTCTCAAGGAAGAGGCTGAGAAGGCCAAGATGGAACTCTCCACCACCAAGGAGACCGATATCAACCTGCCCTTCATCACCGCCGACGCCTCCGGCCCGAAACACCTCAACCTCAAGCTGAGCCGCGCCAAGCTGGAGAGTCTGGTGGAAGATCTCGTCGAGCGCACCGTCGGACCCTGCCGCACCGCTTTGAAGGATGCCGGCCTGTCCGCCTCCGATATCGACGAGGTCATCCTCGTCGGCGGCATGACCCGCATGCCCATGGTGCAGCAGAAGGTCAAGGACATCTTCGGCAAGGAGCCCCATAAGGGCGTCAACCCCGACGAGGTGGTGGCCATCGGCGCCGCCATCCAGGGTGGCGTGCTCCAGGGCGATGTCAAGGACGTGCTCCTTCTCGACGTCACCCCCCTGTCGCTGGGCATCGAGACCCTTGGCGGCATCACCACCAAGCTCATCGAAAAAAACACCACCGTGCCCACCAAGAAGAGCCAGATCTTCTCCACCGCTGCCGACAACCAGCCGGCGGTGTCGATCCACGTTCTGCAGGGTGAACGCGAGATGGCGGCGGACAACAAGACCATCGGCCGCTTCGAGCTGTCCGACATACCCCCGGCGCCGCGCGGCGTGCCGCAGATCGAGGTGACCTTCGACCTCGACGCCAATGGCATTCTCAGCGTCTCCGCCAAGGACCTCGGCACCGGCAAGGAGCAGTCGATCCGCATTACCGCTTCCTCGGGCCTCTCCAAGGATGAGATCGAGCGCATGACCAAGGACGCCGAGCTCCACGCCGAGGAGGATAAACGCCGCAAAGAGCTGGTCGAAACCCGCAACCAGGCCGATGCCATGGTCCATGCCACCGAGAAGAGCCTCAAGGATCTCGGCGACAAGGTCGACGCCGCCACCAAGGCCAGCGTCGAAAAGGAGATCGCCAACGTCAAGAGCGTCAAGGACAGCGATGATGTCGACAAGATCCGCGCGGCGGTCGAGGCCCTCACCCAGGCCTCGCACAAGCTCGCCGAGCTCATGTACCAGCAGGCCGCCAAGGAAAACCCCGACGGCGGCGCCGGTGGAGCGGGCGGAGCCAAGGGCAAGAAGAAGGATGACGACGATGTCGTCGACGCCGACTTCGAGGAAGTCAAGTAAGACTCTGTAACGACCTGGTCAGACAAGGGGAGTGGGGCGCGCAACCCACTCCCCTTTTTGTTTCGATTGCGGTATGGTAGCGGACTGATTGTTGCGGCCCTCTGTCATCCACCATCACCCCTCGGGAATGTCATGCGAATCCTCTCTGGTATCCAGCCCTCCGGACAACTCCATATCGGCAACTATTTCGGTATGATGCAGACCATGATCGCCCAGATGGAGAGCTCCGAGCTCTACGTCTTCCTCGTCGATCTCCACGCCCTCACCTCGGTGCGCGAGCGCGACCGTCTCGCCCGGGGCACCCTCGAGGCTGCCGCCGACTTCCTCGCCCTCGGCCTCGACCCCGACAAGTGCATCTTCTGGGTGCAGTCCGACGTCCCCGAGGTCTGCGAGCTCACCTGGGTGCTGTCGACCATTGCCCCCATGGGCCTCATCGAGCGCTGCCACTCCTACAAGGACAAGATAGCCAAGGGGCTGTCGGCCAGCCACGGCCTCTTCTCTTACCCGGTGCTGATGGCCGCCGACATCCTCCTCTATCAGGCGGAGCGGGTGCCGGTGGGCAAGGACCAGAAACAGCACCTCGAGGTGGCCCGAGATCTGGCCATCAAGTTCAACAACGAGTATGGCGAGACCTTCACCGTGCCCGAACCGGCCATCGACGAGAACACCGCCATCGTCCCCGGCATCGACGGCCAGAAGATGTCCAAATCCTATGGCAACACCATCCCCATCTTCCTCGAGGGCAAGGAGCTCAAGAAGCGGGTCATGGCCATCGAGACCGACGCCACCCCGGTGGAGGCGCCGAAGGACCCGGAGCGCTGCAATCTCTACAAGATATTGAAGCTGTTCGCCTCCGCCGAGCGCATGGCCGAGATCCATCGGCTCTATGTCGAGGGCGGGGCCGCCTACGGCTATCTCAAGCTCGAACTGCTCGACCTGCTCAACGACAAGTTCGGCGAGGCGCGGCGCAGAAAGAGCGAACTGCTCGCCGACCCCGCCTCCTTGCGGGCCATACTCGGTCGGGGCCGTGACAAGGCGCGGGCGAAGGCCACGGTAACCCTCGACCTGGTCCGCGACCGGGTCGGCTTGAAATATTGAGGGGGGCGCCATGGGCTACGGCATCACCAGAGAAGAGGCCATGACCTTGCTCCACGCCCACCTCAAGGCGGAGCATCTCCTCAACCACTCCCTGGCCGCCGAGGCGGTGCTGGGCGCCGCCGCCGCACGGCTCGGCGGCGATGTGCTGCAGTGGCGCCTGGCCGGCCTCCTCCACGACCTCGACTCGGAGAGCCACCCCGACCTCGCCGTGCACACCAGGGGAACGGCGGCGATCCTCGAGGATAAGGGCGTCGACAGGGAGATTATCGAGGCCATCCGCCTGCACAACCTCACCGCCTGGCCGGGGGAGACGCGCACCACCCCCTTCCATCACGCCCTCGCCGCCGGGGAGACCATCACCGGGCTGATCGTCGCCGCCGCCCTGGTCATCCCGGAGAGAAAACTCGCCCTGGTCAAGGCCAAGTCGGTGCGCAAGCGCTACAAGGAAAAGGCCTTCGCCCGGGGTGCCGACCGCGATATCATTGCCGAGTGCGAGCTGGCCGGCATCCCCCTGGCCGAGTTCTGCGACATGAGCCTGGCGGCTATGCAGGACATAGCCGGCGAGATTGGCCTCTGATCACTCGCCTCACACCCCTTACCCGCACGCTGAGGACCTCTACCGATGACCCGTTCTCTCCTGCCATTCCTGCCCAAAAGCTGCTTCCCACAGCGGCTGATGCTCATCCTCGCCCTGGTCCTCTCGCTGGCGCTGAGCGGTTGTGCCGGCAGGGGGGAGGAGGTCGTGGAGCAGCCGCACCACCTGGTGATCCTCGGCGACCCCCATCTTCCCGGGCGCGATGTTCCCAAGAAGGAAAAGGTGGTGGAGACCATCAACTCCTGGAAGGACGTGGAGATGGTGGTGGCGGTGGGTGATATCTGCGCCGATTTTGGCACCGACGAAGAATACGCCTTTGCCAGGAAGTTCTTCTCGCGTCTGCATAGCCCCTTCTTCCCCATCACCGGCAACCATGACTATTTCTATGCCGACCCGGACATCGGCAAGGGGCGCCTGGTCAGTGGAAGTCGTCAGTCCCAGGAAGCCAAGCTTGCCAAGTTCCAACAGACCTTTGCCCTGCCGAGCCTCTACTATAGCCGCTACGTGGGCGACTATCTGCTGATCTTCCTCTCGGCCGACCACGCCACCTTCCTCGCTGGCCTCTCCGAGAAGCAACTCGCCTGGCTGCGCCGGGAACTGGCCGAAAACCATCGCACGCCGACCATCATCGTCTTCCACGCCCCGCTCGACAAGACCCTGCGCCCGTACCGTCACTGGATCAACACCCCCGATTTCATCGCCCAGCCGGTGCAGGAGGTGCACGATATCCTCGCCGACAACCGCCAGGTCTTCCTCTGGGTCTCCGGGCACACCCACACCCCGCCCAGCGAGGAGAGCTATGCCTCGGAGGTCAATCTCTACGACGGCCACGTCACCAATATCCACAACAAGGATATGAACCGCTCCTCGATCTGGACCAACTCGCTCTTTCTCTATCCCGACAGGGTGGTGGTCAAGACTTATAGCCATGACGACAAGGCCTGGCTGCCCCATCTCGAACGGGTTATCGAATCGCCCAGCCCGTGAAATAGGGGCGGCCGGCCATGCCGTCCCATCTTCCCCGACCATCGCCGGCGCCTGTCTTGGCGGCTTAGCCTCCCTTCATCCTTGCGCATGAACTCCTGTCACGCAGTGGGAGTTATTGTTTTTCCGCGCTATAACAAAAGTGTCATATCGTTTGACAAGGCGTGGTCCATCACCGATCATGGGACAAATGGCGGACCAGTCCCAGGCCGCTTTCGTCACCCATCGCCCCCGTCACCAGAGGAGAGAGGCCATGCAATTTTTTCGCAACCTGCGCATCAGGACCAAGCTGCTTGCCGGATTTTCCCTGCTCATCGTCTTCATGGTGGTCATCGCCTTCAATTCCTATGTTGGCATGCAGCGCATCAAGGAGCGGCTCGACGACATCTTCCTGATCCGCCTGCCGGCCATCGACTTTCTCATCGAGGCCGATCGCGACCTGCAGCAGCTGCTGGTGGCGGAGCGTTCGCTGGCCTTCAGCGAGGCCGGCACGGAGCGGTATAAGAAATTCGTCACCGACTATGATCAGAACTACCGCCAATCCGACGAGCGCTGGCAGAAATTCAAGGCGCTGGCCTCCTCGGACGAGGAAAAGAAGGTCATCGCCGTCTATGACAAGGCGCGCGCCGAGTGGACCGGGGTGTCGCGCCGGGTCCTCGACGAGTTCGGCAAGAACAGCGAGGAAGGGCGCAAAAAGGCGGTGGAACTGACCCTTGGCGAAGCCAGCGTCAAGTTCGAGGCGATGCGTGAGCAGCTCAATACCCTCACCGAGCGTAACCTCGCCGATGCCGAAAAGGCCAGCAAGACCGCCAACGAGACCTACGCGGTGGCCCTGTCGGTGCTCGTCGGCGGCCTGGTGGTCGGCGTATTGCTCTCCGTGGCCATGGCGGTAATCATCGGCCTGTCCATCACCAGGCCCATCAATGCCGCCGTGGTCAGCCTCAAGGACATCGCCGAAGGGGAGGGCGACCTTACCCGCGAGCTGCCTGCCAGCGGCAAGGACGAGGTGGGCGAGCTGGCCAGGTGGTTCAACACCTTTCTCGCCAAACTGCAGGGGATCATCGCCGAGGTGGCGACCAACGCCCGTGTGGTCGACCAGTCGTCCGGCAGCCTGCTCGACATCGCCAGCAAGCTGGCGTCCAGTGCCAGCCTGGCCTCGGCCCGCGCCAGCAGCGTCGCCGGCTCCTCCCAGGATATGAGTGGCAAGATGCAGCGCGTCGCCGTGGCCATGGAAGAGACCACCGGCAACACGGCGATGATGGCCACGGCTGTCGAGGAGATGGCGGCGACCATCAACGAGATCGCCCAGAACTCCGAGAAGGCGCGCAGCATCTCCGACGGGGCGGTGCATCAGGCCTCCTCGGCTTCCGAGAAGATCGTCAACCTTGGCAAGGCGGCCAACGCCATCAGCGCGGTCACCGAGACCATCACCGAGATCAGCGAGCAGACCAACCTGCTCGCTTTGAACGCCACCATCGAGGCGGCCCGCGCCGGCGAGGCCGGCAAGGGTTTTGCCGTCGTCGCCAACGAGATCAAGGAACTGGCCAAGCAGACCGCCGCCGCCACCGCCGAGATCAAGGGCAAGATCGATGGCGTCCAGGACACCACCAAGGAGACCATTGCCGAGATCGAGTCCATCGCCGCGGTGATCAACACCATCAACGAGATCATCGTCACCATCGCCACCGCCATCGAGGAACAGTCGGCGGCGACGCGGGAGATTTCCTCCAGCGTCGCCCAGGCCTCGGAGGGCATCGCCGAGGTCAATCAGAATATCGCTCAGGGCAGCGTGGTCATCGAGCAGATGAGCGGCGAGATCGAGGAGGTCAACGTCTCGGCCGGGGAGATGTCCGGCACCAGCCGCTCCATCGAAAAGAGCGCCGAGGAGTTGCGGCAACTGGCGGCGCAGCTCAACGGCATCATCGGCCGCTTCAAGTACCGTATCAAATAGAGGCGCTGCAGGGGATTGGATAAAAAAAGGGGGGCGGGTCGCATGATGCGGCCCGCCCCCCTTTTTTGTTGCCGGCGCGGCTGTTACCGGTCGAGGGTCAGGGCGCGGCCTTTCTCCCGTCGCCCGCGCCGCGTGAAGAAGCGGATGACGAGCACGAAGAAGAGGGGGATGAAGACCACCGCCAGCATGGTGGCGGTGATCATGCCGCCGAGCACGCCGGTGCCGATGGCATGGCGGCTGTTGACCCCGGCGCCGGTGCTGATGGCCAGCGGCAGCACGCCGAGCATGAAGGCCATGGAGGTCATGAGAATCGGCCGCAATCGCTGGCGGCTGGCCTTAAGTGTCGATTCGAGGAGATCCCTGCCCTTGTCGTAGCGGCGCTTGGCGAACTCGACGATGAGGATGGCGTTCTTCGCCGAGAGGCCGATGGTGGTCAGCAGGCCGACCTGGAAGTAGACATCGTTCTCCAGGCCCCTGGTATAGGTGGCGAGCAGGGCGCCGAGGACGCCGATGGGTACCGCCAGCATGACCGAGAAGGGCACCGACCAGCTCTCGTAGAGGGCGGCCAGGGAGAGGAAGACCACCAGCAGGGAGATGGCGTAGAGACCGGGCGCCTGGGTGCCGGCCTGCACCTCCTGGAAGGAGGCGCCGGTCCACTCGTAGCCGATGCCGGCCGGCAGGCTGGCCACCATGCGGTCGATGAGCTGCATGGCGTGGCCGCTCGACTTGCCGGGTGCCGCCTCGCCGACGATCTCGAAGGCCGGGTTGCCGTTATAGCGTTCGAGGCGCGGCGAGCCGAAGCTCCAGTTGCCGCGGGTGAAGGTCGAGAAGGGCACCATCGCCCCGGTGTTGTTGCGCACATACCACAGATTGAGATCCTCCTGCTCCATGCGGAAGGGGGCGTCGGCCTGGAGGTAGACTTTCTTGACTCGGCCCTGGTGAAGGAAGTCGTTGATATAGCTCGACCCCCAGGCGGTGGACAGGGTGGCGTTGAGGTCGGCTACGGAAATCCCCTGGGCCATGGCCTTTTCGTAGTCGATATCGAGGTTGTACTGCGGCGTGTCCTCCATGCCGTTGGGCCGCACCCGGGTCAGTTCGGGGTTTTTGGCCGCCATGCCGAGCAGCTGGTTGCGCGCCTCGAGGAGCTTCTCGCGGCCGAGGCCGCCGCGGTCCTGGAGGAAGAGGTTGAAGCCGGTGGCGCTGCCCAGGGCGGGGATGGCCGGGATGTTGAAGGCGAAGACATTGGCCTCCTTGATGCGCATGAAGGTGCCCATGGCCCGGCCGACGATGGCCTTGACCGACTGGTCGGGGCGCTTGCGCTCGCTCCAGTCGCGCAGCTGGGCAAAGACCATGCCGACGTTCTGACCCTGGCCGGCAAAGCTGAAGCCGGCGACGGCGAAGGCTGATTTGACGTTTTCCTTCTCGTTCTCGAGGAAGTGGTTGCGCACTTTGTTGAGCACCCCCTGGGTGCGCTCCAGGGTCGCCCCCGCCGGCAGCTGCACCATGGCGAGGAAGACCCCCTGGTCCTCCTCGGGGATGAAGGAGGTGGGCAGCTTGGTGAAGACGAAGGCGGTGCCGGCGAGGAGCAGCAGGTAGACCACGGTGAAGCGGCCGACACGCTTGATGACGTAGCCGACCACCCCCTTGTAGCGGTTGGCGTTACGCTCGAAGAAGCGGTTGAACCAGCCGAAGAAGCCGCCTTTGCTGGTATGGGCCCCCTTGGCCACCGGTTTGAGCAGGGTGGCGCAGAGGGCCGGGGTGAGGATCAGCGCCACCAGCACCGAGAGCACCATGGCCGAGACGATGGTCAGCGAGAACTGGCGGTAGATGGCGCCGGTGGAGCCGCCGAAAAAGGCCATGGGTACGAACACCGCCGACAGCACCAGGGCGATGCCGACCAGGGCGCCGGTGATCTGGTCCATGGACTTGCGCGTCGCCTCGAGGGGCGACAGCCCCTCTTCGTGCATGATGCGCTCGACGTTCTCGACGACGACGATGGCGTCGTCCACCAGCAGGCCGATGGCCAGCACCAGGCCGAACATGGTCATGGTGTTGATCGAGTAGCCGAAGGCGGCCATGACCCCGAAGGTGCCGAGCAGGACCACCGGTACGGCGATGGTCGGGATGAGCGTGGCCCTGAAATTCTGCAGGAAGAGGTACATGACGAAGAAGACGAGGATGATCGCCTCGATCAGCGTCTTGACCACCTCTTCGATGGAGATCTTGATGAAGGTGGTGGTGTCGTAGGGGTAGACTACCTGGACCCCGGGCGGGAAATAGGGCTCGAGGGAGGCGATTTTCTCCTTCACCGCCTGGGAGGTCGCCAGGGCGTTGGCGCCGGTGGCGAGCATGATGGCCATGCCCGCCGAGGGTTGATTGTTGAAGGTCGACACCGCCGAGTAGCTTTCGGCGCCGATCTCCACCCGGGCGACGTCCTTGAGGCGGATCTGCGCCCCGTCGGGCTTGACCTTGAGGAGGATCTCGGCGAACTCCTCGGGGGAGCTCATCATGGTGCGCGCCATCATCGTCGCGCTGACCTGCTGCCCTTCCACCGCCGGGGTGCCGCCAAGGTTGCCGACCGCCACCTGGTTGTTCTGGGCGCGGATGGCCGCCGCTACGTCGCTGGGCGTCATATGGAAGCTGTTCAGCTTGTTGGGGTCGAGCCAGATGCGCATGGCGTACTGGCTGCCGAAGATCTGGATCGAGCCGACCCCCGGCGTGCGGCTCAAGGGGTCACGCAAGGAGGTGACCATGTAGTCGCCGAGGTCGAAGTTGGTCATCGAGCCGTCGGAGGAGATGAGGCCGACCACCATGAGAAAGGTCGAGTTGGACTTGTTGACCTGCACCCCCTCCTGCTGCACCGCCTGGGGCAGCAGCGCCATGGCCTGCTGCAGCTTGTTCTGCACCTGCACCTGGGCGATGTCGGGGTTGGTGCCGGTGTCAAAGGTGAGGCTGATGGTGACGTTGCCGGAGGAGGAGCTCTCCGACTTCATATAGAGGAAATTGTCGAGCCCGGTCATGCTCTGTTCGATGATCTGCGTGACGCTGTTCTCGATGGTCTGCGCCGAGGCACCGGGGTACTTGGTGGTGATGCGGATCGACGGCGGGGCGATCTCCGGGTACTGCGAGACCGGCAGGTTGACCACCGAGATGGCCCCGGCGAGCATGATGACGATGGCGATGACCCAGGCGAAGATGGGACGGTCGATAAAGAATCTGGCCATGGCTCACTCCGATTTCTTGGCGATAGGGGCGGAGGCCGCGGCGGCCTGGGCAGGGGCGGCGACCTTGACCGGCGCCCCCGGCCTGATTTTCTGCAGGCCGGCGACGATGAGCTGCTCGCCTTCGGCCAGACCCTTGCTGACGACGATATGATCGCCGACGTTTTGCCCGGTCTCCACCGGCCGTGCTTCAACCGTGCCCTGGGCGCTGACCAGCATGACCATGGCCTGGCCGCGGTTGTTGCGGACGAGGGCCGCCTGGGGCACGGTAATGGTCGGCTCCGGTCGCTCCGAGCTGAGGCGGGCGCGGACGAACATGCCGGGCAGCAGAAGGTGGCGCGGGTTGGCGATGATGCCACGGATGGTCACCGTGCCGGTGCCCTGGTCGACGGAGACGTCGGAGAACTCGAGCACCCCGGTTTCGGCGTATTCGGAGTTGTCGTCGAGCACCACCTTCACCGAGGTGGTCAGCGGTTTCTCGCCCTCGTCCTTGTTGAGCGCGAACTTTTTCTTCAGCTGCAGCAATTCGCCGGCCGACTGGCTGACGTCGACATAGACCCTGTCGAGCTGCTGAATGACGGCCAGGGCGGTGCCCTGCTGGGCGGTGACCAGGGCCCCCTCGGAGACCTGCGACTTGCCGATGCGCCCGGCGATGGGCGCGACCACCCGGGTGTAGTCGAGATTGATGCGCGCGTTCTGCAGGGCCGCCTTGGCCGCCGCCACCTCGGCCTGGGCCTGTTTCCAGGCGGCGTCGGCGTCGATCTGCTCCTGCTCGCTGACAGCGCGGTTCTTGGCCAGGGCAGCGATACGCTGGGCGCGCAGGCGGGCCGAGTACTCCGAGGCTTCGGCACGGGCCAGCGAGGCCTCGGCGCCGGCCAGGGTCGCCTGATAGGTGGTGGGGTCGATCTGGTAGAGCAACTCGCCGGCCTTAACCTCGCTGCCCTCGGCAAAGAGGCGCTTCTGGACGATGCCGCTCACCTGGGGGCGCACTTCGGCAACGCGCAGGGCGGCGATGCGCCCTGGCAACTCGATGGTCAGGGCGAGAGGCTGGGCCGCCACGGCGATGGCGCTGACCTCCATCGGCGGCGGGACCGGGGCCGAAGCGGTGGCCGGCTGGCCCTGCTGTTGATTCTTGCACCCGGAAACGAGCAGGACGGCAGCCAGCGCGAACAGGGCGAGCGGGGAGGCGATACGGGAAAGGTTCATGGTCGTTGTTCCTTGTGTGGTTGGAAAGTCACCTTGGTAAAGGGGCGAGGACGGCGGTCACTGCCTGATCGCGTCCCAGAAGGCGTCGGCCAGTCGGCGCTGCAGGCCGTCGTGAAGATCTATGAAGCCGTGCGTATGGTCGCGCACCGCCGAAGTCAGGGCGCCGATGAAGAGGGCGAAGAGCAGCACCAGGGGGAGGTCTTTGATGATCCCCTCGGCCACGCCCTGTTCGAGCAGGCCGCGGATCGTCTCGCAGCCTGCGTCCCCGACGGGCTTGGAGAAGATCTTGTCGCGGCGCAGTTCGACGCCGTAAGGTGAATCGTAAAACTGCCCGAGGAACTTGAATTCCAGGGGGTGGTCGATGAAAAAGCGCAAGAGGCCGATGAAGTAGTGGTCGAGGCGGCGGCGGATGGACTGGCCGAAGGGGTAGTCTTTCTGCAGCCACTCGTTGAGGCGGGTTTCCACCTCGCGGTGCACGGCGACGATGAGGGCATCCTTGTCGGCGAAATAGCGGTAGAGGGTGCCGGCGCCAACTCCCGCCTCGGCGGCGATCATCGCGGTCGGCGAGCCATGAAAGCCGTTCCTGGCAATAAGCGTCATCGCCGCGCGGAGGATGCTGGTGCGCTTGTCGGTGGCGCCGGCGAGTGGTGCGGAGGCGGGGCTGGTGTCGTGCATGACGGGGAAACCGGTTGAGGGGGCGGAGTGAATGTTCAGTCCGATCCTTGTAATCCTCCCCGCGTCCGCTGTCAAGACGACGCTGACAATAGGGCGCCCCGTAAAGAAAGATTGTGACTTTGCCGTGCGCTTGTACGATAATGACCCCAGACGGCTCTTGCTGACACTCCATCCCGAGGTAGCACATGCGGCGTTCCAGCGTTAAAATCCTGGTTGTTGTCTGCTGTCTGGCGATGGTCGCCCTGACCTACCTCGCCCGTTCGTGGGTTTATCGGGGGAGGCCCCCCTGGCCGGTCGATCCCGATCCCCCCGAGGGAGTTGGCGAAGCCGGGGAGACCGTGGTCATCCACTACCACCTCCGCCCCCCCTTCTATATGCGTGACGGCAACCGCGTCTACGGCCTGGTGCTGCAGCCCATCGCCACGGCGTTCGCCAACGCCGGCATTCCCCATGTCTTCAGGGAGACACCGGCGCGCCGACAGCTGGAGATCATCGCCGCCAACGAGGACAAGAGCTGCGCCGCCGGCTGGTTTAAAACCGCCGAGCGTGAGTCCTTCTCTCTCTACAGCCTGCCAGTCTACAGAGACAAGCCCTTCGTCGCCGTCTTCCGCGCCGATGTTACCCAATTTGCCGAGGGTGAGGCGACGCTCGACCGGGTGCTGGCGGATGGGCGGCTGACCCTGCTGGTCAAAGAGGGCTACTCCTATGGCCGGCAGGTCGACGAGGGCTTGCGTCGCCACGAGCCGCGGCGGCTGGCCACCACCGGTGAAAACCGCGATATCCTCAGGATGATCGAGCACGGTCGCGCCGACTATAGCTTCATGACCGAGGAGGAGGCCATGGACCTGCTCGGCTCGCCGCAGCTGGCCAGGGAGAAGTTCAAGGTGGTGCACTTTGCCGATATCGACTCCGGGGGATGGCGCTACGTCATCTGCAGCAGGATGGTTGGCGCCACGACCATGGCCAGGCTTGACGAGGCCATCCGCAACCTTCATTCCGAGGAGGCGCCACGGTGAGGAGCAGGAGGGAGAAGATAGCACTCTTTCCCTGGTGCAGCGTGGTGGTGCTCACCGCCATGCTCTGCATTTTCGTCTTCTTCTACGAGAGATACGCCCTCGGGGATGCGCGGGAGAAGCTCGACCGGCATGCCCTGGTGGTCGCCGACGCCTTGTGGAACTTCAACTCGGCCGGGGTGGTCGAGTATATGCGGCTTGCCGCCGACGCCGACAATTACAGGTCCATGAAGATCCTCACCAAGGACGGCCGCACCTTCCAGGAGGTGACCGGCGAACCTTCGGGGACGCTGGAGAAGCTGGCAGTTTCCCTGCGCCTCCTGCCCAGGGTGGAACTGTCGACGCCGGTGTGGAAACAGGGCGAGGTCCTCGGCTGGGTGAGGGCGGTATGGATTCCCACCACCGCCGTCGTCCATGGCGCGGTGTTCACCCTGCTGCTCTTCGTGCAGGTGGTCATCGCCCTCTATTGCCGTATCCTCAGGCAGAAGGACCATCTCGGCGAGAGGGTGGCGGAACGCACCGCCGAGCTGTCCGCGGCCAACAGTCTCCTCAAAAAAGAGATCCAAGAACGGAACCTCGCCGAGAAACAGCGTGAGGAACTGCAGCAGAGCCTGGAGCGCTCGAAGAAGATGGAGACCCTGGGGCTGCTCGCCGGAGGGGTGGCCCACGACCTCAATAACGTCCTGTCGGGCATCGTCAGCTACCCCGACCTGCTTCTCCATGACATGGCCGCAGACCACCCCCTGCGCCCGGTCATCCTCACCATCCGCGATTCGGGCATGCGCGCGGCGCAGATCGTGCAAGACCTCTTGACCCTCGCCCGGCGCGGGGTGGTGTCGCGCCAGCCCCTCGACCTCAACGGGCTGGTCTCCGAGTACTGCAACTCGCCCGAGTATCGCAAGCTCCTCGAGTCTTCCGCGCCGCTCGATGTGCAGCTGGCGCTCGGCGCGGAGTTGCCGCTGGTCTCCGGGTCAGCGGTCGGC
>JANJUM010000029.1 GCA_024710585.1 Desulforhopalus sp.
TCCCTGGGCAACTATATCGGCATCAGCGAGTCCGCCGACAATATCTACGGCAAGGTGCTGTCGGTCTCCGACACGCTGATGTTCCGCTATTATTCCCTGCTCAGCGACCTCAGCAGCCGTGCCATCGCCGAACTGCAGGCCCGCGTCGCCGATGGCGGCCTCCATCCCAAAGAGGTCAAGATGCAACTGGCCCGCGAGCTGACCGCGCGTTTTCATGGTCAGGAGGCGGCCTTGGCGGCGGAGGCCAACTTCGAGAAGGTCTTCCAGAAGGGCGGGGTTCCCGACGACCTCGCCGTCTATCGCTGTCCTGCGGCCGAGGCGGTGCCGCTGCCGCAGCTGCTGCTCGAGGCAGGGCTGGTCAGCAGCACCTCCGAAGGGCGGCGGATGATCGCCCAGGGGGCGGTGACCATGAACGGCAAAAGGGCCGATGACGTCAACCTGCTGGTGCCGCCGATGGGGGAAATTCTCTTCAAGGTCGGCAAGCGCCGTTTCTGCAAGGTGGTCTTTGCCCGGTAAACGGCGGTTGGCGGTTACCTGGAGACGGGGAGGGTGAGGCGGGGCCTTCGCTCTGCAGCGGAGAGCGCGCCGCTATCATGAAAAAAAGACAGAAGGGGAGAGCGGGCATGGCCCACTCTCCCCTTCTGTCTTTGGTGGAAGAAGACGCAATCAGTGCAGCGGATTCGTGTTCCTTCTCTCGGCGCAGGCGCGGCAGATGCCGGAAAATTCGACATGATGACCGAGAATGACGTAGTTGCTCGCTTTCTCCGCCGCCTTGTTGATATGCTCCTGCACTTCC
This sequence comes from Desulforhopalus sp., assembly GCA_024710585.1. Lineage (GTDB taxonomy): Bacteria > Desulfobacterota > Desulfobulbia > Desulfobulbales > Desulfocapsaceae > Desulforhopalus_A. Next base: position 797 of record JANJUM010000029.1, read on the forward strand.
ATGGCGATGTCGTCGACACGGCCGCAGGAGGTGCAGCGGATATGGTAATGGGGCTCAGTAGTGGCGTCGAAGCGCTTCTGGGTGCCGCCGACCTCGAGTTTCAAAATGATGCCGCTGTCGGCCATCAACTCGAGATTGCGGTAGACGGTGCCCAGGCCGATGCGCGGCAGGCGCCGGCGCACCATGTCGTACACTTCGTTGGCGGTGGGGTGCGAGGTGACCTTTCCCAGTTCCTCGAGGATGATTTGCCGTTGCGTGGTGAGACGCATATTGGGCAAGTTGTTCATGGCGCAATACTCCAAAAAATGGTCAATGATAAGCTTTATTAGCTGGCATAATATCTTGTCTGTGTAAAAAAGAAAAGGAGAATTAAGCCCCTAACTCGTCAAATCAGTGACCACTCTTCCTTCGCGGGCGGGTTTTCGGGCTTCTTTGGCCAGCAACTTCGGTGGCCGAAGCGTGGTGTCTTGGCACCTGCGGGTTGAAATACCCGAGACGCAACCACGGGAAATCGCTCTTGAGGCGCGTCAGCCAAGGGCGGATTCCTGCAGCCGGGAGGCTGGCGGGCACCTCGAGCTGCCGCAGATACCACAGCGGGTCGATGTTGAGGTTGCGCAGCTGCAGAAAGTCGGGGCGATGCTGCGCCAGCAGTCGGCCAAGCGCTCTGTACTCGGGTTCGCTGTCGGTGAAACCGGGAAGGATGAAGTAATTGAGGGAGACGAAGCGGCCGTTGCTCTTCATGACGTCGATGGACCGCAGCACATCGGCGAAACGGTAGTGCATCGGACGGTAGTACCGATTGTAGAAGTCCTCTTGGGCGGAATTGAGGCTGACGCGAAGGCTGTCGAGGCCGGCGGAGACCAGCAAGGCAACCTTGTCGGGGAGGCTGGAGTTGGAATTGAGGTTGATGGTGCCTTTTTCGGTGCGGCTGCGCATGAGGGCGATGGCGGCGGCGATCACCTCCGCCTGCAGCAAGGGTTCCCCCTCGCAGCCTTGGCCGAAGCTGACGATGGGGTTGGCGGCATGGTCGAGATGGGGGACTGCAACCTCGCAGAGTTCATCCACCGTCGGCACGAAGGCGATGCGTTCCTGGGTGCTGCGACAGCAGCCCGAGGATTGCAGCGAAATGCAACCGAGACAGCGCGCGTTGCAACTCGGCGAAGTGGGCAGCGGCGCCTCCCAGCGGTCGAGGAAGTAGTTGCGGGCAGCCGGGCAGCCATAGGCAAGACAGCATTTGCCGAGGTGCTGGATGAGGCGGTTATGGGGAAACTGCCGGAGCTTTTTGGCTGTCTTGGCCTCGACCTGCTCCTGGCGGTACTGGTCCGCGTCCTGACGCTTATCACGGTCGCTGCGAAATCCGGCCACCCAGAAGCGGCCGCCGTGCCAGCCAACAGCCGTATAGGCGAAGAGCGGCAGGGGTGGAGCTTCGTCGCTGTCACGGTAGGCCGCCGAGTAGATTGCGGTATGGGCAGGGGCCATGAAGGCCGCCACAGCCTGGATGGGGCCACCGTCTTCGAAGGGGTTTTCTTCGAGCACTACCGGCTCGTCGTGTTCCCTGTCCCAGCCGATGGGCATTCGGCCGGGCAGGGTGAAGAGCTGCGAGCCCTGGGGCAGGGGGATGATGTCATCGGGGGTGAGGCGATAAAAACCGCCATTGCTCATCCCCGCCATTTCCAGGTCGGGGAGGTCGAGAATTTTTCCGCTATGGTCGGCAAAGAGGAGAGAGGGAAGAGTGTTGGGCCGGCGCATCTACTCTCTGAGTACCCGGAACACGGAGTCGACTGCCCGGTACACGTCGAGGTCGTCGCCGAAGACGTCCTGGATCGCCGGGTTGCTGATAAGGTCCTCGACGATGAACTGGGTGAAGTAGAGACTGACGACGTTGGGATCCTGGGCGATGGTGCGCACCGGAGCGATCTTCATCTGCAGCTCGAATTCCTCGAGATAGGCGAGTTTGTGCAACTGCGCCTCGAATGCTTCCTGCACGGCGGTGACGGAATTGGTTTCGATGATCTCCCGGTCGATGAGTCGCTGTGCGAGCTTTATGGCAAACTCCTGGGCGTGGTCCTTGGCCCTGAGAAACATTTTCCTCCGTTCCTGTTCCCTTTTGCGATCTATGGAGCGGATCGTGCGGTCGGTAGCCCGATTGGGGCTGATATTTGCCTTGGCCATTAAAATCTCCGGTATGCATTACGCCTTTGTGGCGTGTGGCGGAAGTGGGTCATTCGCTTACCCCAGCTTTATAATCGGAAAAAGTGGGAAGCACTAGCCAATTTTTCCGCGTCTGGGGCGAAACAGCCCTGGCCCCGGTGGAGGGACGAGGGGGGGCAAGCAGCCCCGTGACGGTGGCGGGGGGGCGCCGCAAGTGGCGAGGAGATAAGGAGGGCGCGGTGTTTGCGGAAAAAACGGCCTTTCCCTGGCAATGACTTGACTTTTTCTTCAGGATGGGAAAAAGTAAAAGCCCTGGGTTCTCGCATAAGGACGAAAAAATGCTTGAAAGTTTTTCTTCATAGTAATATATTGTCTGGTTTGTCATAGTATTGCGACAGGCAATCCCCCGCCGCAAGTCCATAGCATCACATCATTTTTTTATTCCGTTCATTGTTACAAAACTGGAGGGTCCCCATGGTGAGAAAAGAGAGATTTCTGTTACCCGCGTTGTTGACCGTATCGATGATCGCCCTGACTGGCTGCGGTTCCGACAAGCAGACTGATCAAGCGATGAAAGTCGAGCCGAAAGCCGCCGCCGCCGGCCCGGTCGAGTCCCTGGATTCCAAGCCGCTCGGCATCAGCGAAGGCCGCACCACCGAAGGCATGCTGCCGGTGTATTTCGACTTCGACTCCTCTGACGTGCGCAAGGATCAAGTGTCCCGCATTCAGGTCAATGCCGACTTCATCAACAAGAACACCAAGTACGAGATCCGCATCGAAGGCAACTGCGATCCCCGCGGCACCAACGAATACAACATGGCTCTCGGCGAGCGTCGCGCACTGGCCGCCAAGAAATACCTGGTCAACCTCGGTGTCAGCGAAGCCAGGCTGAGCACTGTCAGCTATGGCGAGGAGAGACTGCTGGTACAGGGCGAGGACGAGACCTCCTGGGCCCAGAATCGTCGTGATGACTTTGTCGTCGTTCAGTAACGACACGGACAGGAGATGCTGATGTCGCATAAGAGATTGGCGGTGCTGGTTGCCGTACTTTTTGTCTTTGTCGGGTTGGTGGCAGGGGAATCCTTTGCCGCCGAACTGAAGGTCGGGGTGATCAACGTCCAAAAAGTCCTCCTTACCTGTGACGCCGGAAAGGTCGCCAAGGAAAAGGTCGACGCCAAGATGAAGGAATTGCAGGAAACCTTCAAGAAGGAAGAAGAGGCGTTGAAAGCCCTGCAGGACGAGATCAAGAAGAAAAGTTCCGCCTGGAGCGAGGAAAAGAAGGCCGAGAAGGTGCGCGAGTACCAGAAAAATGGCCGTGAGCTGCAGGTCAAGACCGACGATGCCAAGTTCGAGATGAAGCAGTTGCAGGACAAGGAAGTGGAACCTATCCTCAAGGCGCTCGAAAAGGTCGTCGAGAAATACGGCAAGGAAAAGGGGTATTCGGCGATTCTTGAGGCGCGTAATGGGTTGTACTTCGATGACTCGATCGACATCACCGACACCATCGTCAAGAAACTGAACGAATCGATGACCGCCAAATAAGGGTGGTCGCGGTATCTTCTGTCGATGTTTGCGTAAACGATGCGGAGGGCGTACCTCCGCATCGTTTTTTTTTGTCCCGCTCAAGGGTGTGCTTGAGTGGCCCTTACTGCGATGCTTTTGCATTGCGGCGGGCGGTGGGCCTGTGATGAACAACCTTGCCCTCCCTGGCGGAGGGAAACAGGACTGGAAATATGACGATCGCCAGCATGACCGGCTTTGGCCGGGGAGAGAGCTCCGATGGAGTCCGGGTATGGAACGTCGAGGTGCGTTCGGTCAATAACCGCTTTCTCGATCTCAAGATCAAGCTGCCGCGCGGCTATATCCCCCTCGAGGAGGGCATCCGCGCCAAGGTGGCCGCTGTCTGTCAGCGCGGTCGGGTTGATGTTGGCCTGACGGTAAGCGGCGACTTCTCCAGCCAACAGGAGGTCAAGGTCAACCTGGCCCTGGCAGCGGCGTATCGCCGTGGTTTGGAGCAACTCGAGGACGAGCTTGGGCTGCCTCCCACGCCGGTTGCCGCCTCTTTGCTCGCTTCCTATCCGGAGGTGTTCATTCGCGAGCAGCGTGACGACGACCTGGAGAAGGTCTGGCCCCATGTCGCCGCAGCCGTCGACGAGGCCTTGGCCAATTTCGACCTCATGCGTCGCCAGGAGGGCGAGGCGCTGGCTAGAGACCTCATCGCGCGGGTTGAAGCCTTTGCCGGCACCATCGACGGCATCGCCGCCACCATCCCGCAACTCGTTGACGGTCGACGTATCACCTTGAACGACCGCCTCGAAAAGCTCCTCGGAGGGGTGCAACTCGACCCGCAGCGCCTGGCGCAGGAGGTGGCGATCCTCGCCGATAAGACCGACGTCACCGAGGAAGTTGTGCGCTTGCGTTGTCACATCAAACAGTTTACCCTGTTTCTCGGCCAGCCCGGAGGGGTTGGTCGTAAACTCGACTTTCTCCTCCAGGAATTCCTGCGCGAGGTCAACACCCTGGCCTCGAAGATCAACGACGCCGCCATCGCCCATCTCACCGTCGACCTGAAGAGCGAGCTGGAAAAGATGCGCGAGCAGGTACAGAACATCGAATAGATGCGACGGCCCGGTATCGCCGGTTCACTCCTGGCTTCTTTTCCCCTGGTGACGCAATGCAGCTGTTGAATATCGGATTTGGCAATACGGTGATGGTGGAACGGATCATCGCGGTGATCAACACCGGCTCCTCACCGGCACGCAAGTTGAAGGAAGCGGCCAAGAAGGAGGGCAAGCTGGTGGATGTCACAGAAGGGCGGCGCACCCGTTCCATTCTCGTCATGGACTCCAACCACATCATCCTCTCCTCGGTGCAGCCGGATACCATCGGCCAGCGCCTGTTGGCGATGAACCCTGCCTATAACCTTTCCGAATACTACGGCCGCACGAAAGCCGAAACGGGGGACGCGCCATGAGCAAGGGCAGGCTGTTCGTCATCTCCGCGCCCTCTGGCGCCGGCAAGACAACTCTGCTCAAGCGGGTCATGCCGCGCCTCACCGGCCTGTCTTTCTCGGTGTCCCATACCACTCGCCAGCCTCGGCCGGGGGAGTGCGAGGGCGTCGATTATCATTTCGTCGCCAGGGCGGAGTTCGAGAAGATGATCGGGGAAGGGGCCTTTCTCGAGCACGCACGGGTCCACGACAACCTCTATGGCACCAGCCGCATGGCCGTTGAGCGACTGCAGCAGCAGGGCATCGACGTCGTCCTCGATATCGATGTGCAGGGGGCGGCGATCCTTCGCGAGGCCGGTCTGGTCGATGCCGCCTACATCTTCATCGCCCCGCCGAGCGTTGCCGAGCTCGAACGGCGCCTGCGCGGTCGGGGCACCGAGGCGGAAGAGATGATTGCCACCCGCCTCGCCAACGCCCGCGCGGAACTGGCGGCGATGTCCAGTTATGAATACCTGCTGGTCAATCGACAGGTCGATGAGAGCGTCGAACTTCTCACGGCGATCATTCTCGCGGAACGGGCAAGGGCCCACCGCTTTCCCGACGGACGCGCCATCGGCGCCATCGCAGAGAGATGAGCTTAGACCGAAACGACAAAGGTGGTGGGGGAGAGAAGCGGCTTCGTCTCGGCGAGGACCTGCTCTGGGGGGTTCATCCTGTCTTCGAGACGCTCGACAAGACCCCGGAGATCGTTGCCGAGGTGGTGGTGCAGAAAGACCGGCGCGGTGGCAAGGTCGAAAAGATCGTCGAAATGGCCCGTGCCCGCAACATCAAGGTGACCTTCTGCGAGAGCCTCCGCCTTACCGGCGAAGGAAGCCAGCAGGCGCGTCACCAGGGGCTGGCGGCACGGGTCAGCGGGGCGCCGTTGACTGAATTTTCCCAGTTGCTGGAGCAGTGCGCCAGGCGTATCGCCGCCGGCGAGGCGGTGCGGCTGGTGGTCTGTGATTCGTTGCAGGACCCGCACAACCTCGGGGCGATCATCAGGTCGGCTCTGGCCGCCGGCGCCGCCGGGGCGGTGGTCACCCGGGAGCGCTCCGCCCCCCTGGGCGGCACCGCCGCCAAGGCTTCGGCGGGGGCTATGGCCCACCTGCCCCTGTGCCAGGTGACCAATCTCGTCTCGGCGCTCAAGGATCTCAAAAAGGCCGGTTTCTGGATTTTCGGCGCGGTCAAGGAGGATGAGGCTCGTTCCCTCTACGACACCGACCTGACCGTGCCCTGCTGCCTGGTGGTGGGCAGTGAAGGCAAGGGCCTACGCCCCCTGGTGCGCCGCGAGTGCGACCTCCTCGTCTCCATCCCCATGCGCACTTCCCTCGACTCCCTCAACAGTTCGGTGGCCGCCGCCGTCATCCTCTTCGAGGCCCTGCGGCAAAACCTGGCCAAGGGGTCCCCAGACCAGTCGCCAGAGGTGGGCTGAGCCGATCTGGCACAGCCACCATCACAGCCCGCGCAGATGAGGGGCGGGAGGCCGCTTCGCCCCGTCACTCGGTGATCTTGAGGAAAACCTCGTCGTACAGTTTGCGGTAGCCCTCGAGGCTGCTCGGGTCGAGCCAGCGTTCGTAGGCGGCGCGGTATGCCGCAGTCGGCCGCTGTTCCCTGAGGACGCGGTTGATGCGCTGGATGGCCTCCTTGCCCCAGTCGGTCTTCGAGCAGGCAACATAGCTCAACGACGCCTCGGGGTTGGCCTGGTTCTCCTCGACATTGAGGGTCATGATGGCGTCGCGCATGCCCATGGTCTCGGCAAGGTACATGGCCTCCTCGGGCAGGCCGGGAAGGGCGTCGATCCGCCCCGCCTGCAGCATCTTGAAGAGGTTCAGGGACAGCTCCGGACTCTCGTAACTGAAGGTGTTGCGCTCGGTGCTCCACTGCTTGAGGGCTTTGTCGAATTCGACCCCGTAGGAGCGGTTGGGGGAACGGCCGACGACCATCCGGCCCTCCTTGAGCAGCCCGGCGAGGCTGACTGTCTTCTTGCCGCCGAAATCGGCGAAGCGCTCCTTCATGATGATCAGCACAGGCGGCAGGGTGAAGACGCTGGGGATGGAGTAATAGGTGAACTGAAGGCGTTCCGGTGTCTTGTACATGCCGACGCTGCACACGTTCTCGCCCTGCTTCCACTGCTGATGGTGACGGGTGATGTTGGCCTGCATGTGGCTGTGCTGGTATTCGGGCAGGTGGCTCTTGATGATCTCGGTAAGCAGGTCCTGGTACCCCTGCCCTTTGAACGGGCCCTCGTGAATGAAAAAGGGCGGAGCCACCGCCTCCATCCAGGCGAGGCGTTCCTGGCTTAGCGCTTCACGCGTCTGCAGGAGGAGGCTGAACAGCAACAGGACGGCGATGAACGGGCGGGAGAGCGTCATGATGGATACCTCCTGTCGTGGATGCGAGGTGAGCGGTCTGTGTCGCTGCGGCAACGGTATTTTGTAGGACTTTAACAGCCGTGAAGGGTTTTGTATATGGCCGCGCCAATTTTTTCCAGGGTGTAGGGTTTGGCGACATAGGCTCCGGCGCCGAGGTCAAGGCAGTGGCGGACATCCTCGTCCTCGGCATAGCCGCTGGCGACCACCGCCGGCTGCCCGGGGCGGTGGGTGAGGATCTGTTCGTAGGTGGTGCGGCCGTTCTGGCCTGGAGTCATGATCATGTCGAGGACGATGATGTCGAAGGTGCGCCGGGAAAGCAGGGCAACCGCCTCCTCCCCGCTGGAGACTGTCTCAACCCGGTAGTTGAGCGAGGCGAGAAGCCTCGTGGCGATTTCCCGCTGTCGCTGTTCGTCGTCGATGACCAGCACCGTTTCCTTGTCGCCCATGAAGAGGCGCCAGTCCATCGGCTCTGCCACCGAGGCTCTTTCTTCCACCGAGGGCAGGAAGATATCGAAAGTCGTCCCCTGCGGGCCGCTGTTTACCGCGACTCCGCCACCGTGATCGCGCACCGTGTTCCACACCACCGCCAGGCCCAGCCCGGTGCCGCTTCTGCCCATAACCTTCTTGGTGTAGAAGGGCTCGAAGATGCGGTCGATCTCATGGGGGGCGATGCCCGAGCCCGAATCGCACACCGAGATCTTCACGTAGCGACCCTCGTCGAGGACCAGGCGTTCGTCGCTGCCGGGGGGGAGATGGCGGTAATTCTCGGTGCTGATCGCCAGCACCCCTTTGCCGTGGATGGCCTCCATGCCGTTGGTGACCAGGTTCATGAGGCATTTGCGGATATGGATGGGCGAGCAGCAGATTGCCCTGAGGTCCTCGGCCAGTTCGCGGGTGACGATCACCAGGGGGTGGCGGCGCTGCAGCTGCTGGAAATCGGGGGAGGCGAGGTAATCACTGATGAGTGTGTTGACCTCGACCACCTCCTTGGTGGCGGCGATGCCCCTGGCCACGGTGAGCAGGTCGGCGACGACATCGGCGGCGTCGAGGCCGGCCCGGCGGATGGCCTCCAGCGGTCGCCGCATGCGGTGGGTCTCGGGGAGGTCGAGGAGGAGGAGCTCGGGATAGCTGATAATGCCGGAGAGGATGTTGTTGAGGTCGTGGGCCACCCCCCCCGCCATGAGGCCGATGGCCTTCATTTTTTGATCGCGTAGGAGCTGTTCCTCGAGGCGATGGCGTTCCGTAATGTCGATGACGATCATCCTCGCCCCCGCCACCCGGCCTTCCTCGCGGATCGGTGCTGCCCGCAGCAGGATGGGGAAGGTGCGGTTGCCGGGGTCGATGGCGTGGAGCTCCTGCAGGCCGGCATTGTCGTCTTCGAGTGACTTGCGGAAATGCTCCATGGCGCGGTCCCGTTCCTCGGCAATGATGAAGAGGGAGAACGGCTTGTGCTGTGGCGGCGCTTCTAGGGCGAGCCGCTCGCGCGCGGCGCGGTTGCAGTAGCGTACGTTGCCGCCGAGATCGGTCTCGAGCACCATCTCCGGCAGCAGGTCGACGAGGTCGTGGAAGCGTCGCTCGCTCTCCATGAGATTGCGAGTGCGCTCGGCTACCTGGTGCTCGAGGACGCGCCGGTTAAGGAACAGATAGAGGACGAACACCGCGGTCAACAGTGCCAGGAGCAGCGCCGAGAGGATGTTGAGCAGGGGGAAGATGACCCGCACGTACTGCCGCCCGTAGAGGGTGCCGATGAGCTGGCCGTCGTGGGTGATCGGTTCTTTCAGGTCGCGGATGCCGATGAGGCCAATGGCGTGCAGGACTCGTGAGAAGGGAGGCAGAGGCGGCCCGGGGATGTGCAGGAAGTTGTCGTCGCCGGGAATGGCGATGCCGAGGAACTGGTAGCCATCGGATTTGGTAGCCAGCGTCAGGTAGGCCCTTGCCCCGTTACGATTGAGGGCCCAGGTGTCGTCGGCGACGATGGTGGCGTGGAGCTTGAAGTGGTTGAGGCTCCATGCCCTGTCCTGGTGAATGTAGGCCCAGGCGGTGAGCACGCACACCACGACGACAATCAGCGGGATATACAGAAAACGGCTCTTGGCGCTGAAAACCGGCGGCATGTGGGAGGCTGGCGACTCGTCATCAAGGTTGCAAAGCCAGGCCGTTCGCATTAAGAAAAGAGCAGGCCTCGGCGCCCTTCGTCTGCGGGAGTAGACTCAAGCCTTGTGGAGATGTCAAGGCCGTTTCCCCTGCCGTCGGCAAAAAGGGACGGTATCCCCTCAGCTGCTGCTATGGATCATGGAAGACGCGATAAAACTGGGTATCAGCTCCTGTCTCCTCGGCAACAAGGTGCGCTATGATGGTGGTCATCAGCACGACCGCTATCTCACCGACACCCTCGGCCTCTACGTGCGCTACCTCCCTGTCTGCCCGGAGGTCGAGTGCGGCCTGCCCATCCCCCGCGAGACCCTGCGTCTCGTCGGCGAGGTGGAGAACCCGCGGCTGCTGACTTCGAAGAGCGGAATCGACTATACCGAACAGATGCGGCAATGGGCCCGGCGACGCCTGGAGGACCTGGCCGGGGAGGGGCTGGACGGGTTCATCTTCAAGCGCATGTCACCGAGCAGCGGCATGGAGCGGGTCAAGGTCTACGGCGATAATGGTATCCCCAGCAATCGCGGCGTGGGGATCTTCGCCAGGGCCTTCATGGAACGCTTTCCATTGCTGCCGGTGGAGGAGGACGGGCGGCTGCACGACCCCGTGCTGCGCGAGAACTTCATCCAGCGCATCTTCGTGCACAAGCGCTGGCGGGAACTGCTGGCGACCAACAAGAAGCGCGGCGGGCTGGTGGCCTTTCACACCTCCCATAAACTGCTGCTCCTCTCCCACAGCGAAAAGGAGTACCGCGAGATGGGCCGCCTCGTGGCGCTTGCCAAGGAGCTGCCTGTCGACGAGCTGTTCTCCAGCTACGAGAAGATGCTCATGGAGACACTCAAGAAGCGTAGCACCGTCAACAAGCATGTCAACGTGCTCACCCATGTCTTCGGCCACTTCAAGCAGTTGCTCGGCCCGGAGGAGAAACAGCAGATTCTCGAGATTCTCGACCACTACCACCAGGGCTTGGTGCCGCTTATCGTGCCAGTCACCTTGCTCAATTTCTTTGTCAAGAAGTTTCGCAATGAGTATCTCGCCAACCAGTATTACCTCGACCCTCACCCCCTGCAATTGAAGCTGCTCAATCACGCCTGAGAGTGGCGCTGCACATCAGTTGTCGGCGCGCCCAGCCAGGGCGAGGGCGCGCCGACGACAGCTACTTCTTCTTCTCGGCGATTTTCTTCTGCAGCAGCAGGCCGAGGCTGCCGACATCGCCGCTCTTTTTCGCTTTGCCGGAGCTAACGTAGGCCTTGAACTCGGCGCGGTCCTCTTCCTCGCGCCGTTCCGGCGCGACATAGTCCGCCGGGGCGAGGGCGATGCGCCGCTCTTTTTCGTCGATGCCCTCGATGCGCACCTCCACCTCCTGGCCGACTTCGACGACCTCGCGCGGGTGGTGCAGACGGCGCCCGCTGCCCAGTTTCGAAATGTGCAACAGGCCGTCGATGCCGGGGGCGAGGGTCACGAAGGCGCCGAACTGGGCGAGCCGTGCCACCTTGCCCCGATGGATTGAGCCCTCGGGGAAGTTGGCGATGCCTTCCTGCCAGGGGTCGGCCAGGGTTTCCTTGTAGCTGAGCGAGATGCGATCGCTGTCCCAGTCGAGCTTCTTGACCACCACCTGCACCTGCTGGCCGAGGGTGAAGAACTCGTCGATGCGCTCAACCCGGGTCCAGCCGATTTCGGAAATGGGGATCAGCCCATCGACACCACCGAGGTCGACGAAGGCGCCGAAGTCGCGGATCGAGCTGATTGTCCCGGACACCGTCTCCCCTTCGCGCAGGGTCTGCACGAGTTGCTCCCTTTTTTCGCGTCGTTCCGCCTCCTCCACCGCCCGCGCCGAGACGACGATGTTGCGGCCCCCTTCCTCGAAGCGGGTGACGAGGAACCTGAGGCGGTTGCCGATCAGTTCGGCGCCGCCTTCCGGCTGGCGACGCAAACCGATCTGCGAATGGGGGCAGAAGGCGCGCACGTTGCCGCCGAGGGTGATCTCGAAGCCGCCCTTGATCTCGCCCTTGACGAGGCCTTCCACGGGAATCTGCGCGGCGAAGGCGTCTTCGAGGTGGGCGGCCCCGGGTCCGCCGCCGAGGGAGATGGTGAACAGCTGTTCCGAAGCCTTGGCGCGCAGAAAATAGACGTCGAGGGCGTCGCCGACCTGGAAGCGGAAGTTGCCCTCGGGGTCTTTGAGCTCGGAACTGTTGATCACCCCTTCGCTCTTGCCGCCGACGTCGAGAAAGGTCGACTCGGCGTTCATGCCGACGATGGTCGCGCGAACCTTGGTTCCGGGGGTGAGGTGCTTGATCTTTTTGGTTGTTTCCGCTTTGAAGAGGTCTGCAAAGCTGTCGGAGTTGCTGTCGCTCATGGCTGTGTCGAGAGTCGCTGCGGGTTACGGCATCGCCGCATGGGGCGAGGCCAGGGGGGGAGGGCGCCTGCAGCGCCCCCGGACAGGGGTCTACGTTTTACTCGGCGGGGCAAAAGCCGCCCTTATCGTGCCGCTACTGGCGGATGATCTCCGTTCCCGGTGGCGGGGTAAAGCTGAACAGGGCGTCGACCTCCGCGGCGCTCTTGCCGGTTTCGACTCCGTCGACCTCGATGTCGGTGAGGTTGAGGACGGTGACGGTGCCGAAATGATCGCGCAGCTTGAGGCGGCGGATCAGCGAGTCGGCGGTGACGTAGAGGTGGATGTCCTGCATCTGGGATTGCTGCGTCTTGGGAATGATCTTGATCACCTTGTAGTCGGCCTCGTCGGTGGTCTGCTCGTCCTCGTCGGCCGGGCGGATGTAGAAGTCTTTCTTGATCAGGCCGCGGCCGGTGAACACGGCGTAGGTGAGGTCGTTTTCCAGGGCGGCGGCGGGGCTCTGGATGAGCTGGTTGAGGTGGGCGAAGTACATCGACAGGGTCTCGCCGTCGCCGATGATCACCTGCCGCTCCGGGGTGCTGTAATCCCAGCGCATGCGCGCCTTGCCGTCTTTTTTGACGAACAGCGCCCGTCCCGAGCCCTGGCGCGGCCTGCCGCTCATCTCCCCCTGGATGTCCTGGAAAAACGAGAAGGAGAGGCTGTGCATGGCGTCGTAGCGGGCCTGCAGCCGGGTGGCGATATCCTCGGGATACTCGACCGCCGCCGTGGCGTCGGCCAGGCGCGGCAGCGCGAGGAGGATGGCGAGAAGAAAGAGCGACAGAAGTGGCGGCATGCGCATGGCGAGGGTCACCAGGGGAGAAGTTCGACGGGGCGCGCCAGCAGGCGCGTCGCCATCTTGGCGAAGGTGGCGGTGCGGTCGCTGACGAAGTAGCGGCCGCACCTGCCGGCGGGGTGGTCGATGTCGGCAGGTGACTTGTCCCTGACGCGGGCCAGCACCTCCTCGGCCAGGGCCAGGGAGGAATCGACGAGCCTCACCCTCCGGCCGATGCGCGGTTGGATGAGGTGGGCGAGCAGGGCATGGTGGCCGGAGGCGAGGATGAGCGTGTCGACCTGATTCTCGCGCAGCGGGTGGAGGTAGCGGCGCAAAATCATCTTCGTCTCGCGCTTGTTGGCCCAGCCGGAGTCGACCAGGGCCTCCAGCAGCGGGCAGGAGGCGGCGAACAGCCTCGCTGACGGCATGCGCTGGCGGAGGAGGCGGTCGTGACAGCCGGCGGCGACCACCGCTGGCCCGGCGATGAGGCCGATGCGGCCGGCGTGGGAGGCGGCCAGGGCGCGTTCGACGGCGGCGGCAATGGGTGTCAGCAGCGGCTCGGGCGCGGGCCCGGTCAGTCCCTGCTGAACGGCACAGGCGGCGCTGCCGCCGGCGACGACGAAGAGCGTCGCACCCTGATCGGCGAGGAACTGCAGGCCGCGGCGGGTGGCCAGGGCGATGGTGGCGAAGCTCTTCGTCGACAGGGGGGCCCGCGCCGTATCGTTAGCATAAACCAGCGGCAAGTGAGGACATCGCCGCTCGATTTCGGCGGCGACCTGCAGGCCGCTGATGCCGCTGTCGAAGATACCGATCATGGAAGGAGAGAGCTGGGGTTAAAGCGCCAGAGGGCGTGGTTGCGGTAGGTGTGACAAAGAGGCAGTTATACCAGATATGCGGGGGAAGGACAAGCCGGCAGGCGTCATTCGAGCCAGGGGAGGACTCTCCCACGCGGCGGCCAGTCTTTTCCCCTAGGGTGGCAGGACTTTCGGATTTTTCCAGTCCTGTCAGGGGGCTGACCTGGTTCCTCGCCTTCGCGGGGCGGTCTTCGCTCTTCCTTGCACGTTACGGCAGTTGACAGCGGGCGAGCCGGGCATTATGTTGCCGACGTCCGATGAGGACAGCACGGAAAGTTTTGCGGCGGGCGGGGCGCAGCGCCTTCGTCCTGATGCGGAGCGGGTCTTATCTATCTGATGGGTGAAGAGCGATGCCTGTATACGAATACGAATGCAAGGGATGCAACAAAGTCTTTGAAGTACAGCAGAAGATCAGCGAAGCGCCGCTGGCTACCTGCCCCGAGTGTCAGGCGCCGGTTCGCAAGCTGATGTCGATGACCTCCTTCCAGCTGCGCGGCGGCGGCTGGTACGCCGATGGCTATTCCAGCGCCTCGTCGGCCAAGAAGAGCGAGCCGGCCAAGGAATCCGCCCCGGCCTGCCAGAATTCCGGCAGCTGCGCCGGCTGCCCGGCGGCGGCCGGCGCCTGAGCCCCGACCGATTTTCCCCCTCAAACGCTTACCTGCGGCGGCCGCCGATGATGGCCATGGCGTCGCCGTAGGAAAAGAAGCGGTACCCTTCCTCGATGGCCGTGCGATAGCAGGAAAGCAGGGTTTCTCTGCCGCACAGGGCCGCCACGAGAAACATCAGCGATGAATCGGGCAGGTGGAAGTTGGTGACCAGATGGTCGACCACCTGGAATGTGAAGCCCGGATAGATATAGAGGCCGCACCAGTCGGCAACGGCCTTGACCCGGCCGTCGCCGCGCGCGGCGAATTCGAGGGTGCGCACCGAGGTGGTGCCCACCGCCCAGACGCGGCCGCCCTGCCGCTTCGTCCTGTTGACCATCGCCGCGGTTTCTTCTCCGACCACGCAATATTCCTCGTGGAGCCGGTGGCGGGTGATGTCCTCCTCGCGCACCGGGGCGAAGGTGCCGTAGCCGACATGGAGGGTGATCCTGCCGATGGCCACCCCTCTCTCACCGATCCTCTCGAGCAGATCCTCGGTGAAGTGCAGGCCGGCGGTAGGCGCCGCCACCGCGCCGGGGCGCTCGGCATAGACGGTCTGATAGCGCTGCCGGTCGGTGTCGGTGCAGCCGTCGGGCCGCTCGATATAGGGCGGCAGCGGTACCCTCCCCGCCTCCTCGAGGGTCGCCGCCAGGCCCTTCTCCGGGGGAAATTCCAGCCGCAGCCGTACCTTGCCGTCCCCGAGATCTTCCTCCACCTCCGCTGCCGGCAGACCGCCAAGGAAGAGCTTCGTCCCCGCCCTGGGCCGTTTCGAGGCCTTGATGAGGGCCTCGGCGACAGCCACGCCGCGGGCCTCGTCGACCACTTCCGGGTAGCGCAGTAAAAAGGCTTCCACCTTGCCGCCGCTGTCCTTGCTGCCCAGCAGCCGCGCCGGAAAGACCTTGGTGTCGTTGACCACCAGCATGTCTCCGGCGGCGAACAATTCGGTGATATCCGCAAAGCGCTGGTGGCGCATGGCGCCATCGTCGCGGTCGAGGACGAGAAGGCGCGAGCTGTCGCGCCTGTCGGCCGGGCTCTGGGCGATGCAGTGCGGCGGCAGGTGATAGGAGTAGGAGCTGAGCAGCAGGTCGTTCATGGGGCGGTACGATGAAAGGAGGGGCGCCGCGAGGTCCTGGCCGGCCTTGCGCCCATGGGGGGCATCCGTTACAATGGTGCCGCAGGGCGCCGCGCTGGCGTCTGTGGCGCTATGGCCTGCACGACGAGTGTCCGTTCGTCCTGGCCGCGGTCCAGCAACACCCTGTCAGAGGAGCGATTTCCATACCATGATTCTTGCCCTGGCCGCAACCGAAATAGAGATGCAGCCCTTTCTGCGGCGCTGCGCCGCGCGCCGGCTGCCCTGCCGCGCCCTGGTCACCGGGGTGGGGCCGCTGGAGTCGGCGGTGCGTGTCGCCGCCTTCCTTGGCCAGGCTGGCGGGAGAGTGCGGGTGGCCATCGACTTCGGCGTCGCCGGGGCCTATGTGCAGCCTGCCGGGGCCCCGCAGCCGCAGCTTCTTGACCTCTGTCTCGCCACCGCCGAGGTTTTCGGCGATTTCGGCCTGCACAGTCCCGACGGCGCCGAGCCCTTTCCGCCGTCTTTGGCCGGCGACCCCTGCCAGCTGCTCGACGAGCCCCTGCTCGAAGTCGGACGCGGCGCCCTCGCCCGGCTGGGGCGGCCGTTCTTCGTCGGGACCTTCGTCACCGTCGCCGCCGCCAGCACCACCCTGCAGCGTGGCATGGCGCTGCAGCGGCGTTGGGCAGGGTTGTGCGAGAACATGGAAGGCGCCGCGGTGCTGCGCGCCTGCCGCCAGTTCACCGTGCCCCTGGTGGAGGTGCGCGCCGTCTCCAATCTGGTAGAGGACCGCTGCCTGCAACGCTGGCGGCTGGCCGAGGCCTGTGAAATGGCGGCCGAAGGGGCCGCCTCCGTTCTACAAGGAGTACTGTGATGCCCGGTCTTCTCTCTTTGGGGTTTTCCCCTTGTCCCAACGACACGTTCATCTTCTATGCCCTGGTGCATGGCCTGCTCGGCGGCGAGAGGCTGTTCGCCGAGCCGCTGCTCGAGGATGTCGAGCAGCTCAACCGCTGGGCCCTGGAGAGGCGGCTGCAGGTGACCAAGATGTCCTTCCACGCCTTTGGCCATGTCCGTGGCGATTACCATCTCCTCGGCTGCGGCGGGGCGCTGGGCCGGGGCTGCGGCCCCCTCCTCATCTCCAGGCCGGGGATGACGCTGGAAAAAGTGCGCCGCGGCCCGGTGGCCATCCCCGGCAGCCTGACCACCGCCGCCCTGCTGCTCAAGATGTTTCTCCCCGAGGGGGTGGAGACGGTGGAGATGCGCTTTGACCGCATCGTCGAGGCGGTGGCCGGGGGCGAGGTCGAAGGCGGAGTGATCATCCACGAATCACGCTTCACCTACGCCCAGCAAGGCCTCACCTGCCTCAGGGACCTCGGCCTGTGGTGGGAGGAGAGCTTTGATTTGCCCTTGCCGCTGGGCTGCATCGTCGCCCGCAGGGATCTGGGCGAGGAGACGCTGCGGGCGGTGGAAGAGGCCGTCGGCGCATCTCTCGACTATGCCTGGAGCCACCCGCGGGAGCCGCTCGCCTACATCCGCCAGCATAGCCAGGAGCTGGACGAGGCGGTGGTCAACAGCCATATCTCCCTCTATGTCAATGACTTCAGCAGGGACTATGGCGAGGAGGGTCGCCGCGCCATCGCTACCTTCCTCGAGCGGGCGGTAAGTCTTGGCGCCCTGCCGCCGCAGGGGGGCTGAGGTGGCGGCGGCAGGGGCGGGACGGTTCGGCGGCGGCCGGGCGGGGGAGGGCTTCAAGGGTGGCGGGTTGGAGCGCCTGCCCGTGTTCGCACTCAGCGGCGGCGGCAGTGATGAGCGTCAGGCCTGCGCCACCAGGCTGCTGGCGGAGTTGGCGCAGCGCGGCCTTGACGGACTCTTCGTCCCCGGCGGCGTTACGGCGAGCCACCACCTCGCTCAGCTGAGCGCGCGCTGCGACATGGTGCTGGTCGATGGCGGCGACGGCCCCGGGGGGGCGATTGTCGCCCGCGGCTGGGCCGGCGACGACCTGTTGCCGCCCCTGCCGCTGCCACCCGGGCCAGAGGGCTGGGCCGGATGGGTAACCGCGCTGCTCGAGGCCCTCGGCCGGGGCATGGAGCGTACCCCCTTGTGGGCCTGTGTGCTCATCGGCGGCAGGAGTTCGCGCATGGGGCGCCCCAAACACCTCATCGACGACCGCGCCGGGCGCACTTGGCTGGAGAGGACGGTCACGGTGCTGCGGCCGCTGGTCGACGGGCTGGTGCTTGCCGGGGGCGGCGCATTGCCTCCGGCCCTGCAGGAAAGCCCGCGGCTTCTCGACCTCCCCGGCGTCTCCGGACCGCTCTCCGGGATCGTCGCGGCGATGCGCTGGCAGCCGCTCGTTTCCTGGCTGGTAGTGGCCTGCGACATGCCGCAACTCTCCGCCGAAGCGGTGCAATGGCTGCTCGCCCTGCGCCGGCCCGGCTGCTGGGGCCTGGTGCCACGGGGCGGGGGAGACGGCCGTCTCGAGCCGCTCTGCGCCTGGTACGATTTCCGCGCCGCGCAGTTCTTCGAAGAGCTCATTCATGGTGGGGTGTGGCGCCTCGCCGCGGCGGCCTCCCACAGGCGCATCGCCCATCCGGCCATCCCCGCCGCCCATGCCCTTGCCTGGGCCAACGTCAACACCCCCGAGGAACTGGCGAGGCTGGCCGGCACTTCAGCCCAGGCCGGGCCCTCTAGCCTTCGAGAAGCTTCTTGAGCACCGGGCAGGCGCGGCACAGGGTCATTTTTTCCTCCCAGGAGTCGCAGGCGGAGCAGTCGCACAGGGTGCCGCTGATAAACCAGCAGAACTGCCCCGAGGCGAACTCCCAGGCCGGGCAGCTGAGGCGCTTTTCTTCGGGGCAGCTGCGCAGTTCCCAGCAGTTGAGGCCGTCGCCGCCGGCGCCGCATTTTCTGGCGAGGAGAAAGAAGAGCTGGCGTTCGACATGGGAGGGTATGGTGCGCCAGCCCTGTTCGTAGCTGCATACCGCCTTCAGGGAAATGCCGAGGAGTTGGGCCACTTCCTTCTGGGTCTTGGCCAGTTTCCTGCGTATGTCGAGAAATTCTCCCTTGTCCATGGAGTCCCTCCGTGTGCGCCGCTGCCTTGCCGTGCCGGAACCGTCTTCCGGGTATTGGGTGCCACACAGTAACACAGGAGCGAAGGGGCTTGCAAAGAAAGAAATGGCCACAGCAGCCGGCGGGCATTTCCTTTTCTCCAAAAATCGCTACAATATCGCGAGAAGGACGGGGAACGCTTCAAAGAACGGCTTCTCGCCGAAAGGGCTGCCACCATGTACCACTCCGAGCCGATGATGGCGGACTTCGATCCGCACTTCAAGGTGTTCCACGACCTGATGCCGTTCAAGGTGCAGGAGATCCTCCTCGTCTCCAGCCTCTACGACGCCTTCATCATGGAGGAGGACGGCAGTCTGGCGACTCGCCTCATCCACGAGTATCACGGGCTCAATCTCAGCAAGCCCCCGAAGATCACCCGCGCCGGCTCCCCCGGCGAGGCCCTGGCCCTTCTCGACAGCGGCAAGTTCGACCTGGTCATCACCATGCCCTATCTGGGGGGCATGGATGCCTGTGCCCTGGCAAGGGAGATCAAGAAGCGCTGGCCGCAGCTGCCGGTGATCCTCGTCGCCCACAACCTGCGCGCCACCTTCCCGGAGATGGCCGACAGCGGTATCATCGACAAGAGCTTTTTGTGGTGCTGCGAGGCCGACCTGCTGCTGGCCATTGTCAAGAATGTCGAGGATCACCGCAATGTCGACGCCGACACCCGTCGGGCCATGGTGCGGGTGATCATCTATGTCGAGGACTCGCCGCTGTACCGTGCCCTCTTTCTGCCGCTCATCTACGGCGAGGTGGTGCGTCAGACACAGTCGGTGCTCGACGAGAGCCTCAACGAGCGCCACCGCATCCTGCGCATGCGGGCGCGGCCGCGCATCCTCATGGCCACCAGCTACGAGGAGGCCATGGCCCTCTACCAGGCCTACCGGCCCTATGTCTTCGCGGTCATCTCCGACGCCCGCTATCGCCGCGCGGGGCGGCTCGACAGCAGTGCCGGCATCGAGTTTCTCTCCCACTTGCGTAGCGAGACTCCCGACTTGCCGCTGCTGCTGGTCTCCAGCGAAGAGGGCAACCGCGGCCCTGCAGAGGCCATCCCCGCCATCTTCCTGCACAAGAACTCGTCGCTGCTGCGCGACGAGGTGCACCGCTTTTTCCTCGACCATCTTGGCTTCGGCGATTTCATCTTCCGCCTTCCCGACGGCAGGGCCATCGCTTCGGCCGCCAATCTCCAGGAGTTCGAACGCCAGCTGCGTCGCATCCCCGAGGAGTCGCTGCGCTACCACGCCCTGCGCAACCACTTCTCCAACTGGGTCATGGCGAGGGCCGAGGTGATCCTCGCGCAGCGTCTGCACATGGACAATTTTGCCGCCGTCGACGATCTCGGCCTCCTCCGCGACGATCTCGTCCACAAGGTGCGCTCGCTGCGCAAGCTGCGCCAGCGCGGCGTGGTGGCTCGGTTCCCGGCCGAGGACTACGACAGCGAAGTCATGGACTTCGTCAAGATCGGCAACGGCTCCATGGGCGGCAAGGCGCGGGGCCTGGCCTTCGTCTGGGCCCTGCTGCAGGGGGCGGCCCGGCCCGGCTCGCCGCTCGCCAGGCATGCGGTGACCATTCCCAAGACCTGCGTCATCACCGCCGATGGCTTCAGCGCCTTCGTCGCCGAGAACGGGCTGCGCCTCGAGGAGGGCATGAGCGACGAGCGCATCGCCGACACCTTTCTCGACGCCCCCCTGCCTTCCTGGCTGCGCCAGCAGCTGCGCCTCTTTCTGCAGCGCTGCGAGCGGCCGCTGTCGGTGCGTTCCTCGTCGCTGCTGGAAGACGGCCACTTCAAGCCCTACGCCGGCCTCTACGCCACCTACTTCCTCGCCAACAACCACGCGGATTTCAACGAGCGTCTGGCCCAGCTGGAGAGCGCCGTCAAGCTGGTCTACGCCTCGACCTGGTTCGAGAACCCCCTGTCCTACTCGCGCAGTGCCGGGCACGGCCGCGACGACGCCATGGCGGTCATCATCCAGCAGCTGGCCGGGGCCGACTGGGGCGGGCACTGGTACCCGGCGATCTCCGGGGTGGCCCAGTCACGCAACTATTACCCGGTTCTCGGCATGCGCGGCGACGAGGGCATCGTCCATATCGCCCTCGGCATCGGCAAGACGGTGGTCGAAGGAGGCAAGTCCCTGTGGTTCTCCCCTTCCGGGGCGGCGAAACCCTTGCAGTTCGCCACCGTCGCCGCCATGCTCGACAGCGGGCAGCAGGAGTTCTACGCCCTCGACCTTTCCCCTGGCGCCTGCCTCAGGCGCCACGACTCCAACCTTACCCGCCGCAATATCCACGATGCCCTGGGCGAATGGCCGGTGCGGCAGTTGGTCTCGACCTATGTCGCCGAGGAGGACCGGGTTCGCGACGCCTTTCTGCCCGGGCCGAAAATCATCACCTTCGCGTCGCTGCTCAAATATGGTCAGTACCCCATGGCCGAATTGCTCGGCGAACTCCTCAAACTGGGCAAGGCCGGCATGGGCGGGGAGGTGGAGATCGAGTTCGCCGTCGACCTTGCCGAGGAGATGGAGCGCTCGGTGCTCTACGTCCTGCAGATCCGCCCCATGGTCGGCGGCGGCCGGCCGGGCGAGGTATTGGTCAGCGCCCTGGAGCGGGAGCGGGCCTTCTGCTTTGTCGACTCCGCCCTCGGCCATGGCCACATCGACTCCATCGCCGATGTGGTCTACGTATGTCCCGACCGCTTCGATATCGCCAGGACCCGCGAGGTGGCCGAGGAGATCGGCGTCATCAACCGCCGCCTGCGCCGCGAGCGGCGGCCCTTCCTGCTCATCGGGCCGGGGCGCTGGGGCTCCGCCGACCCCTTCCTCGGCATTCCCGTGCAGTGGGCCGACATCTCCGGGGTGGCGGCCATCGTCGAGGTGCGCAATGCGGCCATCAGGGCCGAGCCCTCCCAGGGGACCCACTTCTTCCAGAACATCACCTCTCTGGGCATCCCCTATCTGACCCTCGATGAAGGCGCGCGGGAGCCGGGCCGGCCCACGCCCTTTCTCTCCTGGAAGCGCCTGCATTCCTGGCCGCGGCGCGAGGATGGCGTCTTCCTCAGCCACCTCGTCCTACACCGGCCGCTCCTGCTCAAGTGCGACGGCGTCCGTGGCGAGGCGGTGGCGATCTTTGCCGAGGACCTGGCCGACGATCATGGCGCGAATGGGCGGGAGAGCTCATGAACGGACATACAGGAAAGAGGTGGCGCAGATGAACGAGACCATCACCGGCACCTACGACATGCGCTGCCGCCGCGAGTTCCTCGCCCTGCACGCCCGCGTCGCCCATCTCTTCTTCGATATCGACATCGATTGCCCTTATGGGCTGCCGCAGGTCGCCACCTTTCATCAGGCGAGCTTTGCACCGCTGGGCGAGAGGGCTATGGAGCTCTTTCTCGCCGCCGGCTACCGCCGCAACGGCAACTGCCTTTATGCGATGAACTGCAGGAGCTGTCGTCTCTGCATCCCCATCCGCCTCCACCCCGGGGAATTCTCGCCCAACCGCAACCAGCGGCGGGCGATGGCGCGCAACGGCGACCTCGAGCGCCGCTTAGCGCCGCTGCAGCCGGTTGCCGAGGACTATCTGCTCTGCGAGAAGTTTCTGCGCACGCGCTATCCCCGGGAAAACAACTCGGCGGTCGGCTATTACCGCGACTTCTTCAACAACGGCATCGTCAACAGCGCCCAGCTGCAATACCGGCTGGGGGGGCGGCTGATCGGCAACGCCATCATCGACATCGGCTACAACTGGCTCAACGCCGTTTATTTCTTCTTCGATCCCGACGAGGGGCGGCGCAGTCTCGGCACCTACAACATCCTCTGCCTGGTCGATCTGTGCCGCGAGTGGGATATCGAGTACCTCTACCTGGGCTATTACATCCCCACGGTGGCGGCGATGAGCTACAAGAAGAACTTCACGCCCCACTACCTGCTCGACGGTGGGGTGTGGCGAAGGATGGGCGGAGGAGGAGGGCAGGGCGATGGGCAATGAAAGGAGTGGTGCACCGAAGATGTGGCAGGAAGAGGGTGACGGCCTGGTGCGCTGCCTGCTCTGCCATCACCGCTGTCGGCTGCGGGAGGGTGGCGTTGGCCGCTGCGGGGTGCGCCGCGCCGTCGGCGGGGAGATGACGAGTCTCGTCTACGGGCGGGTGGTGGCGGCCAATATCGACCCCATCGAGAAAAAGCCCCTCTACCATGTGCTGCCCGGCAGCCGCACCTACTCCATCGCCACTTTGGGCTGCAACTTCACCTGCCGCCACTGCCAGAACGCCGCCATCTCCCAGGTGGGGGAAGGGGCGGCGGTGCAGCGCTCGGGGGTCGCCCGCGAGCCGGGGGAGATCGTCGCCGCCGCGCTCGCCGGCGGCTGCCGCTCCATCAGCTACACCTATGTCGAGCCGACGGTGTTTTTTGAATATGCCTATGACTGCAGCCTCCTGGCGGTGCAGGCCGGCCTTGGCAACATCTTCGTCTCCAACGGCTATATGACCGGGCAGGCCATCGACCACATAGCCCCTCTGCTGACCGCGATCAATATCGACCTCAAGGCCTGGGATGACGACTTCTATCGCCATATCTGCGGCGGCTCCCTGCAGCCGGTGCTCGACAGCATCGCCCGCTGCCGCGAGCGAGGCGTCTGGGTGGAGGTCACCACCCTGCTCATCCCCGGCGTCAACGATGGCGACGGCGAGTTGGCGGCCATCGCCGACTTCCTCGTCTCCCTCGACGCCAACATCCCTTGGCACGTCTCCGCTTATCACCCCGCCCACCTCATGTGGCAGCCGGGGCCGACACCGGCGGCCACCCTGGTGCGGGCAAGGGACATCGGCCTGGCGCGCGGTCTGCGCCACGTTTATACCGGCAACCGCGCCGGCTGCGGAGGCGAGGACACCATGTGCCCACAGTGCGGCCTGGTGCTCATCGCCCGCCAGGGCTACCGCATCGGCGAAATGCGTCTTGTCGGGGGACGCTGCCCGGCCTGCGGCACGTCTCTTGCTGGAGTGTGGCAATAGCGCCGCCCAAGCGGCACACCTCGCCCGGCCTACCTGCCGCCGCTCTGGCCGGAGAAGAGGAAGCGGCTCACCAGGGTGAGGAGGATGGCGAACAGGGCCGCCGCCAGACCGAGGAGCACGTTGAAGAAGGGCGGCGCCGCCAGGGCGAGGCGGATGGTGAGGGTCGCCAGGGCGAAGCCTGAGTTGCGGAAAATGGCGTAGAACGAGGGCTGGAAGCACTGCGAGATGAGCACGACGAGGATGTCGGTGAGGATGAGCAGCGTGTAGAAGGCATGAAAAAATTCGCCCTCGCCTTTGCCGGTGAGCGTATTATAGCCGTATTGCAAGCCCATGAAGACAAAGACGGCGAGGAGTACCAGGGCGATGCCCTTCTTGGCGGCGATGAAGGCGTAGAGCACCTCGGCGCGCATCTTCTCTTCGCCGCCGCGGCTCTGGATGCGGTAATAATAGCCAAGCAGGGCGAAGATCAACAGGGCCCCGAAGCCGTCGGAGAGGATGTGCAGGATGGCCTGCTGGTTGCCTTCGAAGGTGATCGGCTCGGGAAAATAGGAGAGCTCCTTGAAGGCATTGCGCAGGAGGATGAGGGCGAGGATCTCGAACTGCTTGCCCACCGAACGACTGAAAGAGCAGGGCAGGGTGAAGATGAGGCTGATCACTTCGAGGATGAGCACCACGGTGAAGGCCGCCTGCACCGCGAAGAAATGGTTCTTCGGCACCGCTGCGGCGAGCATCGGCGGCAGCAGCAGGCGGCGGTTGAGCTCGATGGTCACCAGGCTGAGGAGGAAGAACAGCACCAGTGCCACGGAGATCTTGCGGTGCATGCGCTCATGTTCCCAGAGGTGGTGCAGCGGGTCGAAGAGATAGGTGATTTTGTCGTAGAAGGCGGTCATTTGGGCCGGGAGGCGGCGGAGGTTGGCTGATTGGAACGGTGGGCAGGGGGACTGCCCCCTGGGGCAGGTTGTACCATAGTTCCCCTGCGATGGCAAATCCCCGGGCGCCTTCGCGGGGCTGGGCAAGGCCAGGCGCCGCAGCCTCGGGTCGCAACGCCGGGAGTGGGGCTGTGGATGACCGGCGCAACGCGTCTCGGCTGCGGCCTTTCATGTTGCCTTGCCGGAACCTGGGTTCACCCGCCGTCGTTTTTCCTTGCGGCGAGGTCACGCTCCTTAAGCTGCTGCCACCAGGTCAAGCGCTTGGCGATGTCTTTTTCGAAACCGAAGGAGGAGGGGCGGTAGTAGGTTTTTTCCGGCACGGCGTCGGGGAAGCAGCGCTGGTAGCTGTAGTGGTTGTCGTAATCGTGGGAATAGCGGTAGCCCTGCTGGTAGCCGAGGTCCTTCATCAACTTTGTCGGGGCGTTGCGGATCGACAGCGGCACTTTGCAGTGGCTGGTCTTCAGGGCATCGTCCCTCGCTTCGAGGTAGGCCGTCTCCAGGGCGTTGCTCTTCGGGGCGGTGGCCAGGTAGACGACAGCCTGGCAGAGGGCCACCGAAGCCTCGGGCATGCCGAGAAAGTGCACCGCCTCCTTGACCGCCACCGCCTGCACCAGGGCCTGGGGGTCGGCGAGGCCGACGTCTTCGGAGGCGATGCGCACCAGTCTCCTGGCGAGATAGAGCGGGTCCTCCCCGGCCTCGAGCATCCGCGCCAGCCAGTAGAGGGCGGCCTGCGGGTCGCTGCCGCGCACCGATTTGTGCAGGGCGGAGATGAGGTTGTAGTGTTCCTCGCCTCCCTTGTCGTAGAAGAGTGGGCGGTTAATGCCCATCTTGCCCAGGGTGTCGAGGGTGATGTCGTCGCCGATCTCGGCGCTGCGGCAGAGCAGCTCGAGGTCGTTGAGCGCCTTGCGGGCGTCGCCGCCAGCCTGTTCGGCCAGCGTGCGAAAGACCTCGTCGGTTATGGCGAGCCGCTTGGCGGTGAGCGGCGCGGCGCGGCGCAGGATGGCCTCGAGGTCATCCGTCGACAGGGGCTCGAGGACAAAGACGTGGCATCGCGAGAGCAGGGCCGGCACCACCTCGAAAGAGGGGTTCTCGGTGGTGGCGCCGATGAGGATGATCGCCCCCGATTCCACGTAGGGCAGGAAAGCATCCTGTTGCGACTTGTTGAAGCGGTGGATCTCGTCGATGAAGACGATGGTCTTGCGGCCGTCGCGGGCCTGGCTTTGCGCAGCCTGCTCCATCAAGGCCTTGACCTCGGCGATCTTACTGTGCACGGCGCTGCAGGGGCGGAAGATGTGGCGGGTGCGCTGGGCGATGAGCCTCGCCAGGGTGGTCTTGCCGGTGCCCGGCGGGCCCCAGAGGATGAAGGAACCGTATTCGTCCCTGTAGAGCATGCGGCGAAAACGGGAGTCGGCGGCGAGCAGCCGCGCCTGGCCGAGGATGGCGCCCAGGTCAGTGGGACGCGCTTTTTCCGCCAGAGGCGCCTCTGTGGCCGGGGTGTCGGAGGTAAAGAGGGAGGGCTGCTTCATCGGCGTCGGTCTCGGTAGGGGAGGGCGGTCGTGCATCATCGCTCCATGACGACCGCCCGGAGGTGGCGAAAGATACAAGGAACGCCTGGAAACTTCAAGATGGAGCCGGTCCTGCCCAGTTCGCCATAGGAGGAGGGTCAGGATAGTGCAATTTCACATGGATATGCCCGGGCCTCTCCTGGGGAGGACTGCCCCTTGCTCGTGGCGGGCCGGGGTGAGCGAGGGAACGCTAACATTTCGCTAACGTATTGGAATCGAAAGTTAATGAAGGCGCTTGCGGGAGGCCCATTTTTTTTGGGCCCGCCTTGCTGTAAAAGGGGTTTTGGTTTATACTCTCTGTAGAGTTTTTCTCACGACCTGTTGAACGTGGGTTTTCTGTCGCCACGGCATCTTATCGCATCAGAGGGGGTGACACCATGCCGTACTGTTTTTGTCGGGAAAGCGACACAGTACCCGCCCCGGCGACCGACAGGTTGTCTTATCTCCGTTTCTCTTCATGCCTGCAAGGTCCCAGGCCTTTCCACCGCGGTGGGCCGGGTGCCTGTCTTCCAGCCGATTTTCCGCGAGAGTCGCACGTTTCACAAGGTGTTCCATGAGGTGTTTTGGGCATGCCGTCCCGGCGTCGTCAAATTTGTCGTGGCGTGGCGCCTCGGGTTGACAGTTTTTTTGGAGTGTGCGACAAAAAGAATGAACTTTTCGGTCATGGGCCGAGACATAAGAGCAAAGGAGAGTTCCTTGAGGGGGAAGTTCCCGATAAACGGGAAGTCAAAAAACACGAAATGAGGGCAAGACTATGAAAAAGACAGTGTTAGTGAGTGCATTGAGTCTGGTTATGGCCATGGGTGTTTCCACCGTCTGGGCGGCTTCGACCATCGACGGCAAGGTCACCAACCAGAGCAAGGTGGAGCAGGCGGCGAACATCGCCATCGG
>JANJUM010000049.1 GCA_024710585.1 Desulforhopalus sp.
GGCGGAGTTCGCCGTTCAAGGCGGCGACCCCTTCGAGGACCCGCGACGCCGCTGGCGCCCAGGCGGTTCCCGGCAGGAAGTGCGGGGTGGCGACGATGGTGGTGATGCCGGTCGCCTGGTAGATGCGGGCCAGGGCGAGGCTTTCCTCGAGCGTCTTCGGACCGTCGTCGAGACCGGGCAGGATATGGGTGTGAATATCGAGGAAGCCCTCTCTAACGTTTGGCATTGTGTCTTCTTGCGCTCTGATGTCGTCCATGGGAGCGCCTTTATCCCTCTCGAGCGGCCGTTTCGGGTTCGGCCGGCGGCTGCAGGCCGTGCAGGCACAGCGCGAGGAGGGTCGCCCCATAAAGGGTGTTGGCGGGCAGCCGCCAGCCAAAGTCGACGCTGCCATGCACGAGCAAAGCGATCAGGCCGGCCAGCGAGGCGATGGCTATCACCTGCCGCTGCGGCTCGACCGAGGGCTGATTGCCGAGCAGCAGCACCCCCCGAGTGAGGCTGACGATCCCGGCGAAGAGCCAGGCGAACAGTATCAGGGCGAAGGGGATGCCCAGTTCGATGGCCAGTTCGAGATATTCATTGTGGGCCGAATCGTACAGCGTCCCCAGCGGGAAGCCCTTGAGGTAGATCGGCGAGAGCAGGGCATACGAACCCATGCCGATTCCGGTCAGCCAGTGATCCATCAGCATCGGCAGGGAATGCAGATAAATGCTCAGGCGATGGGTGCCCGACTGATCGAGGGAACCGAAGCGGGCGAAGATGGTCTCGAAGCCGAGCAGCCACCCGTAGCCGCAGAGCAGGGCGGCCAGGGTCAGCGATGCCCCCACCTTGCGCGGCGTGGAAAGCGGCAGAAAGAGCATCAGCGCGAAGATGGCGACGACCATCGACAGAATGCCGCCGCGCGACAGGGAGAAGAGAACCGCCAGCAGCATGACGATGCCGCCGCCGAGCAGAAGGGGGGTGCGCAGCGGGACATTGCTCAACTCGTTGACCTTCTCGACGAACTTTCGTTTTCTCTTCGTCTTTCTGATTTTCCTGCCCGCATAATCGTTGAAGGCTATGCCGAGAGCCAGCGGCCAGATCATGTTGAGCAGCGAGGCGTACTGGTTCTTGTAGATAATGGTGCCATGGGCGGCGCGCTCCGGGTTGGGGAGCCAGAGAATGCCGATCTGCGGGTTGAGCAGCTGGAGCAGCCCGTAGAGCGCTTCGGCGCTGCCGATGGCAACCAGGCAATAAAGGAGCTGGTTCTGAAAAGCCGGAACCTTGTCAAGCAGCCTGACCAATGCCAGGCAGTACAGCAGGATCGCCAGGTAAAAAATCGCCATGTGCAGCCCACGTGGCCCGCCTTCGCTCAAGGAGGCGAACCGTAGAGAGGTTTCGGCGAGAGCGTTCAGGGTATGCAACCTCTCCCCGCGCTGGGGGGAGAGAACGTCCAGCAGGCCGAGAGGCAGGGGGATGGCCTGCAGGGCGAGCATGGCGATAAACAGAACAGGGATGAGCAGCCACGGCGAAAACCGGCTGCCGCCGCTGGCGATATCGGGGGTCAGCAGCAGCCAGGAGCCGAGAACGGTAAGAATGACGAAGACATACGCCCCGGAAACGACGGGGTGCACGGCGCCGAACAGAAACGGAATAGAGACGACAACAGCCAGCACCACATAGGAAATGAGCTTATGATATGATGCCGTATTCACGATAGAGAGTCTTGAGAGAACAATAGAAGAGTTATTGTTCAGGGTTTCTGAAACTGACTCCCGTGCCCATGAAGCCAAGGGTGAAGCCGGCCCCCGAGAACAGCTTGCCGCTGGCGCTCGATTCGATGAAGATGATATCCTGATCCTTCAGCACCAGGGAGTCGGCAACGCCGCTCTGCAGGTCGTCGTATTTGAGGCTGACCACCTGGCGTTCTTTGCCGCGGCCCATATAGCGGACCAGCTTGATGCTGTCGTCATCCGCGTAGCCTGCCAGACCGCCGGCAAGCACAATGGCCTCGGTGACGGTCATGTTGCTCTCCAGGGGGTAGGTGCCCGGTTTTCTTACCGCGCCATCGACGAAACACTGACCCGCCTTGGGGATGAAGACGACATCTCCGCCAAGGATGACGTGGTTGTTGGCCATATTGCCGTTCTTGATCAGGTCTTCGAGGTCCACCAGGTAGTTGGTCGCCTTGCCCGTTTCCGTGTCCTGGCGCGTGATGTACGCGGAAGAACCGGCCTCTTTTTTCAAGCCGCTGCCCATGGCAAAGACATCGAGGAGCCGCCGCTGCCCGATGAAATCGTAGGTGCCCGGTTTTTCCACCGCGCCGATCAGGGTGATCTGCCTGCTCATGCGCTCTTTGATGTACACCGAGACATGGGGGTCGTGGATGAAGTCCTTCTTGTAGAGCTCGGCCAGTTTTTTCTCGACCTGCGAGGCGGTGAGATTCTTGACGTTCACATCGCCCAGCAGCGGCACATTGATGTAGCCCTTCGAGGTGACACGGGTTTCCGTGTTGAGGTTGCTTTCCTCGAGCACCTTTATGGTCAGCAGGTCGCCATCGCCAAGCAGGTACTCGCCGGCATTGCCCCCGGTTTCGGAAACCATGGGCACGGCGCTGATCTTATTGGCCGCCGCATCCTGCTTTTGCTGTTGTTCATGAAGCGTCTGAAAGGTTGTGAGATTCGTGGTCGGTTTGAATCTCTCCTTGTCCCCGCATGAGGCCAGGGAGCAGACAAGAACGAGCAGGCAAAGGTATGCGGGGAGGAGACGCATGGTGTCCATGAAAAACGAGCGGTGAAAAATCTAAAAAAAGGGGGTTGCCTTTACAGCGAGAAGGCAACCCCGTAATCGACAGCCGAGAAATTACTTATTGCGCGGGGCTTGCAGGAGTGTCGTCGTCGTCTTTGTTGTTGTCGTAGATCAGGTATCCCAGGGTGCCGCCGGCCACAGCCCCGGCGCCGATGAGGAGGGTGGTGGTCGTGGAGAGACCGCCGTCTCCAGGGGCGACGGCAAGGACGATCTTGTTGTTGGCGTCCACGGTCTTCATCCCTTCTGCGGTGGCAAAGACCATGCGGCCTTCGCTGACGCTGATCTCGGTCTTGCCGTCTGCACTGACTTCGACGGTGCCTTTCACCGAGCTCTGATTGCCGGCGTTGAAGACCACCTCGGCGACGGTGTAGGTGCCCTGCGGGGTGTAGAAGGCGATGGTGCGGACGTTGCTGGTGATGATGTAGTCGACTTTTCCTTCCTTCATGTAGAGCTTGAAGGAGCCCTCTTCGTTGGCGACGGCGATCTTGGCCTTGTCGCCGGCGATGAGGGAGATGCCTTCGGACTTGATCATGCACTTGCCGTCACAAACCAGCAGCGAGCCATCTTCGATGGGATTCTGCCCGCTCAGCTTGTTGGACAGCTGACCGTTTTTGTAGACGGAGATGTCGCCGTGGCCAATGCTTCCGCCCACCGCGAACGAGATATTCGCGGTTGCCAATGCAATCGCCGCTGACAGGGCCAGAGCTTTGCAGAACGTTTTCTTCATTTTTCCCTCCTGAAAGATCATTAGACGCGCAAAAGCTTTACAATTCTATTTTTCATATCGTATCACCACAGAATATGCAAATATTTTTATCCTGTGATTTAGCCCTGCTCGCGCCCTGGGACGGCGGGCTGGTCTTATGGTCGCACAACATAACGTAATATAAGCGGAAATCCTCATCCTTCTCAAGACTGTTGCAACAGGCGGGTTTCGCCAACAAAAATAATAATTTTCCCTGAGGGCTGTGGGCAGGTCGTTGCGACTGTGACGAAGTGATATGCCGCTGCGAGTTGCTGGCGAGCAGACCACCGGGGGTTGAGGACGATAGTGGCGACACAGGAGAGTGCTGGGAAAAAGAGGTCGCCACAAGGAATGGCAATGACTATTGTTGGTCCGAGTAACAAATCCTGTATGTTTCTCATCACCACAAAAATATTCGCCTGCCGGCAATGAATGACACAATTCATCTGCAGGGCTATGGAGCAGATGAGATGGCAAAAGATTCACGATCCCGATCGGGACTTCCCGGGAAATTAGCCAAAGAACACGGGGTCATCACCGACAAGGCCCATGAGATCATCCTCGAATCGATCTCCGAGGGGGTCTTCACCGTCGACCATAACTGGCGCATCATGACCTTCAACCGCGCCGCCGAGGAGATCACCGGCACGCCGCGCCAGGATGCCATCGGCCGCTAC
>JANJUM010000072.1 GCA_024710585.1 Desulforhopalus sp.
GCTTAGCGCAAAGTTGCGCCGTCCTATTTCGTTACCGGAAAGGAAACTCATTTGGTCACTGTGACCACATAGCCACCGTTACCCGCGAATGCCCGCAAAAAAAGAGGCAATTTTCGCTACTGGGTCAAAATAGGGTCAAAAAACAAAAAAGGCACTTAACTGATAATCTAGTTAAGTGCCTGATTTTATTTGGTAGCGGGGACAGGATTTGAACCTGTGACCTTCGGGTTATGAGCCCGACGAGCTACCAGACTGCTCCACCCCGCGATGAGCTGCCTACTATACACCCCGGGGAAAATCTGTCAACGATTATTCGTCGCTGACTGTGGATGAGCCGCTGCTGGCCAGGTATCGGGCGATTTTTTGGTGAATTTCCTCGGGGATGCGGGCGAGGCGGCCCTCGCGGGTGACGGCGGCGTGCACCGTATAGCCCTTGACCAGGAGCTTGGCCCGCTCCTCCTCCTGGCGCAGGATGCGGTAGTTGAAGCGGCACTTGAGAGTGCTGACCTCGGCGATGGTCGTCTCGACCACGAGGAGGTCGTCGTAGAAAGCCGGGGCCTTGTAGCGGCTGTAGCACTCGGTCACCGGCAGCACCAGGCCGAGTCCCTCGATCTCTTTATAGGAACAGACCCAGGCGCGCATCAGCTCGGTGCGGCCGATTTCGAAATAGCGCAGATAGTTGGCGTTGTAAACCACGCCGCCGGCATCGGTATCGCCATAGAGGACACGGACAGTGCTGGTGAAGACCGGTTGCCTAGTCATGGCGCAGAAGCTTCTCAACCAGCTGGTGGCCGGCGTCGAGCCTGATGCCGGTGGAGGCGTCGTGGCGGCGGGCGTTCTCCTCATGGAAGGCGAGGCCACAGCCCGGCTGCCGCCGGCGCGAGTCGAAGAGCAGGGTTGGCACCGGGTCGGAGACATGGGTGCGCAGGGCCAGCGGAGTAAAGTGGTCCATGGTGACCACAACGCGGTAGTCCTCGCCACGGTCGTCGAGATCAGCGACGATGGGGGCGACGATGCGCCTGTCGAAGTCTTCGATGGCGGTGAGTTTATCGGCCAGCGAGCCTTGGTGGCCGGCTTCGTCCGGGGCCTCGAGATGCACGAAGACGAAGTCGCCCTGGCGCAGGGCCTGGCAGGCGGCCTGGGCCTTGCCCTCGTAGTTGGTGTCGATATAGCCGGTGGCGCCGGGGACGTTGATCACCGTCAGGCCACCGACCACGCCCAGCCCTTTGAGCAGGTCGACGGCGCTGATCATCGCCCCGCTGATGGCGAAGCGGTCGACCAGGGTCGGCACCGAAGGCATCTTGCCCTCGCCCCATAGCCAGATTTGGGTTGCCGGGTTCTTGCCGGCGGCCCGCCGCTTCTCGTTGACCGGGTGCTTGGCGAGCAGCCTGCCGGCCTGGTCGAGCAGCTCGCGCCACGGGTGGTGCTGCCGGTAGGCCTGCCAGTAGGTTGTGACATCTTTGCCAATATGGTCGTGGGGCGGCACCGGGGCGAAGCCGGGATGCTCTCCCTTGTAGATCACCAGGTGGCGGTAGCTGACCCCGGGTTTGAAGTGAAAGGCATGTGAGGAGCAGTGGCGCTCAAGATCGGCGATGAGCTGGTGGGCCTCCTCGGTGGAAATATGGCCCGAGCAGAAATCGCGCATCACCACGCGGCCGTCGCCCTCTTCGTCGAGGGTCACCAGGTTGCAGCGGAAGGCGGTCTCGTCGGCAGCAAGGCGGATGTTCATCGCCGCCGCCTCGAGGGGTGCGCGCCCGGTATAGTAGCGCGCCGGATCGTAGCCGAGCAGCGACATATTGGCGACGTCGCTCCCCGGGGGGAAGCCGTCGGGCACGGTCCTGGTCAGGAAGAGTTCGCCGGCGGCGCAGAGCCGGTCCATGTTCGGGGTGGCGGCGGCCTGCAGCGGGGTCTTGCCGCCGAGCTCGGCGATGGGGTAGTCGCCCATGCCGTCGCCGACGAGAATGAGGTATTTCATGGCGTCATTCCGGGTTGAGGATGCGGATCTTCACCGTCGGGGCGCTGCATACCGGCAGGCCGTCGATCTCGGCGATGGCCTTGACCACCGCGTCCTCCTCGGCATTATGGGTGCGGAAGACGATATAGACCGGCTCGCCGCTGTCCTGGCCATCCTGCATCATCGACTGGATGGAGATGCCGTACTTGCCGAAGATGCCAGTGATCATCGCCAGCACCCCCGGCTGGTCGAGGGCGGTGACACGGAAGTAATAGGGGCAGACGAGATGGCGCATCGGGGTGATGGTCGGCTCGCCAATATGCTCCGGCAAAAAAGCCAGGGCCGGCACGCGGTTGACGCTGCCGCAGCTGATATTTCGGCCGATGTCGACCACGTCGGCGCAGACGGCGCTGCCGGTGGGCATCATTCCGGCGCCTCTGCCGTAGAGCATGACGTCGCCGACCGTGTCCCCCTGGAACTGGATGCCGTTGAAAGCGCCGTTGACCGTGGCCAGCATGTGGCCCTTCGGCACCATGGTCGGGTGGACGCGGGCCTCGAAACTGTCGCCGTGGTTGCGGCTGATGGCGAGCAGCTTGATGCGGAAGCCGAATTTCTCGGCGAAGCGGATGTCGATGGGCTCGATGGAGCTGATGCCCTCGACGGTGATGTGCTCGAGGCGCACGTTTTTGCCATAGGCCAGGGTCATGAGGATGGCGAGCTTATGGGCGGTGTCGATGCCCTCTACGTCGTAGGTCGGATCGGCCTCGGCGTAGCCGAGCTGCTGCGCCTCGGCGAGCACTTCGGCAAAAGGTGTGCCGCGGTCGGTCATCTGCGAGAGGATGTAGTTGGCGGTGCCGTTCATGATCCCCTCGATGAAGTTGATGCGGTTGGCAACCAGCCCCTCCTTGAGGGCCTTGATCACCGGGATGCCGCCGCCGACGCTGGCCTCGAAGCCGACTTCGACGTTTTTCGCCGCGGCGGCGCGGAAGATCTCGCCGCCATGCACCGAGAGCAGCGCCTTGTTGGCGGTGACGACGTGCTTGCCGGCATCGATGGCGGCGAGCAGGAAGCTTTTCGCCGGTTCCATGCCGCCGATGAGCTCGACGACGATATCGATCTCCGGGTCGGCGAAGATGTCGGCGGCCCGCGCGGTCAGGGTGACCCCGGCGAACTCGGCGGGCAACTCGGTGATGGCGATGTCGGCGACGGTCTTGAGGGCGAAGGTGATGCCGGTTTTCTGCCGCAGGCGCTCCTGCTGTTCGAGGAGAGCGTAGGCGAGGCCTTTGCCGACGGTGCCGAAACCGATGATGCCGACCTGGATGTCTTTCATGTGCGTTCAGTAGGTGGAAGGTGTTGACGTGAAGATGGAGTGCCTGTGCTGGCGCCGGCCACTGGCCATGGCGGGCTGGCGGGGGAGGCGCGAGCGCGGCGGGAAGCAAGTACGGTACCCGCTTTCCGGTTGAATGTCAAAATCTTCGCGGAGATATTTTTATGGCCCGGGCGGCTGATTTGGTCTATAGTATTTCGCTTGCCAACGTGGCGCCCATGGCTGCGGCGCCGCGTCGATATTTTCTCGTATCTGTTCGGATTTCCCGCATTGGCGGGTCGTTGGTATTCTTATTCGTGCCGCCCTGCGAGGGGCTGCGCCAACCTTGAACGTAAGCAGGAGGAAAGGAGCATCATGGGTAAAAATATTCTCATCTTTGGGCCGAACGGCAGTGGCAAGGGTACCCAGGGGGCCATCGTACAGAAGAAATTCAACCTGCCCCATATCGAGTCGGGCGCCATCTTCCGCGAGCATATCGTCGGTGGCACCGAGCTTGGCAAGAAAGCCAAGGCCTATATCGATCGCGGCGACCTCGTGCCGGACGACATCACCATCCCGATGATGGTCTCCCGTCTCCAGAAAGAAGACTGCAAGGCCGGCTGGATTCTCGACGGCTTCCCGCGCTCCAAGGATCAGGCGATCACCCTCGCCGAGACGCTGAAGAAAGAGGGCCTGGCCCTCGACTACGTCATCGAGATCGTCCTCGACCGCCAGATCGCCCGCGAGCGCATCATGGGCCGCCGCCTCTGTGTCAACGACAACAACCACCCCAACCATATCGCCTTCGACGCCATCAAACCGGTGGAGAAAGACGGCAAGCTGGTGTGCCGCGTCTGCGGCGGCGAGCTCAAGACCCGCGCCG
This sequence comes from Desulforhopalus sp., assembly GCA_024710585.1. Taxonomy (GTDB): domain Bacteria; phylum Desulfobacterota; class Desulfobulbia; order Desulfobulbales; family Desulfocapsaceae; genus Desulforhopalus_A. The sequence continues at coordinate 4,144 of JANJUM010000072.1, forward strand.
ACGACCAGGACGTCGAGGCCATCGACAAGCGCCATAATATCTACTACGACACCGTCACCGGCACCATGGCGGCGGTCAACTACTTCAAGAGCGCCGACGGCCCCAAAGTCATCTCCGTCGACGGTTCGGCCTCGATCGGCGAGGTCACCGAAGCGATCATGAAACAGCTCTAAGTCGTTTCCCCGGCGGGCGCGGGCGATATCCCGCGCCCGTCCGCCGTCGCCGGGCATGCCCAGGCAAAACACCCCGCGATGTCTGCTCAATTCCCCCCTTTGTCGCTCGTTTGCGCGAGCCCTCTAAAGCAATGAAGAAAACTGGAAAGGTATACCTGGTCGGCGCCGGTCCGGGCGATCCGGGCCTGATCACCGTGCGTGGCAAGAGCCTGCTCGAAAAGGCCGAAGTGGTGGTGTACGACTATCTCGCCGGCAAGAAGCTGCTCAAACACGTGTCCCCCGGCGCCGAGCTGATCTACGTCGGCAAGAAGGGCGGGGTGGAGCACAGCCATACCCAGGAAGAGATCAACCAGATGCTGGTCGATCACGCCCGCAGCGGCAGGATGGTGGTCCGCCTCAAGGGCGGCGATCCCTTCATCTTCGGCCGCGGTGGCGAGGAAGTGCAGGAACTGCACGCCGCCGGCGTGGCCTTCGAGGTCGTCCCCGGGGTGACATCGGCCACCGCCGCCGCCACCTATGCCGGCATTCCCATCACCCACCGCGACTATACCGCCACCGTCGCCTTCCTCACCGGCCACGAGGACCCGACCAAGGAGAACTCCGGCATCGACTGGGAGAAGCTGGCCACCGGGGTCGGCACGCTGGTGGTCTATATGGGCATCAAAAACCTGCCCATTATCGTTGCCAACCTCATCAAATACGGTCGCGACCCCAAGACCCCGGTGGCGGTGGTGCGCTGGGCCTCGACCCCGGAGCAGCGCTCGGTGGTCGGCACGCTGGAAACCATTGCCGACGTGGTCAAGGACGCCGGCATCAAGCCGCCGTCGCTGATTATCATCGGCGAGGTGGTGCGGCTGCGCGACACCATCGACTGGTACGAGAAGCGGCCCCTGTTCGGCAAGAAAATCCTTGTCACCCGCACCCGCGAGCAGGCCAGCGAACTGGTCGCCGGGCTGGAGGAATTCGGCGCCGACTGCCTCGAGTTCTCCACCATCCGCATCCAGCCGGTGGACTCCTACGCCGCCCTGGACGAGCAGCTGGAGCGGCTCGACGAGTTCCACTGGATCCTCTTCACTTCCCTCAACGGGGTCAAGTACTTCTTCGAGCGCCTCCACAGCAAGGGCCTGGACGCGCGCAGCCTCAAGGGGCCGGAGATCGCCGTGGTCGGCAAGAGCACCGCCGATCTGCTGCTTCATTACGGGCTGCACGCCGACCTCATCCCCAGCGTCTTCACCGGCGAGGGGCTGGCCGAGAGCCTGCTCGACCAGGGGGTGGAAGGGCGCAACATCCTCATCCCCAGGGCCCTGCAGGCCAGGGAGATTCTCCCCGAGACCCTGCGCGGCGCCGGTGCTCAGGTGACGGTGGTGCCGGTTTACCAGAACTGCCCGGCCGAAGGCGACAAGGAGTTCCTTCGCACCGAGTTGGCGCGCGGCGCCATCGACATGGTGACCTTTACCAGTTCCTCGACGGTGCGCAATTTCCTCGCCCTCCTCGAGGATGGCGCCCCCGGCGAGGTGGAGAAGCTCATGGCCGGGGTGAAGATCGCCGCCATCGGTCCGATAACCGCCAAGACGGTCACCGATAGCGGGCTCAAGGTCGATGTCATGCCCGAAGAGCACACTATCGCGGCCATGATCGAGGCGATCGTCGCCCACTATGGAGTCGCTCGGTAGGCCTTATCTGCGCTTGCGGGAGGGTCGGTCGGAAGAGGATGGCCGGCCGGCCGTGAAGAGGCGCCGTCAAACGGCGTCCAAAAATGAAGAGGGGATTCGCTGCCGCGCCTGTGGCCAGGTGGTCACCGGAGGCGAGCAGCGATTCGCCGTGGGCGGCGCCCATCGGCACACTTTTTTCAACCCGGCGGGCATTGTCTATGAGGTCGGCTGCTTCCGCCAGGCAGTCGGCTGCATAGCCTCCGGGCCGCCTTCGGCCGAGTTCACCTGGTTCGCCGGCCATCTGTGGCGCATCGCCCTCTGCCGCCGCTGCCGCACTCACCTCGGCTGGCACTTCACCTCCGGCGACGAGTCGTTCTTCGGCCTCATCCTCCCCCGGCTGGCGCCATAGCGGCCCATTCGGCCGGCGCTCCCTGCACCGCTTCCCCGCCAGGCCTTCTCCGCCTCTACACTGCCTCGCGTCAGGTCACGGCCATGCTGCCTGCTCGGCTCAGCTGCCCCTGATGAGGTCGAGCAACTCCTCGGAGCTCATCTTGGCGCTCATGTCGCTGCCGTCGAGCAGGCTGCCCGCCAGCTCGCGTTTTTCCTGGTGCAGCTTGACGATCTTCTCTTCCACCGTTCCCTTGCACACCAGGCGGTAGATGGTCACCGGGCGCGTCTGGCCGATACGGTAGGCGCGGTCTGAGGCCTGGTCCTCCACCGCCGGGTTCCACCATGGGTCCATGTGGATGACATAGTCGGCGGCGGTGAGGTTGAGGCCGAGGCCGCCAGCCTTGAGGCTGATGAGAAAGAGGTCGCCATGACCGGACTGGAAGGCGTCGACGCTGACCTTGCGCAGTTTTCCCGGGGTGCTGCCGTCGAGGTACTGGTAGCTGACCCCCTGGCCGTCGAGGTATTCGCGGATCAGCGCCAGGTGGCCGATGAACTGGCTGAACACCAGGGCCTTGTGCCCGCTGGACAGGAGCTCCTCGACGATGGAAGAGAAGACGCGCAGCTTGGCGCTTTCGGCGTTGCTGTTGGCGTCGATGAGCCGCGGGTGGCAGCAGGCCTGGCGCAGGCGCATGATCTCGGTGAGGATGCGCAGGTGGCGGCCCTTCTTGTCGGAGTTGTTCTCCAGGCTGTCGATGGCGTTTTGCCGCAGGGCCTCGTAGAAGACCGCTTCCTCCGCGCTCATCTCCACCTCAAGGGTGACCTCGGTGCGCAGCGGCAGCTCCTCGAGCACCTGGGACTTGATGCGCCGCAGAATGAACGGGCGGATGAGCTTCTTCAGCTGCAGTTTGGCCTCGCGGTCGTGGAAACGCTCGATGGGGATGGCGAAGCGTTCGTTAAAGCTGTTGAGGCTGCCGAGCAGGCCGGGGTTGATGAAGTTGAAGAGGTTCCACAACTCGCCGAGGTGGTTCTCGATGGGGGTGCCGGTGGTGATCAGCTTGAACCGTGCCGACAACGCCATGGCCGCCTGGGAACGCTTGGTGCTCGAGTTCTTGATGGCCTGGGCCTCGTCGAGGATGATCGCCTGCCACTGCACCGAGGAAAGCAGTTCGTGCTCCTGCTGCAGCAGGGTGTAGGTGGTGATGAGCAGGTCGAACTTGCCGAGGCTGCGGATGCTTTTCTCGCGGTCGCGGCCGGTGAACAGCTTGACCTTGATGGTCGGGGTGAAGCGGCGCACCTCCGACTGCCAGTTGGAAGACACCGAGGTCGGGGCAACCACCAGAGATGGCCCGTCGGCCGCCAGCTTGAGGATTATGGCCAGCGACTGCAGGGTCTTGCCGAGGCCCATGTCGTCGGCGAGGCAGCCGCCCACTCCCCAGTGGGCGAGGCGGGCCAGCCACTCGAAGCCCTCGCGTTGATAGACGCGCAGCTCGGCGCGCAGGGTCGAGGGCAGTTCCGGCATGTAGTTCTGGGCGTCGCGCATCTTCTCGAGGACTCGCGACCAGCCGTCGTCGGTTTCGGTGCTGACCTGGCTGGTGAGCTTCTCCAGCTGCATCGCCGCCAGGGGATGATAGAGAAGTTCGTTGTCTTCGCCGCCGTCACCGTCGGCGAAGAGGCTGAGCTCGTCGAGGCGTTTGCGAAATTCCTGGGTCAGGGCGATGAACTGGCCGTCGTTGATCTCGACGAAGCGGCCGGTGCTGGTGCGCAGGCGGGATAGGAGGTCCTTGAGCTCGATGACCTGGCCCTGGTCGAGGGTGAGCTGCCCGCTTAGCGAGAACCACTCCTGGGCGTTGGTGCGGATCTTGAGGTTGAGGTTGCGATAGCCGACCTTCTGGGTGATTGTCAGCTTCTCTCCTTCCGGCCACTCGATGACCACCTTGTCGCGGATGGCCTGGAGCTCCATCAATGTCTGCAGGCAGTCGTCGGGGTCGAGGAGGTGCCACTCGCGGTCGTTTTCCTGCTCCATATCCATGGCCAAGTCGAGCATCGGGCACATCTCTTCTATATCGCGCGCTTTTTCTTCCTCAAGGGCGAGGTTGCGGCGGGTCTGCAGGCGGCGGCCGTTGACCTCGGCCATGATGTTCTCCACACCCTGGCCTGGCTTGAGATAGTGCCCGCCCTCGATGAAGGGTTTGACGAACATCTCCAGTCGAAAGCCGGTGCCATAGGGGATAAGGTGCATGTAGATGGTGGAGTCGGCCTCGACGAAGGTGATATTGCCTGCGTGGCGGCTGCTGTCGGCGGCGATGGCCGAGTGCACGGTCATGAACGAGGAAATGTTCCCGATGGCGGTGAGGACCTGTTCGCTGGCCGATTTCGGCACGGTGATGCCGCTTTTCCCGGTGATCTGCGCAATGCGACGGTGGTTGTCGTTGATGCTGATGATCTTCACCCGCGTGGGTGTCTCGCGGAGGGTGTTGATGCTGTCGCCGGTGACCGGGTGGGCGAAGCAGATATGAAGAAAATCGCCGCGCTCCTCCACCAGCAGTTCCGGTTCGCCGGCGACGAACTCCACCGGCGTGCTGGGGGAGTTGGCCAGGTAGAGGTGGGGGTGGCCGATCATCTGCGGCAGGGCCTTGTCCATCGGCAGGGAGAAGGAAACATGCTGGGTTTCCGGAGCCTCGACCTTTTTGATTTCGGCGCAGATGCGGCGGTCCTGGCTGGACAGGTAGGGAAGCGTGCCCGCCTGGTAGAGGCGCGCCAGGGAGATCGGCCGCCCTTTGCTCCAGCGGCCGTCGTCGCCGAGTTTCTGCTCTCTCGGCAAGACTTCGATGTCTTTGCCTTTAAAAGCCACCATCCACGCCAGGCGGGTCTGTCCGCGGGTGGCGTCGTGATCCTGGGAGGTGGCGAGGATCAGCGCTTCAAGGGTGCGCCGCCACGGTTCCTCGGCCTCGAGCAGGGGCAGAAGGGGGATGATCGCTGTCTCTTCGCGGAGCAGGGTGTAGGCGGCGGCATAGTCGGAGCTGTCATGGTGCGCGGCGGCGAGAAGCTCGGCCAGCAGCTGGGTGAAGAGGCGGAAGCAGCCGTTCTCGCTGCGTTGGTAGCTGTCCTCGAGGACGGCCAGGCTGTCGGCATCGATGGCGCTGTTCAGCCAGTACTGGCAGAGACCGGCAAAGATGAGGCCAAGGGTCGAGGGCCGGGGTTTCCCTCCGAGGGTCAGCGTCTCTCCCGGAGCTTCCTTGGTGAGGTGCGAGGCGATGACCTGGGCGAGGAAACGGTAGGCCTCATTCTCCGGGGCGAGGGGGAACTGGGCCAGGGCGATGCCGATGTCGTCGGCGATGGCCGCGTAATCGTCCCGGGGAGCGCCGTCGAGGCGGGCGAGGATGTAAAAGAGGCCGGCCGGTCCGAAAAAGGCTACCTTCTCGCCCTTGCCGAGGGAGCGCAGGAAATCGAGGTCGCGGTCGAAGGCGGCCATGGCGGCCTTTTTGTCACCGCGCAGAAAGAGGAGGGTGCCGCGGGCGCCGGTGCCAAGGAACGAGTCGCCTCTGTCGAGCAGGGCTGCGGCGTCGTCCAGCCGGCCGCGATAGAGCAGTTCGTTATAGAGCAGCCGTCTGAATGGCAGACGTTCGTCCTCGTTCAGCTGTGCGAACTCCTCTTCGTTTTCGAGATAGGCGAACACCTCGGGGTAATCGGCGAGAGTCTCGCTGCCGTAGTGGAGGACGCTGTTGAGCAGGTAGAACTGGAAGGAGGTCGACAACGAGCGGAACCACTGGCGATCGAAGGGCCTGGTCATGATGCGCACCGCCGGCGGCGGGTCGGCGGCGAGGTCGCGGCACTGGGCGGCGATGAACTCCCCGGCGTCGTCGATGAGCTGGAACTGCTGGGTATAGATGCCGATGCGCATCTCGCGCATGCCACGCCAGCAGCGCGTCGTCCATTTGCCGTAGTAGTAGGAAACGGGGGCCTCGGCCTGGATGACGTCGGCCCAGGTGGCAAAGGTGCCGCTGGCAATGGCCAGTTTGCTGAGACTCTCCACCAGGTCGGGGTGGCACTGCCGTTCGCGGGTGATGAGTCCCAGCTGCTCGAATTTGTTGAAATAATGGGAAAGGTTGGCGGCGGTTGGCTTGTTACCGCGGGGGTTTCTGATGTCGAGGCGGCGCAGGCAGTTGATGATCAGCGTGGAGTGCGCAGGTTCGTAGACGATGGAGAGGAATTGGAGGAGTGCCTGTTCGAACGGGGTGAGTTTATGGTATTGGTCGAGGAGGCGGAGGGTGTCCATCAGTTGAATCGTTCCTTGCAGGCATGACGGCGGGCCGCCAGCGGGGTTGTCGGCAGAGGGCCAGAGAACCAGTCAATATAGCATTGTCACCGCTCCTTGAGAACCAAAAACTGTCACTGCGCCGCCTGCCCGTCAGTGGCGGGAGGGCGGCGCCTGGCCGGTGCTTCCATTTCCCCGGGGGCGTGCGCGATTTTTCCTTGAAAACCTCGGGGAAACCTATATCCTGGCTATAACACCTCGAAAAAGCGACCATCCCGCTGAGGTTTGCAGCTTGCCGCAGGCCGCCGAGGAGGGTCTTTCCTGTTGAGCTGATGGTGTCGCAGCAGCGGTCGCAATGACGCGCCATCGATGGTATCACGGAGAAGCTGATGCAGGTACTGGGCTATATTTTTCTCGCACGGGACAGGAGCCAGCTGGTGGCCGAGGCGGAACAGGCCGCCGCCCTCGCCACCTATTGCCGTGACCTCGGTCTGTCAGCGCCCCGCTGCCTGGTGGAAGAACATGGCCACGTCAAGCGCCCGTTGAGGCTGCGCCAGCGAGGGAAGGATCTGCTGGCGCAGCTTACCCCGGGAGATGTGGTGGTGGTGCTGCGCGCGGCCTGGGTGCTGTCCTCGGCCTTTGAAGGCGAGCGCCTGCTGCAGCAGTTCAAGGCGGGGGGCATAGCCCTGCACTGCGTCGATCTCGGCGGCAATATCAGCCTGCCGGAAAAACGCCGGCTGCAGGTCTCGGAAGGGCCGGCGTCTCTCGTCGCCAAGCTTCTCGCCGCCCTCACCGTCTGCGAGCGAGGCGGCCAGGGGCGGGCGATCCGCACCGCCAAACGCCATGGGCGCGACCTCGGCAAGTATCTTGGCGGGCCGGTGCCTTTTGGCTGGGAGGTCGACGGCGGCGGCTTTCTCACTCCCCACGAGGGGCAGCAGCGCATCATCGAAGCGATGCACACCTTGCGCCGCGAGCGCTGGTCGTACCGCGAGATCTCGCGCAAGCTCCTCGAAGAGTATGGCGTGCGCCTGTCCCATGAAGGGGTGCACCGGCTGTGTTCGGGGGCGGGGGCAGTGCAGCCCGTGGCCAGGAGTCGAGCTGCGCTGCAGGGGAAGAGGTGGCGCGGCAGCTGCAGCCCCGCGAGAAACAACTCTGCTTTAAGGCCGTGGCCGGAGCTGGCCTGCTGTTGGCGTTGGGAGCGGGTCGTCCGCCAGGGAAGCGGCAACGCGGCGGTCGATGGACTGCCGCGTTGCATCGTTTTTGGGCTTTTTCGCTCCAGGCCCCTTCAGGCTAAAGAATTTAGAGATTCTGGTGCTTGGTGATCTTCGCCGCCAGCTCCATATTGCGTAACCAGGCGGCGAGCAGCTG
>JANJUM010000074.1 GCA_024710585.1 Desulforhopalus sp.
CGGACTTCGAATCCGGGTGTCGGGGGTTCGAATCCCTCCGGGTGTACCATTGAAAAAAGGGGATAACCAGATAGCTCAACTGGTTTTCCCCTTTTTATTTCACATCGGCGCCCTTCCCTACCACCTCATTCCTCTGTTCCATCTTGGTTTTTTTGGATCACACCAACAAGAGAACAGGACTACCTGACTCGTCGAAGATGCACATAAAAGTGGTATCCGGCAAATCTTCAGGTCAAGAACACTTAAGGCTACTTTGAAAAATGCGATTTTGGCGAAACAAGAGGCATCTATCATATTGATATTACAACACTCGATTTGAAGAAAATCGGCAGCGAGGTGATTTTTCAAGGAAGCCTTAATGATGACTGACATAAGGGTCATCAAGCCTCAGACATGTTGTATCCCACACTGCCAGGGCAAGGACAACTCATCAAGTTCGGCCATGCCCAAGAGCCTCGACAGCATGCTGTTTTCGAAAGCAAAGCCACTTTAGCACCCTCAGACAACTCAAGGCCCAGATCCAATACGAATATAGTCGACCATTGCTTTCGCTGACTCCTGTGTGTTGTCGGAGTCACACATAATTGCCAGACTTGCCAGAGGTGGTGGGTCTTGTCCAAATGCCATCTTGTAGTCCTGAAGCATATTCACAGAATATTCTTGCCAGGTTTCAACCTGGGCTGACCCGGAACTGACGGGAATCATGCGGGCTTCAGAGGCGTAAGCATTGACAATGAAAGGCTTGGTCGTTTCTCGGTTATCCCATATATAGCTGATAGAACTATCTGGGGGAAACTGGCCATGCAGCAATTTTGCCAGCTCATATTTGATCCGCTTTGAAGCAGATGCTTTTTCCGGGTCATAATTGAACAACACATAAAGACGGGCAGGATAATCGTCCCCTTCCTTTGTCGCACTGTCACCTTGGCGATAGACATTGGATACTTTCCATCGCCATTTAAGAAATGAATATTCATACACGTTAAATGTTTTTTTCCACAACAGGCCAGATGCGGAGTTATCACTCTCCATAAGCAGGCAGGTTTTATTGCCGCAGGGTTGGATGGAATAGGTCGAATGACGTTTTATATTGGGAAAGGTCATGGGCTGCCAGTCGTCCAGCGTTACAAACCTTTCATCGAGGAATGATGGGTTTGCGGCGAGGTCAGAGGGCAACGGGGAAATCATGGCCAACAAGAGAGCGAGGCAGGTCTTTCTCAGCCTCTCCGGTAGCTGTTCATAACTCATAGACGCCATCCATAGAATCGAAGATACTGAGCAAAATTATTGAGATCGGAACTCGTTCTATTCCATGGCTTGAGACTTGTGTAAAAAGGATTGCCACTTTCCACTGAATCCCCGAACTCTTTGTCCATGCCGACAAACAAATCCAGGCTGACAATTCCGAGCAACAATGTCTCCCAAGGCTTGATCGCACCCTTCACGTGTCCAGCCAAGGGCCAATCCCGGTAGTAAAAACTGGTGGTTGCACCATCATCCAAAGGCAATTTTTTCAAAGACGCCAAGTCGGCAAATGCGGCGAATTCCGCTGCGTCGGTGAGGGACGTCCTTGAGATGACGTTAACGTCCATGACTCTGTGAATTTCAGGGCGAAGAACAATCTGAAGAAGGCCCGCAGGACCAATAGCCGGCAACTGAGACGGCAAGTGCTCGCCAGCGACAGACAGGCTCGAGGAAGGCCAATCCGTTGGATATGCATCCCGTGAGAGCGTTTTGGTTGGGATGCTCGCCGCATAGCAGCCGCAAGTCTGTGCCGTCGTAACCAAAACAACCTGGTGACGTTCATCGAGGGTGAGAATCACCAGCACACCAACGTGCCGGCCCGCGCCATAATGGAAAGGCACCAGGCTAAAAGGTTGCTCAAGGAAATGGACTCGATAAATGAGGTTGGTATAGCGATTCTTTGCAGTACTGAAATGGCTTGTGCCTATGTAGAACACAGGATGATCAGGGTCAATGGTGACAGTATTGGCATCTTTTGTTCCGGAGGCATGCACTCCTCCAATCCGGTTATAGTCCTTTCTGGTGTCGAATAATTGAAATACTGGCGCCATTTTTTGCGCCAGGGAATCGTCCTCTCTCTTCAGGGCAACAACCACCTGCTCTCGTTCCACAAAGTCGAGATGGTTCTGTGCGCAGCCATTCACGAGCGCACAGAAAAGCGCAACAAGAACAATTTTCAACACTTTTGTTTGCCTGCTCACTCTTGCCCCCGTCACCTTCCCAAAAGACTCGGTTCAAAATTGCGGCGACGGTTTCCGTGCGTGGCATGACGGCAGTCACTCCTCGCGCAACCGATCACCACTCCCCATGAGTCACTCTCCTCAAAACATGGGAGTGACAATTTCACCCTGCATGACGTATGGCCAGAAAATCCTCCCGCCCCGTGAACAGCTCCCCTGCGGGACAGGTTCTGCGCAGCGCTGAGCCTCGTATTCATCGAGAGGGCAGACGACCCCTGGCAATCTACGAATCTCCCCTGGCACCTTCATCCGCTTCGGAGAATTGCCACTCGCCAGCAGCCATTGAAGATCAGCGGCACGCTGTTACATCAGCTGCTCGCCCCTGATCACATCGAGGCGCCAGCGGTAATACACAGCCTCACATGGCTATACCGGGACAAGAGGGCCTGCAGGTCTTCTCGCCGCACAGCTTCCGCGGCAAAGTCGACTCGGAGGATTCTGCGCCACAACTCCTCACGCTTCTCCAGGAAGGAGGCTACGACGGCGGAAGACATCACCGCCCCCAACCCGAGAATGAGCTCTCCTTTGTCACGGGCAATGGCATTGAACAGTTTGAGCGTGACGGTGAGAGCCCCCTGCGCCAATGGCATTGCTGCCTTTTCTGCCTTTGTGGCGGTGCGCAGGGAGGCGTGGAGACCGCCCTTGCGGAAGATCGCACCGGCCAGTCCCGGCATCGCGGCAGAGAGCGCCACCAGGGGATGCTCCCCGCAGAGGGGTGTTTGCAGGTCGTCTACCGCAGTGCCATTGAGAAAGATGGTCTGCACCGAGTCAGCAAGATACTCCTCGGAAAATCCTGGGCAGCTGACGAGGAACTTCCCCAGCGGGGTATTGGCCAGAGTGACGACTTCAATCCCGTACTGCAGAATCGAAGTGAACAGTGAGAGGCTCTCGGACTCCACCACAAACTTCAGTTCAGGACAGATATCTGCAGAGGGTAGCCCCCGCTCCATATCGTTCAGCTTTTCCATGAATATCTCACAGGTAAAGGATGGTCCCACGGCAATGAGCTCGGCTGACCTGACAAACGATGCCAGAAGGTAAGTCCGCCTCGCTCTCTTGTGAGCACAACAGCCATGATTTTGCAATTATCGATCCACATGCAACTTTAACCCTCTATAAATCTCGATACTAACCAATTCCAACAATTATTGACAAATAAGAATAATTACGATACCATTCAAACACTTGCTTGATTTCACCTGCTCCGCATCGCAATTCCTATTCATCATGCTGTAATCACAGAACTTTTTCGCTTATTTTCAGCAATTCGAAACCCAGGGAGGCAAACAAATGGCTGATAAAATTTTCCGCGTCAACATGTCGGACCTAAGTACCACGGTTGAACCCGTGCCCGCCGCATGGATGGGACTTGGTGGTCGCGGGCTGACCTCGACCGTCGTCGCCACCGAGGTCACCCCCACCTGCCATCCTTTGGGTCGCCACAACAAACTCGTCATCGCACCGGGACTCCTCTCGGGCACCCAGGCCGCCAACTCTGGCCGCCTCTCCTGCGGGGCCAAGAGCCCCCTGACAGGAACCATCAAAGAAGCCAATGCCGGCGGCAGCTCAGCCCAGATGCTGGCTAAGCTTGGCGTCAAGGCCTTGATTATCGAAGGCAAGCCACATGATGAGTCCAAGTGGTACTCCCTGCACGTGACTCGTGACGGGGTAACCATCAGCGAGGAAAGCGAGGTGATCGGCCTGGGCAATTTCGCCACCGTCAAGACCCTTAACCAGAGGCTCGGCGAGAAGGTTGGCGTCATCACCATCGGCCCCGCCGGGGAGATGCGCATGAGCGCCGCCAATATCTCCATCAAAGACCCCGACAGCCACCTGCGCTCCGGCGGTCGTGGCGGCCTCGGCGCGGTGATGGGCTCGAAAAAGGTCAAGTTCATCTCCATCGAGCCGACCAACGAGCAGGTGCAGATAGCCGATCCCGAGGCCTTCAAGACCGCCAACCGCCTCTTCGCCAAGGCTCTGGTCGACAATCCCATCAGCAAGGCCCTGGCCCAGTACGGCACCAACGTCCTGGTCAACATCATCAATGAGTCCGGCGGCCTGCCAACGAGAAACTTCACCAAGGGACAGTTCGAAGGACACGAGGCCATCTCCGGCGAGACCATGCACGACACCATCGTCGCCCGCGGCGGCAAACCGAAGCACAACTGCCACCAGGGTTGCGTCATCCAGTGCTCGCAGGTCTACAACGACCTCAATGGCAATTACAAAACCTCCGGTTTTGAATACGAGACCATCTGGGCCCTGGGTGCCGACTGCTGCATCGATAACCTCGACCATCTGGCGGATGCCGACAGCCTCATGGACGATATCGGACTCGACTCCATCGAGACCCCGGTCGCCTTCGCCGTGGCCATGGAGGCTGGGGTGCTCAAATTCGGCGACGGCGCCGAACTCTGCCGCATCCTCAAAGAAGACGTGGCCAAAGGCACCCCCCTCGGGCGGATCATCGGCAACGGTGCGGCCTCGGTAGGCAAAGCATTTGGCATCACTAGGGTACCGGTGGTCAAAGGGCAGGCCATTCCCGCCTATGACCCGCGCGCGATCAAGGGCATCGGCATCACTTACGCCACCTCAACCCAAGGCGCCGACCATACCATGGGCTATACCATCGCCACCAACATCCTCGGTGTGGGGGGCAAGCTCGACCCGCTGAGCAAGGAAGGCCAGGTGGAGCTCTCCCGCAACCTGCAGATCGCTACGGCTGCCATCGATTCCACCGGCATGTGCCTGTTCATCGCCTTCGCCGCCCTCGACGACGCAACCTGCCTGCCGGCCCTGATCGACATGATCAACGCCCGCTTCGGGATCAGCCTGACCGCCGACGACGTGACCAACCTCGGCAAGACCATCTTGAAGACCGAGCACGGCTTCAACCTGGCCGCAGGTTTCACGAACAAAGATGACCGGCTGCCGGAGTTCTTCGCCGAGGAGCCCATAGCCCCCCACAACGTGGTCTGGGATATCAGCGACGCTGCCATCGACTCTTTCTGGGATTTTTAATCGGGAGAATTGCTCGCACCCATGCGCATTACGGTCAAACTCTTCGCGTATTTCCGCGACAACCGCTTCAAACAGCGGGAAATGGAATTCCCCGCGGGGACGCGCGTCGAGGATATCATTCTCTCCCTGGGCATAAACCTGGAAGAGGTCGGCGTGACGATGATCAATTCACGGCATTGCGAACTCTTCCAGGTCCCGAATGACCACGACCAGTTGGCCATCTTCCCTGCCATCGGTGGCGGCTGAACGCCACCGATGGCCCCGCCATAACGGGGAGGAAAGCTCATCGGCCAATAGAGATTGGCCGCGTACAGCACGCCTCTCAATCCTTCGCGGCAACCAGATTCGTGCAGGAAGAAGGTAACCGCCGGGCCATCAGCGGTTAAGCAGGAACTCCATATATTTCAGGTCGACATGCAGCCAGGAATCCGCCAACTCCGTCGGCTGCCCGAGGAGGAGCTTTAGCGCCTCGGCGACCTGAAGACTGGCCACCAGAGCCACTGTACAGGCCAGAACCGACGGAGCCGCGCTCTGCGCGCTCTCCGTCTGCCGGCGATAGAGTCTGTCCAGCAAATCCCCTCCTGGAAGCACCACCCCCACCTGACCACACCACCCGTTCACCGCCCCATGCACCAGAGGCAGGTTCCGTTCCCCGCACAGCGCAGCGAGGTCGCGGCGGGCAGATACACTGTCGAGGCAGTCGACCACCAGGTCGACTGCGAAGGCCTCTGCCGACCGGCAACTGCGAAAATCCTCAGGGAACGAGACGACAAGACTATGGCGATGAATGGCGGCCGCTCGTTCCACCGCCGCCTGCGCCTTGTTTTTGCCGAGATTCGCCCGGGTGGCGTTGAGCTGGCGATTGCCATTGGAGGGGGTGAAGACGTCGGGATCGAAACAGTGCACAGAGCCCACCCCGAGGCGGACCAACTGCTCGATGACGTGCCCGCCCAGCCCACCGCAGCCGACCACCGCCACACGCCCCTCCTGTAACAGCTGTTGCTGCGCCGGGGAGATTGCGCCGATATTGCGGGAGAAGATCTCGTTATATGGAAATTTCGCGTCAGACATGGCTGATCCGTAGCTTTGGGGAGGCATCAGGGCATGATTACCTCCCGCTCACGGCCAAGTCAATCGGCCGTTGTGATTCCTTGCCAAGAGCCTCTGAGAGTGGGCGATGTAGCCGCGACGAGAGAAAACACTACAGGCCAGTAGCTTATGGCAACAGCCATCAACCCCCTGTGAAGACAGCACTTTCATCCAGCAAGACGGCAAATGACGAGCTGCCATTGTAGCAATAAGCTACTCTCTGGCCAGCCGGTTTGTTCGCCCCGCTTTGCCCGCCCACGCCCCCAACACATCAACACATTGATATAAATAGAGATTTCTCTTGATGCATCCCTATTTTCCCTCTGGCACCGAGATTGCAATATAATAAGCAAAGACCACGCAGGCAGACTCACCCAACAACTCAAAGGAGGACGCCATGTTACTCAACAACCAAAAAATCATCGCCACAGCGAACGTACGGGAAAACATCGTCAACAGTTTCGATACACTTGCAGACGAAAACACATGGTCGAAGGCTTGTACAGGCCACGCGCGGCAATTCGGCATCGTGAACAGCTATGGAACCTGCCTCATTGACAGAGCCATGAAGGATACGATCAGTGCCGAAGTGAAACAGCAGGGATTCCGGCGGGCCAGGAACGTCAAGGACATCCCTGGCTTGACCACCATGCCCTGTCGTCATGCACTGAGCGGACGAGTCACGGCAGCCAAGGTCTGTGTCAAAAATTATGAGTGTCATCATTGCGCTTACGACCAGATGGTCGATGATGAAGACATGGAGTCCCGGAATGCACTTCGCCCAGCTTGACATCACCCTGCACTCTTGTGGGGGATGAGAAGAGATTTCATCTCCCACAAGAACCATCACGAGGAAAAACTTATCCATCCCATAAAAGGAGTAGTAAAATGATCCAGAAAAATCAGAAAACGAGCGTCAAAGCAAGAGCACAGAAAAACATCGTCAAAGGCTTTCAGGTCATCGAGGAAGAATGCATCTGGTCGAAGGCCGGAATCGTTCAGATGCGGCTATGTGATAACGTCTATGACTGCCGTACCTGCCCTTTTGACAGAGCCATGCAGAAAACCATCAGTGCC
This sequence comes from Desulforhopalus sp., assembly GCA_024710585.1. Taxonomy (GTDB): domain Bacteria; phylum Desulfobacterota; class Desulfobulbia; order Desulfobulbales; family Desulfocapsaceae; genus Desulforhopalus_A. The sequence continues at coordinate 7,452 of JANJUM010000074.1, forward strand.
GAATCCAAGAAATATGGATCCGGGTGGGCGGACAAGGTCAAGCACATCCCAGGCCTGACAACCATTCCCTGCCGCCATGCGCTGACTGGGCGGGTCACGGCGGCCAAGGTCTGCGTCAACAATTATGAGTGCAACCACTGCGCCTTTGACCAGATGCTCGACGACCAGGACCTCGATTTCCGTGAGGAAAGCGCACCCTGCCTGAAATCCTCCGGCTACCTTCTCGCCGACGAGTACTATTACCACAAGGGGCATACCTGGGCCAGGTTCGAGCACGGCGGCCGGGTCAAAATCGGCTTCGACGACTTCATGGTCAAGCTCTTCGGCTCGCCATCGAAAATCACCCTCCCCCCCTTGGGCACGAATCTCAAGCAAGGCCAGTCTGCAGTGAGTTTCTCCCGCTCGGAGAATGAGGCTGAAGTACAATCTCCCGTTACCGGGACGGTGCTGGCAGTCAACATCAGAGTCCAGGAGCACCCGGAGATCGTCCATGAGGACCCCTACAACGAAGGTTGGCTTTGCGTCGTCGAAACCAACATGCCCAAACGGAACCTCAAGGGATTGTATTTCGGCAAGGACAGCCTCGTCTGGACCGACCGTGAGAGCCAGAAGCTGCTCCGCCTCATGGGACCTGAGTATCAGAACCTGGCCGCCGCCGGTGGCGATCCCGTGGACGACATCGTGTCAAGCTTCCCCGAGATCGGATGGGACCGCCTGGCGGAGACATTTCTCGGGAGCAAAAAGAAATAGGGGAGGCTTAGCGCGGCAGCCGCCTTGCACAGTCCCCGCACAGGTAAAAGGGGATCTTGTTGAGATCCTCGATGATACCTGAAAAGTGCATGATGCATTTCGGCTCGTTGCAATGGTACAGGTTGAACAGGTGGCCCAGCTCGTGAAGCGCGAGCTTGGCCGCCCTCTCGAAAACCAGCGACGCCGATGGTGTTGAACCATCGGCGTTCCTGTTCAGCCTGTAGAGCGAGACCAAGGCATGGCTGCCCCCTTGGACGGCCTGACCGTACACATAGTTGAAGATCGGAATGAAGATGTCCCGGGATATGACGGCGACGATCCTGGAGTATCCGCTGAAGTCGAGGGTACCGAGCATATTGATGAGGAGGCCGGCATTGTACTTGAGCCGCGCCTCGTCGAAAGCCGACTCGGGAATAGGCCGTTTAAGCAGGATATCGGCTGGCAGTCTGTAATATGCCGTAATATTCGCGGCAATGACATCCACGGCCAGCGCCGGCACCTCCCCTAAAGGCACCACTCCGATCCGTTCTTTCATGCCGGCTTTTGCCAGTTACATCGTTTTATGTATTTATGAAGGCTGACGCGGTTGATGCCGAGAATCTCCGCCGCCCGGGTAATCTGCCAGTTCTGGCCATCAAGCACCTTGAGAATGTGCGCTTCTTCGACCTCTTTCAGCGTCATCGGTTCGAAGGGAAGGGCCGCGTGCGCCGGCCTGAGAAATGAAAAGTCATCAAGAGTCAGCGTACGGGATTTACTCAGCACCACGGCCCGCTCCACGACATTTTTCAGTTCCCTGACGTTCCCCGGCCAATCATACGACGTCAACAGGGCCATGGCGTCCGATTTGATCCTGTCGACATGTTTGGTGGTTTCATGGCTGTATTTCGCCATGAAATGATCGACGAGCAGGGGAATATCCCCTTTCCGCTCCCGCAGAGGGGGGAGGTGAACCCTGATGACATTGATGCGATAGAAGAAGTCCTCCCGGAACTCGCCCTTCTGGATGCCCTGCTCGAGGTCTTTGCGCGTCGCCGAAATCAGGCGAAAGTCCACCTCGACAGGGGTCTTGCTGCCAACGCTGAAGATTGTCTTGTCATCAAGGACGCGAAGCAGATCAACCTGCATCTTCGCACTGATATCGCCTATCTCATCGAGAAACAGAGTGCCGCCGGAAACCACTTCCAGAAACCCCCTTCGCGAGTGTTCCGCCCCGGTGAAGGCTCCTTTCCTGTGCCCGAACAACTCACTTTCCAAGAGCGAGTCGGGAAGAGCTCCGCAGTTGATGGCAACAAAGGGGAGATGGGCCCTCTGGCTTTTGGCATGGATGGCCTTGGCCACCAGTTCCTTGCCGGTGCCGGTTTCCCCGGTGATCAGTATGGAAGCATCGCTCTTGGCCACCTCGAGGATGATGCCATAGAGTTTTTCCATGGGGGGAGACTGGCCGATGATATTGTCGAACTGGGTGATCTGATTGAGACATCCCTTGAGATAATGATAGTCCGAGGCGATCTTCTGCTGGCTCAAGATCTTTTCCATCACCAGGGAGAGCTGCTCCGGCTTGAACGGTTTCAGCAGGTAGTCGCTGGCCCCGGCGCGCATGGCTCTGGCCGCGCTCTCTATGGAACCGTGCGCGGTAATGATGACCACCAGGGTTTCCGGATAGTCCTTCTTGACCCTCTCCAGCAATTCAATGCCGTCCATCCCCGGCATCTTGATGTCCACCAATAAGAGCTGAAAAGGCTTCTGCTCTATTTTTTCCAAGGCCTCCGGCCCGGAAGCTGCCGTATCGATTTCGTGGCCATATTTCTTGAACCAATACAAGAGCGATTCCCGGACGATCAATTCATCGTCGACAATCAAGATTCTCAATTTAGGTTCCATGTTCCCCCCATCAAGCGTTGCGGACATTGTCAGGAATCACCGGGAAGGTCAATGTAAACGTGGCGCCTTCCCCTTCCCGGCTATCGACTTTTATGGTCCCGCGGTGATTCTTGACCACCCCGTAGACAATGGACAGTCCCAGTCCCGTGTTTTTACCCGAATCTTTCGTGGTGAAGAACGGATCGAACAGGTTATTCCTGATTTTCTCGGGAATGCCATAGCCGGTATCCTGGATTGTGAACCAGACCTTTTCCAGGGCCTCATCCATCCACGACGCCACCGACAGCTTGCCCCCTTCAGGCATGGAATCGACGGCATTGAAAATCAGGTTCAGAAAGCATTGCTGAAGCTGGTTGATATCCCCGACCACCATGACCGGCGTCCGGCACAGATCTGCGGTCAGCGTGATATTGGCGAGTTTCATCTTGTGGCGGGTCAGGGAAAGGGCTGCCTCCAGGGCCTTGTTGGCATCGATATGGGTATGCTCGACCCCCGATTCCCTGGCAAACGAAAGCAACCCGGAGACAATGCCCCCCACCCGCTCCAGTTCCCTCGACATGAGCTGCAGATGGCCTTTGAACTCTTCCAGGGAACCCTCTGCCGGCGTCCCGGCAGCGAGGATGTCCTGCATATACCCGCAGAAGGTCAACAGGCCCTGAATGGGGTTGTTGATTTCGTGGGCGACGCTTGCCGCCAGCTTGCCCAGGGAGATCATCCGGTCTTCCTGGATCATCTTCTGGATATTCGACTCGAATTCTTTGGCCTTCTTGTGCCACCGATCGGAAAACTCGACCGTGACATCCCGCCAGAACTCGATTACCTGCGTGACTTCGCCATCATCGTTCTTGATCGGATAGGTGGTCAGGTCGCAGTACATCCGTTGACCGTCAGCACCGGGGTGGTCATGGATGACATGGACGTCCCTGCCTGTTCTCAGGGTTTCCAGCATCGGACACTTCACCCCGGGGAAGGCGCTCGAGCAAGGGGTGTTGATGCCGTGGGAAATTTCATAGCAATGGGCGCCGATCACCTTCTCCTTGGCCTTCTTCACCGTATCGAGATAGGCGCGGTTGGCGTAGGCGATGGTGAAATCGGTATTGATAAAGACAATGGACGTCGCGCTTTGCCGAATCAACAGATTGGAGAGAGTCTTCTCGGCCTTGAGTTTCTGCACGGTCGACTCGCGCCACCGATTCAACATGGCGACGAATTTACGCACTATGTTGTTGCCCCTGAGCTCAAGAACGCCAACGCCCCTGGGTCGCAGGCGGATGATTTCAAGGAGCACCTGCCGTTTGCCGGTCAGCACCAGGACGCTATCAAGCCGCTCGACAGCCAGCAGTTCTTGGAGATTGTCAGTGGTACATATCCCCATCTGTCTGGCCAGCAGCATCCCCTCGGCATCGGGATTCTTGTCGTACACCCCCTGTATATTGATATTGAACACAGGAGAGAGGTTATTCCGAACCAGACCGAGGAAAAATCGGCAGGCCCGGCCACCGCCGACGAGAACGACATTGATGGAAAACTTCTCATTCACAACAACCTTTGCCGTTTCGTGCGTTTCTCTCATCTCACACTCCTCTTGAGATGCCTGAAATCACCCATAGCCGACATGATTTCCCAGCGTGGTGGCGTTAATAAAATGGCTTTCGTTAAGACTTGACGAAGAAAGTTCTCGCAACACCGCGATACCCGTCTGCCACAAAGTCGCACGGGGAAGACCAAGAACGCCCTGAGGACAAGGCTCGCAGGTGTTTCGCCCGAAGAGCGCTCAAAACCCGTTGTATTAACTCTATCATTTCACAGTACCCGCGTAAAGGCGCCCGCAAAGATTGCGGCGTGCTGCAGCGCGAGGTCATGGCTTCCACGCCAAGGAATCGCCTTTTATGGGCACCGCCCTGTCTTTCCCGCGCGTGTGAGACCGTAAACACGGGTCCTGGCCTCGCGATTCGGCAAGAGCAGCAGGCCTGGCTGAAGTCATACTGCGCTGATGTGCGCGACAGGGCGAGGACCTTATCTGTCCGCGCCCCCCTGGATCCTTTCGGCCAGAGCTGTATCGAGGGCTTGCTTCACCTGGTCGTTGAAACAGGCGAAAACGACCCGCAGCGAAGTGTTTTTCTCAAGAAACGAATAGACGGTATTGATGGCCACGGTGGCCGCTGCCGGTATGGGGAAGCCATAAACGCCACAACTAATGGCCGGGAAGGCGATGGTCGCCAGATTCTTTTCCTCGGCGATCCTCAGGCATTCGTAGTAGCAGGAGGAGAGAAGCATGCTTTCTTTGTTGCCGCCACCCTCCCAGATCGGGCCGACGGTATGGATGACATACTTGGCCGGGAGGTCATAACCGCCCGTCAGCTTCGCCGAGCCTGTCTCGCACCCGTTGAGTTTTCTGCACTCCCGAAGGAGTTGAGGGCCGGCGGCGCGATGAATCGCGCCATCGACGCCGCCACCACCGAGCAGTGAGGTGTTGGCGGCATTGACGATGGCATCGACGTCGAGCCTGGTAATGTCGGCGATCTTGATCTCGATTCGCTGTTCGGGACTCATGGCGGCATCCTCAGCAAAAATTTTTCCGTCAGCCGGCCTGTCGGCTCGCCAGCCGGCACATGCCCGTCTTGTACTCAATATCCTGTTTTTTGGCCAGACGTTTGGCGGCCATGATTCGCCAGTGGAGCGCGGCCTGCCGCACGCCGTCGCGCCGTATTCGACAACAAGGTGATGCGTCGCACAATCCCCCGTGCTGCCTCCCCGCTTCGCACCTTCGCCACCAGGGCACAGCCTGCTCAGGCGATGGGAAGGAACTGCAGCCCTGCGCTGGTAGCGTGCGTCGCAAGAACCACAGAGGTCCAATCACCGCACGCCCTGGACGCTGGTCGATTGGGCGACCCAACGGAACAGCGCTCACCCGCCTCCATAGAGCATGGGCAGGATGATCGACAGCGAGATCCACATGATGACGAACAGCGGCAGACCGACGCGCAGGAAGTCGTTGAAGGTGTATCGGCCGGCATTCATCACCAGGAGGTTGGTCTTGTAGGCCATGGGGGTGATGAAACTGAGATTGGCGCCAAAGAGCACGGCAAAGACGAAGGGTTCGGGCGGCTGGTCGAGTTGCCGGGCGATGGAGACGGCGATGGGTGTGCCGATCACCGCAGCGGCGTTGTTGGAGACGATGTTGGTCAGCAGACCGACCAGCAGCAGCAGGCCGGCGATGGACACCGCCGGCGGGGCATCGCCGGCAAGAATGACGAGAAGGGATGCCAGGTACTGGGCACTGCCCGTCTTGAGGAGCGCCATGCCCAGCGCCAGGCTGGCGGCGACGATGAGAATCACCGGCGCGCTCAGGGCGCCGGTGGCATCGCGCCAGGTGAGACAGCCACAGAGGATCATCAGCAGGGCCCCGCAAGGGGCGCTGACGGCGACCGGAAGAATACCGAAAGCGGAAAACCCGACGATCAGCATCATGATCGCCAGGGCAAGGGGGGCCTTGCTCGACGGAGGGACATCGGCGGTGGCGTCGAGCACCAGAAAGTCCTTGTTGCGCTTGAGCTTGGCTATCTCGTGGCGCGGCCCCTGCACGAGCAGCACATCTCCGGCCCTGAGGGTGATATCTCCGATCTCATCATGGTAGCGGTGCAGGTCCTGCCCGGAACGGTGCAGCGCCAGGGTGACCAGCCCATAACGCTCGGCGAAGCGCAGGTCGGCAAGAGACTTGCCAACGATTTCCGAGCGGTCGACGATGGCGATCTCGGCGATCTGCTGATCTTCGGCCTTGAGAGGGTGCGTGTCGTCGACCGGGCCATCATCGTGCTTTTCCGGGTAGAGGGTGCCGCGCAGCACCTTTTCGTACTCTTTGAGCTTTTCCGGGGTGTCGCGGATGACCAGGTGATCGCCCGGGCGAAGGATGATCTCCGGGAAGGGGATGAGGAATCTGCCGTTGCCACGCTCGATGCCACTGACCCTCATGGTGCCACCGGTCATCTGCCGCGCCTTGGCCAGGCTCTTGTCGACTGCCGGGCTCTTGTCGAGGATGGCGAGGTGGGCGGCGAAGACCCGCGGCGAAACATCGGTCAGCGGCTGCTCACGCAGTGGCAGGATCTTTGGGGCCACCAGCCATAAATAGACGATGCCGATGGTGCCGGCCAGCGCCGCCGGCAGGAGGAAATCGAACATACCGATAGGTGGCAGCCCCATCTCCTCGGCGACGGCCACCACCAGCAGGTTGGTCGACGTGCCGATGGTGGTGCTGGAGCCACCGAGCAGCGTGGCGAAGCCCATCGGCATCAGCACCGAGGACGTCGGCACCCCGGTGCGAACCGCCACCGAAATGAGGATCGGCAGGAAGAGGACCACCACCGGGACATTGTTGATAAAGGCGCTGATCCAGGCAGAGACCAGCAGCACAAGGAGGAAGGTGCTGCGTGGCCTGACCAGCCACATCCTGGCGAGAATGCGTCCGATCGGTTCGAGGGCGCCGGTGCGGACGATTCCCTGCCCGGCGATCATCAGGGCGCATACCGCCACCAGGGCCTCATGGCCAAAGCCCTGGAAGAAATCCACGGAGCGCAGCGGGCCTGCGTCGGTCTCGAAAGGAAAGAGCTCGAAACCGACGACCAGGGCCAGCAGCACCACCAGGCTCGACGTCTGCAAGGGGATCTTTTCACGGGTAAAGAGCACCAGAGCCGCTAGGGTCAGCAGGAGCACGGCGGTGACATGGGTATTGGGCGGAGAGGGCAGGACCATGAGGGCACCCGATCGTTCTGTGCATTCTATCCGCAGCGGCGCCTCCAGCGGCGCCAACACTCAGCGGGCGCCACTGGGCCGCCACGGCGATGGAGATTACACCCTAAATCGCTGTGACGATTTTTCCACCGGGTCTTCGCCGATTGGTGCAAAAAAGCGGCGCAGAGTCCCGCACCCTGCCGCCGGGGCCACCGCGCCATCAGGCACGCCGCCTCCATTCTCGTGCCACGGCTGATTCGCCCCCTGGCGAGACGGGCAATGTCAACTCCTGGGCGAGTCTATCCCCCCTGGCGGGACTCGTCCCAGCTACGGACCGCACCGCAGGGTATCACACTCCAGGGCCTGGCCCTATTTCCCCAGCAGGCGATCCATCAGACCTTTCTTCTGCGGCTCGGGGAGGCCGAGCTGGCGGCAGATGGCCACTTCAACTTCGTGGTCGTCGATATCGGCGCCTTCGACGACAATGTCGTCCCCGACCATGATCGCCGGCGCCACCGGCAAGTCGAGGGCGAAATACTCGTCGGTCTGGTATTCGGCCTTGGGTTTGCTGGTGACGTCGATGGCCACGGGGTATTTCTCGCCCAACCTGGGCATGAGCTGTTGAAAGTGTTTTCAGGGCCTGCCGTTGGGCTCATTGAGAAAGAAACGGACCTTGAGCATGAAATTCTCCTTGTTGTCGATTGGTTTCCGAAGGAACCGGTCCCTGGCACACTCACGGGGCGAACGGGTGGCCTCTCCGCAACCCGCCACCGTTCAACCGGGACCCGGCACCACACTGTTTCCCTGCCAGGGGCTTCCCCCTGCTACTTCGTCATGCTGGCCTCGACCTCCGCCATGCGCTGCAGGAACTGCTCCGGAGGCAGAAAATCGACCAGCCGGAGGTCGGCCCGCTCGCGGCCCTCGGCGTCGAGGAAGACCACGGTCGGCACCCCTTTGACCTCATAGCGTTTGAGCAGCTCTTCATGGTAGGGGTTGCCGCCCTTGGTGACATCGACCTTGACCATGACGAAGCGGCTCCGGGCCTTGCCAACCACCTCGGTATGATGGAAGGTGACCTCCTCCAACTCGCGGCAGGGTGTGCACCAGGTGGCATAAAAATCGATGACCACCGGCTTGCGCAGGGCTTTGGCCTCGTCGATGACCTCTTCGCTGTAGGCCTTCCACACCACGCCCGGACCACGCAGAGCCACGGTGGTGACGAGAAAGGTGGCGAGCAGCAGCGCCACGATGCCGACCACCGCCTTGATGAGAGGAAAGGCGCGGAGGTTGGCCTGGCTCTTGTCCAACCAGCCGAGGTGCAGGCCGGCAGCGGCGGCCACTGCGGCAAGCAGGACATCGCCGCCATATCCGGGGAGAATCGGCCGCAAAAAGTGCGCCGCCATGGCGACCAGCACCCAGCCCATGATCTTACGCACCCAGATCATCCAGCCGCCGGAGCGGGGCAGCCTTTCCAACTGCCCGGAAAACATGGCGAGCAGGAACAGGGGTAAGCCAAGGCCGAGGCTGAGGGTGAAGAAGACGACAAAGCCGAGCCATGGACTGCCCATGCTCGCCACCCAGGTGAGCAGGCCGAGGACGAAGGGGCCGATGCAGGGGGCGGCGACCACGCCGAGGGTGATGCCCATGAAGAGGCTGCCGAAATACCCGCTGTAGGACCGCGACGCGGCCTGGGTCAGGCCGCTGGGCAGGCGCATCTCCCACAGGCCGAAGAGGCTGGTGGCGAAGACGACCAGCACTGCGGCGACAACGACGAGGACCGCAGGGTTCTGCAGCATCGCGCCCATGAGGCCGCCGGTCAGCGAGGCGACCACCCCGAGCAGGGAATTGCTGAGGGCGAGGCCGAACATATAGCACAGGCCACTGACCAGCAGCCTGCCCCGGCCCGCGCCACCTTTAACCGCCTGCCCCCCGAAATAGGACACGGTGATGGGGATCATCGGGTAGACGCAGGGGGTGAGGTTCAAGGCCATGCCGCCGAAGAAGATGCCCGTCAGCGTCCACAGCATCGCCCAGCCATGGAGCGGCCCCGGAGAGTCGCTTGCCGCCGCGGCCGGCGCTGCGGCGACGCTGGCCACCGGCAGCCCCCTGGCCTGCCACTGCGGATAGCCGTAGGGATCTCGAGAGACGTTCTTGTAGCCAAGCTGGACGGCCACCCGGGCCGCCGAGTCACTGCGGACTCAGGTCAGGCCCGCTCAGTAGAAGACGATGACTCGCTCGCGGTCCGCGCCGAGAACCTTCTCGAGGTCGCCCCTTTTTTTCCATCGCGCCCAGGCGGTCGGCTCCATGGGGAAGTTGATGGCACCCGCGATATGGCCGGTGCGGTATTCCCATTCCTGGCGGGTGTCGACGAGGAGAAGGGCCTCGCCCTGCCGTTCCTTGAGCGCGGCCACTTCTTCGGTGGTGATGATGCGGTAGTTGCCGCTTCGCCCCTCGGCGAGCACATCGTCCCAGGTAGCCTCTTTGGGGGTCACGGCGCGACTGGTCAACCACAGGGCGGTGACGGTAAGCAGAACCGCGACGACGGCGGCCAAGGTGGTGCGTGGCATAACGTTCCTCATTGTTCATTTGATGCGGGGTGGTTTTTGTGGCAGCCACTCCTCTCGCGGAGCGTTCCAGCCAGGCGGCGGACAAGGTCTCCCGCTCCCCTGCAATGAGACCTGCAGCCCTCAGGCGCGGCCTCTCACAACTTGCCCTCGCGCTGCAGTTTTGAGAGGAGAAAGGTCGCCCCACGCGGGGAAAGGCCGATTTTCCTGGCCAGCCCCATGGCATCGAAGGGGCCGTGGCGACGATGCAGGAGGACGATTTCCTCCTCCAACTCCTCGAACCAGTCTTCGAAGAGGATGAGGAGATCGGGGTCGGTGATGGCCATGAGCTGCTTCGACTGGGCCACTTTGTCCACCAGGGTCTGACACATCTTGGTCGGGTCGACACCTTCGCCCATGCACTCGGCGAGTCAGAGGTGGACCATGCTGGCGATCTTGTCCTGACCGTCGTCGCCAAGCAGGTTCATGATGCAGCGCGCCCGTGCCCCCTCGTCGAGCAGGGGCAGCAACTGCTTGAGCGCCTGAGCGGCGCGGGCCGCGGCCTCTTCCGGCTCCAGGCCATCCGCGAGCATATCGAGTTCGTTCATCGTATTGGTACCTCCGGCTGCGTCGTCCGGGCTTTCGGGCCGATTGCCGCCCGGTTCGCCTGCCCCGTGGCGGGGAGTTAGAAGGATGTTCGTCTGGTCAGCAACTCCCGCGCCAGGAGGTGAAGTGCCCCCATGATGCCAAGAATCGACGGATCGGCGAGCTGATAGTAGACAAATGGCCCGCTGCGTTCGATCTTCACCAGCAGCGACCGCTTCAGTTCCTTGAGGTGATGGGAAACCAGCGGCTGCGAGAGATTGAGCTCCTGGACGATGCTGCCCACCGCCTTCTTCTCCTCGCCAAGGCAGAGCAGGATGCGCAGGCGGTTTTCATCGCCGAGGCTCCTGGCGAGAAAGGCGATGGAGGCCAGGTCGCCGTCCATCGGCCCGGACCACTCCGGAGTGGTTGCTGAATCTTTGCTGCGATCGTCTGCCACGGCCTGTTCTCCTCTTTCGGCCTGTTCTTTCGAGGTGTCGCACTCTTTACACTCCTATTATATCAACCATCATTTATATGTAAATATATTTTCACCAGCGGAGCGGAGCAGCGCCGCATGGGTGGCGCAACTCTAGGGAACGGCAAAAAAAATCAGCTCAGAAACCGCGAAAAGACAATGGTTCCCCTGCCCTTGCCTTCCCCCTGGAAAAGGCGTATGCTAAGAGATACTTTCCTTCAACCACCCTACGGTGATCATGACCAACACCTGTCTGCCCGCCAGGAAACCACACCGAGCGACCTCGTATGTGACCTCTTCCCCGGCCGGCCGACCCACTCCCGTGCAGCGAAGTGCCTCTGCCAGCCTCCTCCCCGTGGGATGCTCGCAGATGGCCCTTTGCAACCATTTCCCCGCGAGAAGGGGGGTCGGTTCTCAACTCCTCCCAGGACTGCTCGACAACACTGGCCACCAGGATCTGGCGCCACCTGTCGTGAGTTGAGACCTGCCCCGCCCCATGTCCGGCCAGGGGGGCCGCACATGGGGTGATTCTTTTTTTCCACCCCCAACAAGGAGGAACATCATGTTTTGCTTCCAGTGTCAGGAAACCGCCAAGAACACCGGCTGCACCCTCAGGGGCATGTGCGGCAAGCCGGAGGAAACCGCCAACCTCCAGGACCTGCTGCTCTTCGTGCTGCGTGGCATGGCCGTGTACGGCGAAAAGCTCAAGGAACTGGGCCAGACGGATCGTTCCAACGACGACTTCGTCCTCAAGGGGCTGTTTGCCACCATCACCAACGCTAACTGGGCCGACAGCCGCTTCGTCGCCCTGGTGGAAGAAGGCATGGCCCGCCGCGACCAGCTGCGCGCCGCCTTCCTCGCCGCCTACAAGGCAAAGAACGGCAAGGAGTTTGACGGCGCCCTGCCGGATGAAGCGACCTGGAAGGGCAGCGCCGCCGACTTCGCCGCCAAGGCCAAGGGGGTCGGCGTGCTGCGCACCGACAACGAGGACGTGCGCTCGCTGCGCGAGATGCTCATCATCGGCCTCAAAGGCATCGCCGCCTATGCCGAGCATGCCGCGGTGCTTGGCTTCCGCAACGCCGAGATCGACGACTTCATGTTCGAGGCCATGGCCTCCACCACCAAGGAGCTGAGCGTCGACGAGATGGTCGCCCTGGTGATGAAGGCGGGCAGCATGGCGGTCGCCGCCATGGCCCTCCTCGACGAGGCCAACACCACCACCTATGGCCACCCGGAGATCACCCAGGTCAATATCGGCGTCGGCAAAAACCCCGGCATCCTCATCAGCGGCCACGACCTCAAGGACATGGAGGAACTGCTCAAGCAGACCGAAGGCAGCGGCGTCGACGTCTATACCCACGGCGAAATGCTGCCCGCCAATTTCTACCCGGCTTTCAAGAAATATGCCCACTTCGTCGGCAACTACGGCGGCTCCTGGTGGCAACAGAACAGCGAGTTCCAGTCCTTCAACGGCCCGGTGCTGCTGACCACCAATTGCCTGGTGCCGCTGAGGAAGGAACACACCTACCTCGACCGCCTCTATACCACCAACATTGTCCGTTATCATGGCGCCAAGCATATCGCCGACCGACCCACCGGGGGCAGCAAGGATTTCTCGGCGATGATCGCCCAGGCCAAGAACTGTGCCCCGCCCACCGAACTGGAAAGCGGCTCGATCGTCGGCGGCTTCGCCCATAACCAGGTGTTGGCCCTGGCCGACAAGGTGGTGGAGGCGGTGAAATCGGGATCTATCAAACGCTTCATCGTCATGGCCGGCTGCGACGGTCGGCAGAAGGCGCGGGGATATTTCACCGAAGTCGCCGAAAACCTGCCCAAGGATACGGTGATCCTCACCGCCGGTTGCGCCAAGTTCCGCTACAACAAGCTGCAACTCGGCGATATCGGCGGCATCCCTCGGGTGCTCGACGCCGGCCAGTGCAACGATTCCTATTCGCTGGCGGTGATCGCCTTAAAACTCAAGGAGGTTTTCGGTCTGGAGAGCCTCAACGACCTGCCGCTCTCCTTTGACATCGCCTGGTACGAACAAAAGGCTGTCGCCGTCCTTCTCGCCCTGCTTTACCTCGGGGTTAAGGGCATCCGCCTCGGGCCGACCCTGCCCGGCTTCCTCTCCCCCGGAGTAGCCAAGGTGCTGGTAGAGAAGTTCGACATAAAAGCCATCACCACTCCACAGGAGGATGTGGCGGCAATGATGGCCGGCAAATAACACCTGGGCAAGGTCAAACCGGGCGGGAAGAAAGCGATTCCTTCCCGCCCACACTGCCGAACTGATTCCGAACTATGACCTATGGCCGAAAATTTCGATATCATCATCCTCGGCGCCGGAACCACCGCCTTTGCTGGGGCGCGCCTCGCCGCAGCCGCCGGCAAGAAGGTGCTGCTGGTGGAACAATCGCAACCTGGCGGCACCTGCGTCAACTGGGGTTGTATCCCCAGTAAAACCCTGATCCATAAAGCCGAAATGTATTACGCCGCCCGCAAGGGTATGCGCTGGGGCCTGAACCTTCATGCCGGGGCCCCCGACTGCGGCACCCTGATGCCTCTCAAGGAGGCGGCAGTGCACACCATTCGCAACGATCACTATCGACATGAACTGGAAAACACCGGAGGGCTGCATCTGGTACGCGGCAGGGGCCGTTTGGTCTCCCACAGAAAAATCGAGGTCAACGACCAGTATTACCGGGGCAAGAACCTCTTAATTGCCA
>JANJUM010000082.1 GCA_024710585.1 Desulforhopalus sp.
TCGTGGGGCGGCCGACAAGCTCCTCGCCACGGGCTTTCGTTTCCGCCACCCCAGCCTGGAAGGGGCGCTGCGCTCCCTTCTCGGCCGCCCTGCCCGACAGCACCAGGACCGGTAAGCCGTCTCGCCTGCCGATCATCGTTCCAGGCGGATGGCTCGCCGGGGCGCCCCGTGGAACTTTACGCTCGTCGCCGAGAATGGTTCAGGCCATCTTGCCGACGACATGGAACAAGAGGCATCTGCAGAGCGATGAGCGCCTACCTGAAATTCCTGCTGTGGGGCATGATGACCACGGCCCTGGCCTGCGGCTTCCTTCACCACCTGGTGCCTCCGCACATCCTCAACTTCGAGCGCCTGCACATCTTTCTCTTCAACCTGTGCAGCGGCGGCACCATCCTCATCCACTTCACCGAGGGCGGCAAAACCCTGAGCCGTCGCGGACAGCTCTTCCTCGGCCTGGCCCTGGCCTTCGCCCTGTGCGCCTTCTTCAGGTGGTACCTGCCCACCCTGCTCATCCCACTGCTGCTGGCGGTTATCGTCGAGAGGGTGCGCGTCGACCACTTCGGCCGCCGCATGCCGGTGGCCCTCTTTTCCCGGGGTGAAAGCACCTCGCGCAAGTTCCACCAGGCGGCCCTGCTCTGCCTGTCTCTCGGCCTGGTGATCGCCTCCCTGGCCATCTTCAACAGCGAGTATGCCCACTGGTTCACCTTGGAGAAATTCAAGCTCGACACCTTCTTCCTTGGCTTTTCCTTCCCCCTGTCGCTCATCTCGATGTCGGCCATCTTCTCGCTGATGAAGCGCCAGGAGGCCTTATCCGTCTTCTATCTCAAGGAGCTCTGCTTCTGGGTCATCAACCTCGGCGTCATCATCTTTTTTCTCTTCATCCTCGCCAACCTCTTCCTGCCACAGGTAGCCATCGCCACCACCCTCTTTCTCGCCGTGGCGCTGATCCTCTACCTCTACTGGCAACAGGGTGAACGGTCGCAGCAGAAGGCTTTCCTCACCTCGGGGATATTCTTTCTGCTCATCACCTCGATCACCGGCATCCTTTATATCCTGCTGGCCTTCTCGCCCTCCTACGACCCCCGAGAGAGCCTGCCGCTGCTGCGCTCCCACGCCTTTACCGCCCTCTATGGCTGGAATCTCAGCGGCCTGGCAGTGATCAGCCGCCATGACGACTTCCCCATCCGCCTGCACTCGCGCCAGGTGATCATGCTGCACTGGCTGACCGTGCTGGTGCTCTGCCCGCTGGGTTATTTCTATGCCGCTGCCGCCGTTGCGGCGGTAGTCAGCTACGGTTGGTTGCTCTCGATTCTGCTGTTCAGCAGAGGGACGGTCGACCCCGGCGTTGTTGCCGCCGAGGCCACGGTGCTGCGGAAGGAGGGGCGCAAGGCCCCGGTTCAATCGGCAAAGAAGCGATAGCGGACGATGCAGTACAGGGCGCGCAGCCCGTCTCGCCAGCCGATCTTCTTGCCTTCCTGATAGGTGCGGCCGCTGTAGGAAATGCCCACCTCGTAAATGCGCACCCGCTTCCGGGCGATCTTGGCGGTGATCTCCGGCTCGAAGCCGAAGCGGTTCTCCGTGATGACCACCCCGTCCAACACCTCGCGGCGAAAGACCTTGTAGCAGGTCTCCATATCGGTGAGGTTGAGGTTGGTGAGCATGTTGGAGAGCAGGGTCAGCATGCGGTTGCCGACCATGTGCCAGAAATAGAGGACGCGGTGCGCCTCAGAGCCGACGAAGCGCGAGCCGTAGACGACATCGGCCTTGCCCGTAAGAATCGGGGCGAGGAGTTTGGGGTACTCCGCGGGGTCGTACTCGAGGTCGGCGTCCTGGATGAGGACGATATCGCCCCGCGCCTCGGCGAAGCCGGTGCGCAGCGCCGCCCCCTTGCCCTGGTTGACGCGGTGGGCGAAGACCCGCACCTCGTCACCGGCGAGCGACATGGCGATGGCATGGCTGGCGTCGCGGGAGGCATCGTCGACGAGGATGATCTCCCGCGACAGCGGCAGCTCGACGGCCTGCACCCGTCGCACCACCTCGGCGAGGCTTTGTTCTTCATTGTAGACGGGGATGACTATCGACAGATCGACTCTGCCGGCCTCGCGTTCGTTCATGGCTCACCTGGAAAAGAAGGTTATGACGGCCGCACCTCTTGCGCGCACCTCTTGCGCCGGCCGCGATGGAGGCGCAGCTTACACCGTTCCTGCCAACCTGAAAAGGGCCAATTGCACGGATATTGCGCCCGGGCAAGAGGCGGTCTTTTCCCCATCATACTGGTGGAATCGCAGTTGCCGCGCGGAACCATGCCTGCGGCCTCGGCCCGCCAGGCAGCCACCCCGTCTTCACCGCCTAGAGCCGGTTGAGGCTGCTGACCACCGCCTTGACCGAGGCGATGGTGATATCGGTGTCCACCCCCGCCCCCCAGGCGACCTTGCCGTCCTCGCCTTCCAGTTCGATATAGGCCGCCGCCCGGGCGCTCGAACCACCGTTGAGAGCGTGCTCGTCATAGCTGCGCAGCTTGAAGGATTTGAGGCCGGCTGCGGTGACCGCTGCACAGAAGGCATCGAGGGGGCCGTTTCCAGAACCGACCAGAGTCTTCTCCTCGCCATGGGCGAGCAGGGTCGCCTCGACGGTGGCTTCCGAGATGTGGTCCTCGCTGCTCAGCTGGTGCTTGACAACATTGAAGGCGCGCAGGGCGAAGGGGCTCCTCACGGCGAGATAGTTGCGCTCGAAGGCGGCATTGATCTCGCTGTGGTGCAGTTCGCGCCCCTCGCGGTCGGTGACCGCCTGGATGATGCGGCCGAACTCGGGCTGCATCGCCCGGGGCAGGCGGAAGCCATACTCCTTCTCCATGATATAGGCGACCCCGCCCTTGCCCGACTGGCTGTTGATGCGGATGATCGACTCATAGGTGCGGCCGACATCACCCGGGTCGATGGGCAGATAAGGCACCGCCCACAAGCCGCCGTCGCCGGCCTGGTACTCGGCCATGCCCTTGTTGATCGCATCCTGATGCGACCCGGAGAAGGCGGTATAGACCAGTTCCCCGGCATAGGGGTGGCGGGGGTGCACCCTCAGGTCGCAGACCCGCTCGTAGACCTCTACCAGGCGGTTGATATCGCTCAGGTCGAGATGGGGGTTGATCCCCTGGGAGAACATGTTGAGCGCCAGGGTGACGATATCGACGTTGCCGGTGCGCTCGCCGTTGCCGAACAGGGTGCCCTCGACGCGCTCGCCCCCGGCGAGCAGGGCGAGTTCGGTGGCAGCCACCGCGCAGCCGCGGTCGTTATGGGCATGGAGGCTGATTACAGCCAGATCGCGGTTGGCCATATGAGAGCAGAACCACTCAATCTGATCGGCATAGATATTGGGCGAAGAGAGTTCCACCGTCGCCGGCAGGTTGATGATGATCGGCTGTTCACGGGTTGGCTGCATCACCTCCATGACCCGCTCGCAGATCTCCAGGGCAAAGTCGAGCTCGGTGCCGGTAAAGCTTTCCGGGGAGTACTCGTAACGGAAGAGGGTCTCGGGGTACTTGCGCTCCTCCTCCTTGAGCAGCCGTGCCCCCTGTACCGCCAGGTCGATGATTTCCTTCCGGCTCATCCTGAAGACCGTACGGCGCTGCAGGGTCGAGGTGGAGTTGTAGAGATGGACGATGGCCTGGCGGGCGCCGCGCAACGACTCGTAGGTCTTGGTGATGAGGTGTTCGCGGGCCTGGGTGAGCACCTGGATGCAGACGTCGTCGGGGATCAGCTTCTCTTCGATGAGCACGCGAGTGAAGTCGTATTCCACCTGGGAAGCCGAAGGGAAGCCCACCTCGATCTCACGGAAGCCGAGATCGACCAGGAGGTGAAACATCTCCAGCTTCTTGTCGAGACTCATCGGCTGGATGAGGGCCTGATTGCCGTCGCGAAGATCGACACTGCACCATACCGGGGCCTGGCGAAGGGTCTTGCTGGGCCACTGGCGCTGCGGCAGGTGAACCGGAGGGTAGGGTCGGTATTTGCGGACGAGTTCGGGCTTCATGGACTGTACTCCTCTGTGAAAGTCGACAAGGGCAAAAAAAAAGGCCACGGTTTTGCAACCGTGGCCTTCTCGGGTGACTGGCAATCGACGACTACAAACTGCACCCCTCCGCATCAGCCACGGAACCAAGCGGCAGACAACCTAGAAGGAGAAGAAGTGGCGAGTTTGCAGTGACCATGTTGATGTCTTTTGGTAAGAATGTTGAAATTGTGTAGCAAAGAAACTACTCTCAGCCTGGGGGCTTTGTCAAGGGCTTTCCCCGGGGCATGGCAAAAAGCCATCTGCCCACACCGCGCGGTGGAGCCGGTGACTCGCGGGCCGAGCGCTAGGCCAGGCAGCCGAGGTGTTGTCGGTTGACAGATATCGGCCGGGCATTTATACTCCTAGGCTTCGGAATTTTTCTGGTTTTTCACGACATCCCCCCCGGAAAGCAAGCGTCTCAACCTTCACAAGGAAAAGGATTCATGGGAAAAATTAGCGGATCCCAGGCAATCGTCAAGTGTCTTCAGGAAGAGGGCGTCAAGACCATTTTCGGCTACCCCGGCGGGGCGGTGCTCGATCTCTTCGACGCCCTCATGGACTCCGAGATCACCAATGTCCTCGTTCGCCACGAGCAGGGCGCAGTCCACGCCGCCGACGGCTTCGCCCGCGTCTCCGGCGAGGTCGGCGTCGCCCTCCTCACCTCGGGGCCAGGGGCGACCAACGGCGTCACCGGCATCGCCACCGCCTACATGGATTCCATCCCCCTGGTCATCCTGACCGGGCAGGTGCCCCGGGCGCTGATCGGCAACGACGCGTTCCAGGAAGTGGACATCGTCGGTATCACCCGCCCCTGCACCAAGCATAACTACCTGGTCAACGATGTCGACGACCTCGTTCCCACCCTGCGCGAGGCCTTTCATATCGCCCGCACCGGTCGCCCCGGGCCAGTCCTGGTGGATCTACCCAAGGATCTGGTGGCCACCAAGCTTCTCTACCCTGAAAAAACCCCGATTCATATCTCCAGCTACCAGCCCAACTTCAACCCGCACCCGGTGCAGGTGGAAAAGGCCTGTCACCGCATCCTCCAGGCGAAGCGGCCAGTGCTCTATGTCGGCGGCGGCGTCATCTCCGCCAACGCCAGCGAAGAACTGACGACGCTGGCCGAGAAGCTCAGCATCCCGGTGACCATGACCTTGATGGGCCTCGGCTCCTACCCCGGCAGCCACCGTCTCTCCATGGGCATGCTCGGCATGCACGGCACCTACACGGCCAATATGGCGGTGGCCGAATGCGATCTGCTCATCGCCGTCGGCGCCCGCTTCGACGACCGCGTCACCGGCAAGCTCTCCGACTTCGCCACCAAGGCGGATATCATCCATATCGATATCGACCCCACCTCGATCAGCAAGAACGTCAAGGTCGACATCCCCATCGTCGCCGACTGCCGGAACGCCCTCACCGCCCTTAACCAGTGGTTCGCCAGAGAGAAATCCTTCAATCCGACCGAGCAGGCGGAGAAACTCGCTCCGTGGTTTGCGGTCATCGCCGGCTGGACAGCCAAGCACCCCCTCGGGTATCGCGATGACAACCAGGTGATCAAACCGCAGTACGTCATCGAGACGCTGCATCGGCTGACTGAGGGCAAGGCGATCATCACCACCGAGGTCGGCCAGAACCAGATGTGGGCGGCCCAGTTCCACAAGTTCGACTACCCGCGGCATTTCGTCACCTCGGGCGGTCTGGGGACCATGGGCTTCGGCCTGCCCGCCGCCATCGGCGCGCAGATGGCCTTCCCGGAACGCACGGTCATCGATATCGCCGGGGATGGCTCGATCCAAATGAACATCCAGGAACTGGCCACCGCCCGGCAGTTCAAGTGCCCGGTGAAGATCGCCATCCTCAATAACGGCTACCTCGGCATGGTGCGTCAGTGGCAGGAGTTATTCTACAACAAGCGCTATGCCTCGACGGTGATGAACGTCGTTCCCGATTTCGTCGAGCTAGCCAAGGCCTACGGTGCCGTCGGCCTGCGCGCCACCACCAGGCAAGAGGTGGAGCCGGTCATTCGCGAGGCCTTGGCCACTGCCAATGTGGTAATCATGGACTTCCGTATCGAACAGGAGGAGGGCGTCTACCCGATGGTGCCGGCCGGCAAGGCGACCACTGAGATGCTCCTTGTCTAGCCTCGCCGGCGGTCCACCGAGAACCCGGCAACAGCCGCGCCAGCGGGGCCCACGTCGCCCCCCTGGCTCCCGGCCCCCGGCGAGGAGCGCCGGGGCCACGATTCATACTGGAGGAATCCCTCGATGAAACACACCTTTTCCGTCCTTCTGCAGAACAAGCCCGGCGTTCTCTCGCGGGTTACCGGGCTGTTCAGCGGCCGCGGCTTCAATATCGAGAGTCTTTGTGTCGCCGAGACCCTCGACCCCAAAGTTTCCTGCCTTACCGTGGTCTCCCGCGGCGACGAGGCGATCATTGAACAGATCAACAAGCAGCTCAACAAACTCATCGATGTCATCAAGGTGTCGGAGATCAATTCGAAGGAGTATGTCGAGCGCGAGATGGTGCTGATCCGCGTCAAGGCCGAGGCTTCGACCCGCGCCGAAGTGCTGCGCGTGGTCGACATCTTCCGTGGCAAGGTGGTCGATGTCAGTGCCAAGAGCTACGCCATCGAGTTGACCGGGTCGGATTCGAAGATCCAGGCGGTCATCGATATCCTCCGCCCCATCGGCATCAAAGAAATCGTGCGCACCGGCACCATCGCCATGGCCCGGGCCAACAAGAACAAATAACCGCCAGGTAGAGAAGAGCTCCCCATGTTGAATCCTCAAGTCCCCGTCGCCAAGGAAGGATACCCCTTCATCCTCACCGCGGCCTTCGCCACGCTGATTGCCGCCATCTTCGCCTTCAAGGGGTTGACGCTGGCCCTGCTGGTGGTCACGGTTTTCATCCTCTGCTTTTTTCGCGATCCGGAACGGCTGCTTCCAGAGAACGCCGATGCCCTGGTCTCTCCCGCCGACGGCAAGGTGATCCTCGTCGAGACGGTCACCGACCCACGTTTTGCCCCCGATCAGGTGCAGAAAATCTCCATCTTCATGAACATTTTCAACGTTCACGTCAACCGCAGCCCCTGCGACGGGGTGGTACGTCGGGTCAGCTACCGGCCAGGTCAGTTCTACTCCGCAGACAGCCAGAAGGGCGGTCTGCATAACGAATACTGCGCCACCACCATTACCACTCCAGCCGGCAAAGAGGTCACCTTCGTGCAGATCGCCGGCCTCATCGCCAGAAGGATCGTCTGCTGGCTGGAACCAGGGGACACCATAGCCAGGGGGCGACGCATCGGCCTTATCCGCTTCGGTTCGAGGGTGGACATTTATCTCCCCATGGAAGCGGAAGTGGCGGTGCATACAGGTGACACGGTGCGGGCGGGCGAATCCACCCTCGGCTTTCTCCGCTAGGATTCGCCGATGGCCACACCCAGCCAGACGTTATGACACAGGCCAGGAGGGAGGAGCGCGCCGCCCTGCCGATGTCAGCGACGTTCATAACCATGCCCGTCGTAGACCCATCGCCACCAAGGTGGAGTATTGCGCTGAAGCCTGTCAGAGATGTGGACGGCGACTCGGCACCAGCTTGCGCGGCATTCTACCCGTTACTGACCAAGAGGCAGGCCTCTTGTCCGCGAGGCCCTCGTGCGCATCGTTAGCGGGAGCGCCCGTGGCCGCAGTTTGCTCACCCCTCCCGCCGGAGATCGGACCATACGTCCGACCTCTGATCGCGCCCGCGAAGCCCTGTTCAGCATCCTCGGCAAGGCCGTTGTGAGGGCCAAGGTACTCGACCTCTTTGCCGGAACCGGTGCCCTCGGCCTCGAAGCCTATAGTCGCGGTGCGGCGCTGGTGGTTTTTATCGACAGCGAGAGCATGGCCCTCGACCTCATCCGCCGCAATATCGCCCGGCTTTTTGCAGAAGGACAGAAAGCAGGCCTCCTGCAGATCGCAAGACACAATCTTGCAGCCCCTCAATGGCAACAGTCTGTGCAGTGCCTCGTCCCCGACGGCTTCGACCTCATCTTTGCCGACCCCCCGTACGG
>JANJUM010000112.1 GCA_024710585.1 Desulforhopalus sp.
AGCCATGGCGGCTCGCTGATCATGATCGCCAAGGGCAACCGCAGCCAGCAGGTCACCGACGCCTGCAAGAAGCACGGCGGCTTCTACCTCGGCTCCATCGGCGGCCCGGCGGCGATTCTCGCCGAGGAGAACATCAAGAAGGTCGAGTGCATCGACTACCCGGAACTGGGCATGGAAGCGGTATGGAAGATCGAGGTCGAGAACTTCCCCGCCTTCATCCTCGTCGACGACAAGGGCAACGACTTCTTCAAACAGCTCGGCTGCTGAGAAAGACGGCTCCGCCTGTCGACCTGTCCGCCACGGCCGGTGTGCCTTTGGCCGTGGCGGACAGGAACGCCATCTGATCTCGCAGAAACAGCACGGTCCGCAGGCACTCCCTGCCCGCAGCAGCGCAGCGCGACAATTCACGATACATTCCCGGCGCCTGAAATCTCGCCCCCGGCAGGGATGGCTTTTCTCACGAGACAACTCGGCCGCCAAGATGAGCGGCACCGGCCCTACTTGATGCCGTGCTCGACCACGAAGCGCATCAGTTCCGCCGAGTTCTTCAGCCCCAGGGACTCCATGATGCTGTATTTGTGGAACTCCACCGTCCTCGCCGAGATGCCGAGCACCGCCGCCGCCTCCTTGACTGACAAGCCCTCGCCGAGCAGCTGCAGCACCTCGCGCTGGCGCCCGGTCAGGCGGGCCAGGCCGCTCTCCTCTTCGCCCCCGGCCCGGTTGCGCTGGTAGTTGAGCAGCTCCCCGGCGAGCATGGGGGTGATGTAGGTGCGCCCCTTGAGGGCGCAGTCGATGGCGTTGAGCAGCTCGGAGGGTGCCGAGTGCTTGAGGACATAGCCGGAGGCCCCCGCCTCGAAGGCGCTGGCGGCATAGGCGACGTCGAGGTGCATGGTGAGGAAGACGACCACCACCTCGGGGGTTTTCTTCTTGAGCTGGCGCACCGCCTCGATGCCGTTGAGCAGCGGCATCGAGACATCGGCCACCACCACGTCGGGCATGAGCCGTGCCGCCGCCTCGAGCAGCTCGCGGCCGTTTTCGACGATGCCGACCAGCTGATAGTCCGGCTCGAGCAGGCCGCGCAGCCCCTCGGCGACCAGGCGATGGTCATCGGCCAGCAGGAGTCGTGGCTTTTTCATATTCCCTCCCGTACAGCGGCACCGCGAGTTCGAGCACGGTCCCCTGCCCCGGCGCCGATTTGATGGTAAACTCCCCCTGCACATGCTGCACCCGCTCGCGCATGCTCGCCAGGCCGATGCCCGGGGTATGCCGGGCGCACCTCGGCTCGAAGCCGGCGCCGTCGTCTTCTATGGTCGCCTGGAGGCGATTGCCGAAACTCTTCAGAAAGATATCCACCTTGCGGGCATGGGCGTGCCGGGCGATATTGCGCAGGCCTTCCTGGACGACGCGGTAGATGCACAGCGCCGTTTCCAAGGGGATCTCTTCGGGCAGCCGGTCGACATGGCAGACGACCGCGATGTCCTCGCGGTCGGAGAAATTGAGGCACAGGGAGCGGATGGCCCGCTCCAGCCCGAGGTCCTTGAGAATCGACGGGTGCAGCTCCCGCGACAGGGCATGGATATCGTCGGAGAGATTGATCAGCTGGTCCTTGATATGACATATCCTCTCGCCAAGCTGCCGCTCGCGGCCGCCGATCTGGAGTTCCAGGGTCCCGGCTTCTATGGCCAGGGCGGCGAGGCGCTGGGCATAGTCGTCGTGAAATTCGCGCGACAGGCGGCTGAGTTCCTCTTCCTGGGAGGAAATGAGGCGCCCGGCCAGGGTCTGCAGCTCGAGTTGGCTGTCGCGCAGCGCGGCCTGGGCCTTCTTGCGCTGGCGGAGAGTGTAGACCAGGCCGACGATGAGCAGCGACTGCACCACCACCACCAGCAGCACGGCGATGATGGAGTGCTTGTGGAGGTCCCACATGGTGGCCTGGCGGAAGAGCAGACTGGCCCCCGGCGGGAGAAGCCCTTCCGCGATGGCGTGGCGCTGCAGTTGCCGCCAGTCGTAGAGGTTGACCAAGGTGTCGGCGCCGGCCCGCGGCATCGTCTGCGGCGCGTGCCCGCGCAGGAGCATGAGGGCGGCCTCGCCGGCCCGTTTCCCCTGCAGGCGCAGGGAAATCAAGGGGCCGCCGACGATGCCGTTGCCCATGTACATCTCATAGGGCCCGAACACCGGCGCCGCCGTCTGGGCGACCAGGGATTGCAGCACCGCCCGGGGGATGAAGCTGCGCCCGTTGGCATCGACGAAGAGCGTCGAAAAGAAGATCACCGTATCGGCGGGCAGCTTTTCGCAGCGCTGCAGCATCTCACCCAGCGAGAGCCCGGTGAAATCGAGCAGTTCGATCCTGTCGCGCATGCCCTCGAGGGCCTGGCGCAGGGCGGCGACGCGGGCCTGGTCATTTTCGTAGGAGCCGGCAATGAGCACGGCGTGGGCGGTGGCGGGCTTGAAGCGCAACGCGGTCTCGACCAGCGCAGGCGCCGCCTGCTGGGGCTCGGTGACCGTGACCACACGGCCGCTGAGCGATGAGCCGCGCACACGGTCCGCGGTGGTCTCGGGGATGGAACAGAGCAGCACCGGAATGGACGGGAAGAGGCTGTCATGCTCCATGAGGAAGGTGGCCGCCGGCACATCGACGCCGATGACCAGATCGATGCCCGCCCTGTCGTAGCGCTGCCGCAAGAGGTCGGCCAGGGCCCGGCGCTGCTCCTCGTGACGGTAGCGGGAGAGGTCGAGGTACTCGGAAAAGACCTGCTCGGCAAGGCGTTTCTCCGCTGTGAACACCTCGTTGAGCCACTTCTCGACATCCTCGGTGGCGGGGAATTCGCGGGTGACCGAGTAGAG
>JANJUM010000139.1 GCA_024710585.1 Desulforhopalus sp.
GACGATATTCGATACGTTCACTGAGCCGCGCCGGCAGGCGGGGGAAAGAGACAATCCACGCCCCGGCCGGCCGCGCCCTGTGGGCCGGGAGGCCGTGGCAACAAGGAGAAGGATGGTGGAAGATCTACTCAAGCAACGACGAACTCTGCAGGAGACCATGAACTTCATGGCCGCCCTGTCGGCCGGCATGGAGCCGGTCCTCGGGCGGGGCGCCAACAGCATGACCATGTCGGCGGGCCGTAACCTCGGTCGCAAGTTTTCCGCCGAGGCGCGCCACACCGAAGACCTCCTCGAGGCGGTCGACGAGGTGCGCAAGATTCTCCTCGCCAACAGTTGCCTCTGGGGCTTCGAGCCGTTCAAACCCAAGGGACAGGCGGAGCTGATCACCGTCAACGATCGCGGGCAGCAGCAGATGCTGCTCGTCTTCCGCGACTGCATGATCCGCCAGGCGCTGCTGCGTTTCGGCCACCCGCAGAAGGGCTCGCTGTGCAATATGATGTACGGCTTTTTCGCCGGGGCCCTGGAGACGATCATGGGTAAGAAGGCCACCCTGGAGATCCGTCATGCCGGGGAGAACGCCTGTCTCAAGGTGCTGACCGTCGAGGCATAGGTCGGAGGACGGCCCCGGGATGCGACATTTGCCCGGCCGGGGAAGCCATAACCAGTGGGGAGAACGATGAGCGGTGATAAAGTCCGGTTGAATACCGAGTGGTTGTGCGATTGCGGCGGCTGCCATGTGGCCCTGGTCGACCTGCACGAGAAGATTCTCAATGTCCTCGAGAAGGTGGAGATCCAGAAGTGCCCGGTGCTGACCGATGAGAAGGGGTATCCCGAGGCGGATATCGGCATCCTCACCGGCTCGGTGCGCACCGAGCATGACCGCCATGCCGCCATGGAGATGCGCCGCAAGTGCCGCACGATCATCGCCTTCGGCACCTGCGCCGTCTACGGTGGCCTGCATGGCGCCGGCCTCGCCCACAGCCGCGAGGAGATCATGGACCATGTTTACCGCCACAGCCCCACCACCCGCACCGACTTCATCCCCGGCAACTCCATCAGCGGCCTGGAGAAGATGGTCACCCCCATCGACGAGGTCATCGACGTCGACCTCTACCTGCCGGGTTGCCCGCCTCACCCGCACTTCATCTTCGAGGGGCTGAGCGCGCTGGTCGAGAAGCGCAGCCCGCGGGTCGGCCAGGAGAGCGTCTGCGCCGGCTGCCGCCGCACCATGGTACGAACCGAGGTCGACACCCTCCGCGAGCCCAACGAGGGGGTCCCCGACAACGCCACCTGTTTTCTCAGCCAGGGCTATATCTGCCAGGGCTCGGTGACCCTCGACCGCTGCCTCGCCCCCTGCCCCAACCACGGCATGCCGTGCAGCGGCTGCGCCGGGCCGACCATGCAGGTGCTCACCGAGCCCACCAGGGACATCCGCACCGAGATCAGCGAGCGCATGTCACGGCTCACCAAAATTCCCTACGAGACCATCAGGACGCATCTGGAGAAATCGGCCAAGACCCAGTATGCCTATGCCATGGCCACCAAGATGATCGGCAACAAGCCGACGTTTCTCATCCGCAAGTGGATAGCCGAAGGGGAGGCGCAGCCATGACCACGACCATCAAGATCGATCCGGTGACGAGAATCGAGGGCCATGCCCGCATCCTTCTCGACTGCGACGAGGCCGGCAAGGTGGAGGAAGCTTTCTTCTGCGTCAACGAACTGCGCGGTTTCGAGCGCATCCTCGTCGGCATGCAGGCGCACACCCTGCCCCAGGTGACGGCGCGCATCTGCGGCGTCTGCCCCACCGCCCATCACCTGGTGGCGGCCAAGGCCCTCGACGCCGCCGCCGGGGTGACCATCCCCGAGGCGGCAAGGCTGCTGCGCGAATATATGTACATGGGCCACTACATCCATTCCCATTGCCTGTCGCTGTTCGTCCTCGCCGGGCCGGACCTGGTCTTCGGCCTGGGCGGCGACCCGGCCAGGCAGAATATCGTCGGCATGGTCGAGGCGGAGCCGGAGCTGAGCAAAAAGGGCCTGCGCCTGCGCAGTCTCGGGCAGAAGATCAACGAGACCATTGGCGGCCGCGGCATCCACCCGGTGACGGCGGTGGCGGGGGGTATTTCCTTTGCCCTCAGCGATGGGCAGTTCCAGCGCCTGCGCGAGTTGACCACCGAGGCCCGTCTCCTGGCGCAGGAGCTCTTCACGCCGATGCGCGACCTGCTGCTGCGGCTGCTCGACAACAACCCGGCGCTGCTCAGCGGCCTCAACGTGCCGAGCTGGTACCTGGGCACGGTGGCCGCGGGAGGGGAGATCAACTTCTACGATGGCACCATCCGGGCCATGGACGCGGGCGGCACGGTGGCCGCCGAGTTCCCCGCCGAGCGCTATATTGACTACCTGGCGGAGCGGGCGGTGAGCAACTCCTACGCCAAGGAGGTTTATATCGTTCATGGCGGCGCCGAGCATATGTACCGCGTCGGCACCCTGGCGCGGCTCAACGCCGGCGAGAGGTTCGCCACCCCCCAGGCCGAGGCTGAGCTGGCCCGCTACCGCCAGGCCTACGGCCGCCCTTGTCACAACGCGGTGGTGCAGATGTACGCCAAACTCATCGAGCTCCTCTATGCCTGCGAGCGTGCCGAGGAACTCATCAACCACCCCGGGCTGCGCGGCGAAACGAGAGTGCCGGCGCAGTTTCGCGGCGGTCGAGGCGTCGCCCATATCGAGGCGCCGCGCGGCACCCTCATCCACGACTACCAGATCGACGAGCAGGGCATCGTCCGAGCCGCCAACATGATCATCGCCACCCAGCAGAACACTGCGGTCATCAACCGCTCGCTCAAGGAGGGGGCCAACGCGCTCGTCGCCGGACCGAATGATCAGGCCATGCTCAACACCCTGGAGTTCGTGGTGCGCTGCTACGACCCCTGCCTGGCCTGTTCCACCCATGCCATCGGGAGCATGGCGCTCGAGGTCGAGATCCGTCGGGAAGGGCGGCTCGTTCGCCAATTACGGAGGTAATGACATGCTGGAGATGACCATCAACGACAAGGCCTGCCGCGGGTGCCGTCTGTGCCTCGACATCTGCCCCACCGAGTGTTTTTCCTTCGACCAGCAGACCGCCAAGGCGCAGGTGGCGGTGGCGGAGAACTGCATCGCCTGCCTCAGCTGCGCCTTTCTCTGTCCGTCCGGGGCGATCGGCCACCGTAACCACCACGAGGTGAAGAACTTCTATCGCAATATCGAGTTCAGCCAGCGCATGGGGAGGTTTTTATGATCGGCAACAACGAACTGACCCTGACCGGCGAGGACTATGGCAAGGCCTTTACCGAGGTGTCCTTCCTCCTCGACATGCTGGTGGAGACCATCTCCGCCTTCGTTGGCAAGTCGACGCCCTCGCTGGCGGTGGCCGCTGGGCGCCGCATGGCCCTCAACATGCCGGTGCACCTCGAGGAGAAGACCCCGGCGGCGGTGCTCGACGAGGTGGTGCGCGTCTTCCGCATCCAGCAGATGGAGCTTTCCGCCGAGTGCCGCGGCAACGAGGCCCTGGTGACCGTCGACCACTGCCCCATCGGCAGCGTCTGCCGTAACCGCAAGATGGAGCTGGACAGTTCCATCTGTCAGATGTTCCACTACTATATGGCCGGCATTGTCGCCGAGCTGTGCGGGGCGCCGGTACGGCCCAAGACGCTGAGCGTCGGGGAGAACTGCACCTTCAGCCTGGCCTTTTCCGGCATCAGACCCCAGGCATGAGCCGAAGGGTCCTGGTGGTCTGCATCGGCAACGAACTCGTCGCCGACGACGGCGTCGGCTGGGCGGTCTACCAGGAATTGCGCCGCTTCGAGCTGCCGCAGGGGGTGCGTCTCGTCTTTCTCGGCCTGGGCGGCATCGACCTCCTCGAAGAACTCGACGGCGAGGAACTGCTCCTCGTCGTTGACGGTGTGCAGTTGGGCGCCCCCCCGGGCACGGTGCATCGCCTCGGCTGGGAGGATCTCCCTCAGGCTCCGGCGCGGCCGGTGAGCGGCCATGGCATCGGCGTGCGCGAGGCGATCACCATCGGCCGCCGCCTCTACCCAGAGCGTGTCCCCGCGGCAACCCGGCTCATCGGCATCGAGGGCCGCTGCTTCGACCGCTTAGGCCAGGGGCTCAGCCCCGAGGTGGCCCGGGCGGTGCCGGAAGCGGTGGGCATCGTCGCCAGGCTGGCCGGTCTCTCCCTTCACTGATCTCTCTCCCCCCCTGTCTCGACAGACCCTTTGCCTCAGCGCGACTCAGCGGCGTAAAAAGAGCCACTCGCTGTCGCTCGAGCCCTGGCGGTCGAAGAGATAGCCGTCCTGGTCGAACTCCTGCAGCGGCGTCGGCTCCTTGATGCGGTTGGCGATGATATGGTGCACCATGGCCCCGCGCGCCCGCTTGGCGTGGACGGGTACCGCCCGCCAGCCGCCGCCGACGTTCTCGCGGAAGGTGATGGTGATCATCGTCCCCTCGAGGCGCTGGCGGTCGATGGCCCGCGAGTATTCACTCGAGGCGAGGTTGATGACCTGCTTGTGCCTTTCCCTGGCGAGCAGTTCGTTGAGGGTCGTGGTGATCGGCCCGCGCCAGAAGTCGTAGAGGTTGTCGCAGTCGCCGACGGAGAGCTTGGCCGCCATCTCCAGGCGGTAGGGCTGGATGAGGTCGAGCGGCCGCAGCAGGCCGTAGAGGGCGGAGAGGATAAGCAGGTGGCCCTGGGCGAAGTCGAGCGCCTCGTCGTCGTAAAGGTCGGCGGGAATGGCGCTGTAGGCCTCGCCACGGTAGGTGAAGATCGCCTGACGGGCATTCTGCGGGGTGGGTTTGGCGGTGAGTGCCTGGACGCGGCGGTGACTGGCCGCAGTCAGCTTGTCGCTGGTGGCGAGCAGCCCTCCCAGGCTTTCTCTATCCATCTTCTTGAGGATGGAGATAATTTCCCGGCTTTTTTTCTGCAACAGCGGCAGGGAGCAGCGCGGGTATTGACGCCCGGCCTCGTGCTGGGTCTTGGAAGGAGAGGTGACGATGAGCATGGGGCCTCCAGGGTGGCGGGAAAAAAGGGTTGCCGTAGTGAAAATTTATACTATTTTGCGAGTATTGGCAAACAACCGCTGGACGTCAGCGACGGAGGGGTGAAAATGAGTGGGGACAGTGCCGCGCGAGCGGAGATCGAGGCCTTTATCGGCCAGTGGGGGCAGACGGATCAGGCGATGAGCGACTGCTTCCGCAGCCTCTATCAGACCCTGGCGGCCATGGGTGGTGTGGAGCTGCGCTTCATCGCCCGGCCGGGGGTCAGCTATTCGCTCAGGCCGTGGCGGGAAAATGGGGCAGGGCGCGAGTTCTTCGCCATCGTCGACGTTATCGACGACGACCCCGCCGAGCGCTGGCTGTCGGTGTGTTTCTATGGCGACATGATCACCGATCCTGACGAGTTGGGCGAGGCCATCCCCGGCGGCCTTGGCGGCAGCGATGGCTACTGTTTCAATCTCTTCGCCGCGGACGACGAGTTGCTCACTTACCTCGGCGACCGCCTTACGGAGGCGTGGCGGGCGGCACGCTAAGCCGGGACCAGCCGCCTTTGCCGGCGGCATACAGCGGCATGGAACCGCCCTGGAGGGGGGGACTATGGCAACGCTCCTCATGGTTGGCGACGATAACGACCTGTCGGTCGAAGCGGAACGCTTCGCCAGCCGCTTGGGACTGGCGGTGCTACGCTGCCCCGATGCCGCCGCGGCCGCAACGCTGCTGCACCGCCAGGTGGAGGTGGTCGTCGTCGACGGCGGAGACGGCGAAAGCCACTCGGCCTTGCCGCAACTTTTGCAGGCCTGTCAATCCCGTGGTTTGCCCCTGCTCCATGTCGGCGCCCCCGACGCTCTCCCGGGGGAAAAGGACCTGCCAACAGACCTGTTCGACGTTCTCCCGCCACCTCTTGCCCCACGGCTTCTCGAGAGGCGCCTGGCGCTTCTCCTCGAGGTGCGTCGCCTGCGCCGCGAGCTCGATGCCAGGGCTCTCGAGGTCGAGGTTCTGCAGGCGGAGCTGGCCGAGTTCTCTTCCCTCGACCACGACACCGGGCTGTTCAGCCAGCGCTATTTTATCGAAGATCTTGCCAAGGAATGGCGCCAGGCCGGGCGCAACTCGACCCCGCTCAGTCTCTTGCTCCTCGAGATCGACGGCTATGCCAGCTTCCTTCGCCAACACGGCCGGGAGGAGGCGGTGAGCTCTCTGTGTCTCGTGGCCAGGGCCCTCTACCAGTCGTTGATGCGGCCCAGCGATCTCCTCGCCCGTTTCGGCGAGAGGGGGTTTGCCATCCTTCTCCCCGAGACCGACGGCGACGGGGCTGAACTGGTCGCCACCCGGCTGCGTCATGCCGTGGCGAGCCTTGCGACGGGCGAGGATTGGGTGCTCCACGAGGGGGTGAGCCTCAGTATCGGCTGCGCCTGGCATCTGCCTGGCGAGGGCGACGCCGATGGCTCTGACGGCGAGGCCCTCCTCGACGTGGCCGGCGAAGCCCTGGCCCGCGCCGCTGCGGCGGGGGGTGGACGCACGGTGCTGCTGGCCGTGGAGGGAGACGCGGGGCACCCTAAGGACGATGCCCCTGACTCCTAAACGCAGTGTGGAGGTGGCTGTCGGCTAGTTCTTGAAGCTATGCACCGGGGCCGGCATGCGTCCCCCCCAGGCGATGAAGCGGCTCGACTTGCCGACGTTTCTGATCGGCATGATCGGGCTGGCGCCGAACAGGCCGCCAAAATTTACCATCTCGCCGGCCTCCTTGCCGGGAACGGGGATGATGCGTGCGGCGGTGGTCTTGCCGTTGATGACCCCCAGGGCCATCTCGTCGGCGATGATGGCGGAGATGGTGTCGGCGTCGACCGAGCCGGGGATGGCTATCATATCGAGGCCGACAGAGCAGACGCAGGTCATCGCCTCGAGCTTCTCCAGACACAGGGAGCCCTGGCCGACGGCGTCGGCGAGCATGGCGTCCTCCATCACCGGGATGAAGGCGCCGCTCAGGCCGCCCACCGTCTTGCTGGCGAAGATGCCGCCCTTCTTGACCGCGTCGTTGAGCATGGCGAGGATGGCCGTCGACCCGGGGGCGCCGATGGCGTCCACGCCGAGGATCTTGAAGATTTCGCCGACGCTGTCACCGATGGTCGGGGTCGGGGCGAGGGAGAGGTCGACCACGCCGAACTCGATGCCCAGCGACAGCGAGACGGCGCGGCCGATGAGCTCGCCGCAGCGGGTGACGCGGAAGGTGGTCTGTTTGATCTCCTCGGCCAGTTCGTCGAGTTGCAGGGTGCCCGGCGCCGGATGGTTGCGGATCATGCGTTCGAGGGCCCGGGCGATGACCCCGGGACCGCTGACCCCGATGTTGAGCACCGCCTCGGCCTCCTCCACGCCGTGGATGGCGCCGGCCATGAAAGGATTGTCGCCCGGCTGGTTGCAGAAGACCACGAACTTGGCGGCGCCGAAGCCGCCCTGGGCGGCGGTCTGCTCGGCGAGATCCTTGACGGTGCGGCCCATCATCGCCAGGGCGTCCATGTTGATGCCTTTGGCGGTGCTGGCGATGTTGATGGAGGCGCACACCTTCTCGGTCGCCGCCAGGGCAGCGGGGATAGAGGCGATATACTCGCGGTCGGTGGCGGTCATGCCTTTCTCGACCTGGGCGGAGAAGCCGCCGAGGATGTCGACCCCCACCGCTGTCGCCGCCTCGTCGAGGGTGATGGCGAGGCGTACGAACTCTTCCCGCGAGAAGCCGGCGCCGACCAGGGCCATGGGGGTGACGGCGATGCGCTTGTTGACCACGGGGATGCCGTACTTGCGGCTCATGGTGTTGCAGGTGGGGACGAAGTTGCCGGCGTAGGTGACGATCTTGTCGCGCACCCTGGCGCAGGTGGCGTCGATGTCTCCGCCGCGGCAGTCGAGGAGGTTGAGGCCCATGGTCACCGTGCGCACATCGAGATTCTCTTTGTGGATCATCTCGACAGTGGCGAGGATCTGGTCGGAACGTAACATTGTCGTGGTCTCCAATAGGAAGTGGGCTGGGAGCGGCAGGCGCGGGTCAGCGCAGCGAGATCTCGTGGGTGGCGGCGAAGATGTCGTTGTGCTGCAGGACCACGGTCAGATCGCCGGCCTGGGCGTAGTCGTCGAGCTCGCGGCGCAGCAGGTCGAGGCTGATGTCGCAGCCGCGCAGGTCGAGCTGCAGGGCCATGATGTAGAGGTTGTTCTTGAGGGTGGTGACCAGGTCGGTGATGTTGATATTATGGAGGTAGCAAAAGGAGCTGATGCCATGGACGATGCCGGCCCTGTTCGGCCCCTGCACGGTGAGGATGTAGGTCTCCTCGGGCGGGTCGCCGGGGGGCGGGTCGTCGCCGGTCTCCTTGATGGACACCTCGAACTTGCAGGGACTCTTGATATGGGAGACGGCGGCCACGACGTCCTCCTTGGTCACTTCGGGGTCGAAGGAGACGCTGAGGATCATGGTCAGGTAGCCGCAGAGCACGGTCTGGTTGAGGTCGGCCAGGTCGCCGCCGAGCTTGAAGATGGCGCCGGTGATGTCGGCGATGATGCCCGGGCGGTCTTTCGACATCACCGAGATGATCATATGGTTGTTCATGCGTGACTCCTGGCTGGGGCTGGGGGAACGTGGGGTAAAAGAGGCGGGCGAACCTCGCCGCGCTCGAAGCGGAATCGGCCATTATCGCACCTTTCGGCGAAATCGGCAAGGACCAAAACGGACCACGGCAGGAGGCGCCCCTCCCCGACCTGACCACGGGCGGGGCGCGAGGGCGAATAAAAGGGTGGTATTTCTCCACTCCTTGTGTACCTTAAGGAGGCGTTCCGGGCGGCGCGGGAAAACCTCCGCAATGGCGAGGGCAAAACGGCATGCCGAGTGCAGTACGAGAACACCACGGCCGGGGCGGGAAAGCTGGCCAGCGCTGCCTTCCTTACGAGGGAGCCGGCTGGGGCGAGAGAGGATCGAGGTGAGATGAACAAACGAGTCTTTATCGAACAGCTCAAGGAGGGGGACCGCGTCGATGACCTCTTTCTGGTCAAGGCGGCCAAGGTCGGCGAGACCAGGGTCGGCAAGCCCTATCTGCAGCTGACGGTCATGGACCGCAGCGGCGAGATGTCAGGGCCGGTGTGGGAACGGGTCGAGGCGATCCAGCAGGTCTCCGCGCCGGGCACGGTGGTGCGGCTGATCGCCCAGGTGCAGTCCTACCGTGACAAGCTGCAGCTGCGCATCGAGGATATCGTCGCGGTGGACGAGGTGTCGGACGAGGCGCTGTTCCTGCCCGCCGCGCCGCGCCGGCCGGCGGAGATGGCCGAGGAACTGCAGCAGCTCATCAAGGCGGTGAGCAATCCCCACCTGCGCCGGCTGCTCAACCATTTCTTTTCCCAGGGCGAGCTGTGGCAGCGTTTCCAGCAGGCCCCGGCCGCCAAGGGCATCCATCACGCCTACCTCGGCGGCCTGCTCGAGCACTGCCTGTCCATGGCCAAGGTCGCCCAGTTCCTTTCCGCCCACTACCCGGGGGTCGACCGTTCGCTGCTCCTGGCCGGGGTGCTGCTCCACGACATCGGCAAGATCGCCGAGCTGACCATGAGCTCCGGGGTGGTCGACTACAGCGACGCCGGGCGACTCAAGGGGCACCTGATCATCGGCTGCGAGATGGTCGCCGCGGCGGCCGCGGCGATCCGCGACTTTCCCGAGGATTTGCTCATGCAGCTGCAGCACCTCATCCTCAGCCACCATGGCCGGCTCGACTTTGGCTCGCCGGTTGTGCCGATGACCGTCGAGGCCCTGCTGCTCAGCTTCATTGACGATATCGACGCCAAAATGAACATAACCGAGCAGCTGCGGCGCAAGCTCGCCCCGGAAGAGCGTGGCTGGAGCGAATACCAGCGCTCGCTGGAGCGCTTCCTCTACCTCGGCGGCCTGCCCAGAGAGGCCGAGGCCCGGGCCGAGCGGGGCACCGAGCCGGCGGGGCGCCAGCCGACGCTGTTCTAGTCAGGGACCATGACCGGCCTCCGCTGCTATAGCGCCCTCAGCGGGCAGGAGAAGGCCAAGGGCCTCTTCGCCCGCGCCCTGCGCGCCGGTCGACTGCCCCACGCCTACCTCTTCCGCGGGCCGGACGGGGTCGGCAAGCGGCTCTTCGCCATCGGCGTAGCCATGGCCATCAACTGCCGCGCCCGCGAGGGCGAGAGGGCCTGCGGCCGCTGCCCCTCATGCCGCAAGTTTATCTCCGGCAACCACCCCGACCTGGTCTGTATCAGCCCGCTGAAGGGGACCATCCGCATCGAGCAGATCCGCCTCCTCGGCGGGGAGCTGGGCTACCCGCCGCTCGAGGCGGCGATGCGCGTCATCATCGTCGAGGATACCCACACCATGCGGCGCGAGGCGGCCAACAGCCTGCTCAAGACCCTCGAGGAACCACCGCCCGACAACCTCCTCATCCTTACCGCCGATGCCTCGCGGGAGCTCCTGCCGACGCTCATGTCGCGCTGCCAGGTGCTGCCGTTCGCCCCGCTCGAGAGGCGGCAGGCGGCCCTGGTGCTGCAGGGCCACGGAATCGCCGCCGAAGAGGCCCTGCAACTCGCCGAACTCGCCGAAGGCAGCCCGGGGCGGGCTCTGGCGCTCAAGGACAGCGGCATGGTGCCCCTGTGGCGGGAAGTGGTCGACCTCCTCGACGAGCCGCGGCCTGGCAGCGACGGCGAGGTTGGCGCGGTGCTACGGGCGGCGGAGAAAATGGCAGCGCTCAAGGAGAATCTGCCGACCTTTTTCGGGCTGCTCCGGCAGTGGCTGCGCTCGCGGCTGGTGGAGGCCTGTGGCGCCGCCCCGCCTGGTGAGGAGAGGGCGGCACGGAAATGCTGGAGTTCGGCGGAACTATTTGCTACATTGCAGGCGATTTCCAGGGCGGAAGAGGAGCTGGCACGAAACTGCGGCCGCAACCTGGTGTGCGAGGTGCTGCTCTTTCGTCTGCAGGGGGCGCGGGACGGCTATCCGTCCGGCGCCAGCCGGGCATGAGCGCGGCGAGGACGAGGATACGCGACGGGGTGAGATGAACGAAGACATACGAACAGAGCAGGCGCCGGCGGCTGAGATCGCCCCGGAAAACGCCACCTTTTACCGCATCCACTTCCGCAGTGGCGGCCAGCACTTCACCGCCTTCACCGAGCTCGAGGACTGCCCGGAGGAGGCGGTGGTCATGGTGCGCACCGACCATGGCCTCGAGCCGGCGACGGTGGCCGGGCCTGCGCCGATCTGCTGCTGCCGGGGCGAGACGCGGCGCGCCCACTATGTCATCGAGCGCCTGGCGACCGCGGAGGAGCGCGACAAGTACGCCGGCATGGCGGAGAGCGAACACCGCGCCATGCAGTTCTGCAACCGGCTCATCGTCAGCCACCAGCTGTCGATGAACCTGGTGCGCGTCGAGCGCTTCTTCAACGGCGGCAAGATGATTTTCTACTTCACCGCCGAGAGCCGCGTCGACTTCCGTGGTCTGGTCAAGGATCTGGTGCAGGAGTTCCGCACCCGGGTCGAGATGCGGCAGATCGGCGTGCGCCACGAGACCAAGATGATCGGCGGCATCGGCACCTGCGGCAGGGAATTGTGCTGCTCCTCCTTCATCCGCACCTTCGACTCGGTGTCCATCAAGATGGCCAAGGAGCAGGATCTGCCGCTCAACCCCACCAAGATTTCCGGGGTGTGCAACCGCCTCCTCTGCTGCCTCACCTACGAGTACGAGACCTACCGCCGCCTGCGCAAGAACATGCCCAAGGCCGGCAAGCGTGTCAAGATCGATGGCGAGGAGTACCTGGTCAAGCGGCAGAACCCCCTGCAGGAGACCGTCGTCTGCGAGACCGGCGCCGGCGAGGAGGTTGTCCTCGGCAAGCGCCACTGGAAGGCTTTTCAGCAGGTCAAAAAGGAACCGGTCGAAAAGAAGAGGGAGCGGCGCGGCAACGACCCCCAGGGGACGCCGGCACCGGTCAGGGAACAGGAGGAGCAGGCGAATCCGCCGGCGCCGCAATCCGACGGAGAGCAATGACCACCTATATCACCACCCCCATCTACTACGTCAACGCCCAGCCTCACCTCGGCCACGCCTACACCACGGTGGTCGCCGACACCTACAGCCGTTTCAAGCGGCTGTGCGGCGAGCGGGTGCGCTTCCAGACCGGCACCGACGAGCATGGCGACAAGATCGTCAAGGCCGCGGAGGCGGAGGATGTCGAGCCGCGCAGCTACGTCGACCGCATCAGCGCCATGTTCCGCGACACCTGGCCCCTGCTCGAGGTGCAGGCCGACCACTTCATCCGCACCACCGACCCGGCCCATGTCGAGGTGGTGCGTCTCATCCTGCAGAAAGTCTACGACCGCGGCGACATCTACTTTGACGAGTACTCCGGGCTCTACTGCCGCGGCTGCGAGCGTTACCTCACCGAGAAGGAACTCGTCGACGGCAACTGCCCGGACCACCTCACCCCGCCGCAGGAGATCGCCGAAAAGAACTATTTCTTCCGCATGTCCCGCTACCAGCAGCGGCTCATCGACCATATCAACGCCAACCCGGAGTTCATCACCCCGGAACGCTATCGCAACGAGGTGCTGGCCTTTCTCGCCGAGCCGCTGGCCGACCTCTGCATCTCCCGGCCCAAATCGCGCCTCACCTGGGGCATCGAGCTGCCCTTCGACGACAACTTCGTTACCTATGTGTGGTTCGACGCCCTGATCAACTACCTCACCGGCATCGGCTATCCCCAGGGCCCAGACTTCGACGAGTTCTGGGGGGCGGCGGAACACCTCATCGCCAAGGACATCCTCAAGCCTCACGCCATCTACTGGCCGACGATGCTCATGGCCATGGACGTGCCCCTCTACAAGAAGCTGCACGTCCACGGCTACTGGAACGTCGACGACACCAAGATGTCGAAGAGCCTTGGCAATGTCGTGCGGCCTCGGGAACTGGTGGAAGCCTTCGGCGTCGATACCCTGCGCTATTTCCTGCTGCGCGAGATGTCCTTCGGGCTCGACGCCTCCTTCGGCTCCGAGACCATCGTCGCCCGGCAGAACGCCGACCTCGCCAACGACCTTGGCAACCTCTTCAGCCGCGCCACCGCCATGGTGTGGAAGTATCGTGACGGGTGCACGCCGCAGCCGGACTCGAGCGCTGCCGACGACACCCTGGCCCGGGCGGCGGAGGCGATGCTCGTCGAGTACCGCCAGGCCATGGTCGATTTCCGGTTTCACCAGGGTCTGCAGGCGGTGTGGGAGCTGGTTGGCATCGCCAACAAGTATATCGTCAACAACGCCCCGTGGGTCCTCGCCAAGGAGCCGGACCAGGCCGGTCGCCTCGACACGGTGCTCTACAACCTCCTCGAAACCCTGCGCCTGCTCGCCCTGGTGCTGCGCCCGGTGATGCCCGGGGCGGCGGCGAAGATGGCCGCGGCCCTTGGCTATGGCGAGGATGACCCGGCCGTCTCCCTTCTGGCCGAGGGTGGCCGCTGGGGGTTGGCGGCAGCCGGTCGAAAGCTCTCCGCCATCCCCGCCCTCTTCCCGAGGCTCGAGGTGGCGAAAAGCGCCGCTTCCACCGCGGCGGATAGCAAGGGCGGCAGCAAAGCGGACCCGGCGCCGGCCGGGGAGCAGGGGGTCATCGAATTCTCCCAGTTCCAGAAGGTCGCCCTGCGGGTGGCGGAGGTCGTCGCCGTCGAGCCGGTGAAGAACTCCCACAAGCTCCTCAAGATCACCGTCGCCGCGCCGGAGCCGCGGGTCATCGTCGCCGGCATCGCCGAAGACTACTCAGCCGAGGAACTCCGCGGTCGCCAGGTACTCATCGTCGCCAACCTCAAGCCGGCCAAGATCATGGGCATCAGCTCCCAGGGGATGATTCTCGTCGCCCGGACAGTGGTCGACGGCCGGGAAAAAATGGTGCTGCTTGGTCCCGCGGCGAAGGTCGCCCCGGGCAGCATCGTGTCGTAACCGACAAGGAGAACACATGTTTGTCGTCAATAATTTCATGTCGGCGGTCGCGCAGCTCCTCGACTTCCTGCTCACCGTCTATATGTGGATCATCATTGGCCGCGCCGTTATCTCCTGGGTCAATGCCGACCCCTACAATCCCATCGTCCGTTTTCTCTACGAGGCGACCGAGCCGGTATTGAGCCGTATCCGCAGGTGGCTGCCGATCCAGTTGGGGGGGATCGACTTTTCGCCCATGCTGCTCATCCTCGCCTTGATGTTTCTCCAGAGTTTTCTCGTGCAGACCCTGCGTCAGCTGGCGATGCGCATGGGGTAGGCCCGGCGCAGTCGTCCCGCCATGGGCAGGTCGCGACAGCGATACGGCCTGCTCCAGCGCGGAGGGCATAACAACAGAGTAGAAGGGAGAGAAGCCATGCTCACGCCGCAGGCGATCAAAGATCAGGATTTTCAGATCAAGTTCAGGGGATACGATAGCATCGAGGTCAAGGCCTATCTCGAGCTCCTCGCCGAGGATTTCTTCGAGCTCACCGAGCAGAACCGATTGCAGGCGGAGGAACTCGAGTCCCTCAAGACCGAGGTGGAGTTCCTTCAGCGCGAGAAAGAGAGTCTCGCCGCCGAAGTGCGCCTGGGCCGCGAGAACGCCGAGAACGTCCAGGGAACGATCGACGAGGGCTTTCGACTGCGTGACGAGGAGATCGCCATTCTCAAGGCCGCTATGGAAGAGGCCGCTGCCGCCCGCACCGCCCTCGAGGAAGAGAATCTCAGCCTGCGGGAGAACCTGCGCCAGCTGCAGGAGACCCTGGACAGCGATTCCGCCGGCAGCCGCCAGGACCAGAGCGAGGTCGAGAAGCTGCGCGGGCGGGTGGCCCTGCTCGAAGAGCAGAACGCCGAGCTCAAGCAGCAGGGGCTCGACTTCAAGACCACCATCCTCGCCGCGCAGAAATTCGCCGACACCCTGCGCAGCACCAGCGAGGAAGAGGCGCGGCAGATAATGGAGAAGGCCCGCGCCGACGTGGAGCGCTTCCGCAACGAGGCCAACGCCGAGCTGGAGCGGCTGCCCAGGGAGATCGAGCGCCTGCACAAGGAACGTCTCCGCGTCCGTGACGAGCTCAAGGCGATGCTGCACTCCTATCTCGAAGCCCTGGACGTCTTCCCGGACAAGGATGCCGCCACCAGAGACGACGACCTCAGTGACCTCTTCGAAAGTATCCTCCTCCCGGAGGATGAAAATGGCGAAAGCACCGCGGCTGAGGATCTCGGCAAGATTAAGATGGATCTGGAGTGATGCCGACTGTCCCGGTGGCGTTGTCTGGGGCCGCGTCTCCGGGGACGCCTGGCGCCCGGCGCTAGCCATGCCCTTCCTGCTGCAACAGGCCGACGGACGGCTGCTCCTGCTCCTCCATATCCAGCCGAAGGCCTCCAAGAGCCGGGTGGCGGGTCTGTTCGACGGCTGCCTCAAGCTGGCCATCCAGGCCCCCCCGGTGGACGGGCGCGCCAACGAGGAGGTGCTGCGTTTCCTCGCCGAACTCCTCGCGCTGCCGCAGCGCCAGTTCAGCCTTGTCTCGGGCGCGCGCGGGCGCAGGAAGCAGGTGGCGGTCAGCGGCATCGAGGCCGCCCAGCTGCGGCAGAGATTGCAGCCTTACCTCAACCAGGTCATGGAGGAGAAATGACTGCCGCCTGTTACGTCATCGCCAACTGGAAGTGCCACAAGACGAGCGACGAGGGGCGGCGCTGGTTCGACCGTTTTGCCAGCCTCTACCGGCCCCACTCCCGCCTGCAGGTGGTGGTGGCGCCGACCCTGCTCAGCCTCGAGGCCCTCGCCGCGCACCTCGGCGGGCTGTGCCTGCCCGGGCTCTCTCTCGCCGTCCAGGATCTCTCGCCCTTCCCCAAGGGGGCTTATACCGGGGCGGTGGCCGCCGACCTGCTCTCCCCCGTGGCGCGCTTCGCCCTGCTCGGCCACAGCGAGCGGCGTCGCCATTTCCGCGAGAGCGATATGGAGGTGGTGCGCAAGACGGGCGAGGCGGTGGACGCCGGCATCACCCCGGTGCTCTGCGTCGATGACGGCAACGCCCTGGCACAGCTCGGCGCCCTCGACGACAATCTCGCCATGCCGCCGCTGGTGGCCTACACCCCGGTTGAAGGGATGGCGGTCAAGGTCGCCCAGCCGCCGGCGCGGGTGGGCGAGGGAGTGTCCCGCATCCGCCGGCTCTTTCCCCTGTGGCAGATACTCTACGGTGGCCGGGTGACGCCCGACAATGCCACCGCCTACCTGGAGATCCCCGGGATCGCCGGGGTCATGGTCGGCGAGGCCAGCCTTGACGCCGAAGTCTTCGCCCAGGTGTGCGCAAGGGCGGCCACTTTCCTCGGCGGGAACTGAACCCCGCTCCGTCGTTTTCGTTTCGCGGCTATTTCGGTTTTCGCGGCAAAAGGAAGGAAATGATGAAGGCCGCGGTGTTGATGCCGGCAAGGATCAGGCCTAGCAACCCAAGGGTGCCGATGAAGCTCGACTGCTGCGACATGCGGTCGGCGAGGATGAGGATGGACGAGCCGACGATCAGGGCGGCAATGATCATGGCGATGCCCATGAGACGGCTCGAGGTGTCGAGCTGCTCCGAGAGATGCTCGATGCGCATCAGCTCGAGGTTGAGGGTGAAGCGGCTGTGGCGGACGTGGTCGAGGAAGCGCTGCAGGTCCTCGGGCAGGGTTTCGAGGATTTCCAGGGAGTCGATCAAGGTCTTGGTGACCCGGCGCCGGATGGCCGCGAGGCTGTAGCGGTTGACGACGATCTCCTGGATCTGCGGCTCGACATGGGCGAGGACGTCGAAAGTGGGGTCGAAGTAGGCGGCGACACCTTCGATGGTGGTCAGCGCTTTGGTGAGCAGGAGCAGATCGCCGGGGCACTGGATACGATAGCGCTGCAGAACCGAGAAGAAGCTCGACAGGAGGCTGGTGATGTCGAGGTGCTGCAGGTCGGTGTAGCGGAAATGCTCTGTGATGTTGCGTACTTCGAGTCGAAAGTCGCGGCTGTCGGTGACCTTTGGGTCGACATCGGTGAGCTCGATGACTACCCGGCAGATGCGGTCGATGTCGCCCTTGACCACCCCGGAGACGAGGTTGATCAGCTGCTCCGTGGTCTTGCGGTCGAGCTGGCCGACGGCGCCGCAGTCGATAAAGCACAGGCGACCACCGGGCAGGAGGAAGATGTTGCCGGGATGGGGGTCGGCATGGAAGAAGCCGAAGCGCAGACACTGCTTGAAGACGGCGTCAGT
Organism: Desulforhopalus sp.; assembly: GCA_024710585.1. Taxonomy (GTDB): domain Bacteria; phylum Desulfobacterota; class Desulfobulbia; order Desulfobulbales; family Desulfocapsaceae; genus Desulforhopalus_A. The sequence goes on from JANJUM010000139.1 coordinate 17,248, forward strand.
GCCGTTGGCGACGATGGCGCGCCGTTCCTCGCGGCTCAGTTCCTCCGGCTTCAATGTCGAGAGCAGCCGTCCGGTGATCTCCTGCATGGTGAGCACGTTGCGCGTCGTCGCCGTCCAGTAGACGCGGGGGAAGGTGACCTTGCCGTCGCCCTCGAAGTAGCGGCGCAGTCGTTCTGCCGACTGCCCCTCGCCGATAAGGTTGAGTTCCTTGAGCAGTTCCCGCGAGAATTCCTTGGCCACCAGGGTCGGGCTGTAGCCGAGGTCGGAAAAATACTGCTCGAAGAGCTGGGCCAGGGTTTCCACCAGGGCCATGTCTTCTTCGATGAGCTCCCTGGCGCCGGGCCTGATGACCTTGATGACCACCGGGGTCCCGTCCGCCAGGGTGGCGCGGTGCACCTGGGCGATGGATGCCGCCGCCAGCGGCGTCTCGTCAATGGCGGCGAAAATGGTGCCGAGACGGCCGGGAAACTCCTGCTCGAGCACCTGGAAGATTTCGGCAAACCCCACCTGCTGGCAGTTGTCCTGCAGCTTCTTGAATTCCTTGGTCCACTCCGCCGGGATGAGGTCGGGCCTGGTGGCGAGGATCTGGCCGAGCTTGATGAAGGTCGGCCCCAGCTCCTCGAGCACCAGGCGCACCCGCACCGGCCGCGGCAGATTCTCACCGGCATGGCCGTAGGTCTGGTCGAGCTCCTCCCTGGCGCCGCCCTGGAGGCGGGAGAGGCCGGTGTCCTGCACCAGCTGCCGGAAGCCGAACTTCGACAGAACCTTGATGATCTCCGCCAGCCGTTTGGTATTGCGGATGGTGCGCTTGATAGAGGTGATCTTCATGCGGCGGTGAAGACGCCGAGGACCGACTGATCCTTCCTGCGGCTTTGTTGCAGGCGCTCGAACCACAGGCCGAGGTCGTCGTCGTTCCAGGACAGGCCGAACTCCTCCCAGAGACGCCGCGTTTCAGGGAGGAAGTCGTTGAAAATTCTGATGATATCCTCGGGGCGGAAGGCTCCCGGGGTGGAGTCGATGAGGGCGAGGGTGTCGGCGATCTGCACGATCAGCGGATAACGGTTCTGCTCGGGGGCCGCGCCCGGCTGGTGGTGGTAGCCGATGGCCATGGCCAGCTGCGGCGGCAGCAGCCACCTGCGGGCGAGGAGCAGGCCGGCCTGGTCGTGGCTGATGGCGAAGCGGCGTCGCTCCTCGGCCAGCGGGTCTTCGAGGGTCATGCCGGAAGCCGCTCTGAGCAGCGGGTAGGTGTCGGGATAGGCGAGAAACATGGCGAGCTTGCCGACATCGTGGATGAGGCCGGCGAGGAACAGCTCGCTGGCCGAGAGGCGCAGCTGTTCGGCGATGACCTTGGCGGCCAGCCCGCAGGTGAAGGTATGTTCCCAGAAGAGGCCGATATTCTGCCGCGTCTCCCGAGACATCCTCGGGAACGAGGTGAAGATGGCCTTGCCGATGACGATGTTTTTGATCTCCTCGAAACCGAGGACGACCACCGCCCGCTCGATGGTGGCCACCTCGCGCGGCATGCCGAAAAAGGCCGAGTTCGCGACCTTGAGGATGGCGGCGCACATCGACTGGTCGGGAAGGATGACGCGCATCAGGTCGCCGGCGCTGCTCTCCGGGTTGGCGGTGACCGCCATGACCTTGGTGACGATATCGGGGAGGGCCGGGAAGGATTCGATCCTCGCCTGGATGGCGTTCGGGGTATGGTCGGTCATGGGCGCAAGTGGGGGAAAGCGGAGAGGAGCGTTGCGCGGGCCTGTTCCAGGACCTGCCCATCGAGATCGAGCAGGCGGTTTTCCTCGATGAGCTCGAAGACTTTGAGAACCAGGCCGGGGTCGAACTGCCTGCCCGCCTGGCGAAGCAGCTCGTCGACGATCTGCGCCGGGTCAAGGCGCGGGCGATAGGGCCGGTCGGCGGTCATCGCCGCCAGGGCGTCGATAAGGGTGAAGATCCTTGCCCCGAGGGGGATGTCGTCGCCCTTCAAGCCCTGGGGATAGCCGCTGCCGTCGAAGCGTTCGCCATGGCAGAGCAGCACCTCCCGTTCCTTGGCGAAATAGTCGAACATGTCGGTGAGCTCGACGAGCTTGAAGGGCAGGTCTTCGAGAATCTTGCGCTCATCCATGGAGAGGTGCTGCGGCCGCGAGATGAGGTCGTTGTGCAGCAGGGAGCGGAAGCTGCTGCACAGGGCGATGGCGTTGTGAAAGGTTTCGAGGTGGTTGCGTGGCATGCGCAACCGCTCGCCGAGCAGGGTGATGTAGCGCGACACGGTCTCGGCGTGCTCTTCGTGCTCCGGGCCGGTGAGATGGCGGGCGAGAAGCTGCACCGAGGCGATGGCCGAGGTCTTGGTCTTCTCGAGGATTCTGTTGAGGGAGTCCTTGAGGAAGGCCATGGACTGGCGCGGGTCGTAGCGTTCGACGCCACTGCGCGGCATGTAGGTCTGCAGGCGGTTGCGGCCGCGGGCCTTGGCGAGAAACAGAGCCGTCTCGGCCATGTTGATGAACTCGTCATGGCTCGTCGGCAGGTGTTCCCTGAGGGAGGCGAGGCCCATGGAGACGGTGATGCTGTGGCTGATGCCGCCGCTGCTGTAGGGCTTACCAAAACAGAGGCGGCGGATGTTCTCGCCGATCCTGCGGGCCTCGTCGAGGCCGGTCTCCGGCATGAGGACGACGAAGTCCTCGCCGGAGAAACGGTAGCAGCCATCCTCGGGACGTGTCGCCTTCTTCAGTCTCGCCGCCATCTCGTTGAGGATGAAGTCGCCGTATTGCTGCCCTGCCGCCTTGTTGACGGCGTTGAAGAAATCGATGTTAAAGAGCAGCAGGCAGAGGTCGTGGCCGCTGTCGCGGGCCTCGTCCATGTGGCGCTTGAGGTTGGTGGTGAGGTGGCGGCGGTTGAACAGTCCGGTGAGACCGTCGCGGGTGGTGAGGGCGTTGAGCTGGCGGTCGAGGGTCGCGGAGCTGGCCTGGTGCTCGCTGCTGATGCGCTGCACCCGGGAAAGAAAGGCGAGGCGGTGGCCGAGGATGGCCAGCGGCGCCGGCAGGGCGAGGTAGTCGATGAGGCGGCCGTCTTTGCGGTCGAGGAGCGCCGCAGGCAGATCGCCGCCCTGGCCGAGGATGAGAACGGGGGTCGAGTGGGGCAGGCCTTCGTGGTTGAAGATCCGTTCCAGACAATCGCCGTGCGCGCCGGCGACGACGACGGTGGCGCGGCGCAGCTCATGGTCCTGCGGCGGGCGCCCGGCGAGGATGCACAGCGCCGAGGGGCACAGCGAGCGCACCGCCTCCTGCAGGCGACGGCCGCCGTCGACATCGGCAGGGGTGAGGTGGGTACTCTCGCTCATGAGGAGGGATAGGTGGCGCCGTTGGCCGGCTGGTTGACGGTCCGCCGGGCGCCTGTGCGCCGCAGCCGTCAGACAAGTATAACTTTTCCCGGCAGTCAAAAGCAAATCGAAAATGTTCCCGCCGCCTTCCGGGCGATGTGGATTCGGGCTGGGGCGTTTTCCGCCTTCGCTCAGCGGGGGTCGTTTCTGGTCTTCTCGTTGTAGGCTTCGTTGAGGAGCGCGGTGAACGGCTCCTTGATCTCCGCTAAGGGTGGCAGGAGGCGCAGCTGCAGGAGGACGGAGGAGACGGGAGGCGGCGCCTTGAGCTGCAGGTCGCTGTCGAGGGTCGAGGCTCCTCCCCCGCCGCTGGCGTCGGAATGGAGCAGCCGGCTGCGCTCGGTGTTACCGCTGTCCAGGGAACGGAGGAAGGAGAGGATGTCGGTGAGATCGTTCTGCCGGCGAAACCTGTCGATTTCGAGGCAGATGTCGTCGTGTTCCAACTGCAGCTGGCGCGCTGCCTCGTGGTAGGCGGCGACGTTTCTCGCCAGGGAGCAGTAAACGGCGCTGGCCAAACTGCGGAAGCGCTGCCGGCGGGTGAGGCCGCCGCCGCGCAGATGGGAGAAGAGCCCGCCTGGATCGGGCTCCGGGCTATGCAGCCCGCAGAGGTGGATGGCATCTTCGCCGGGAAGGTCGATGAGCCGCAGAAAGCCGTGAAAGAGATAGGGGGCTTCGAGGAGCACGCGGAAGCGCCACAGGTCGAGGCCGATGGCCGCGGCGAGTTCCTCGTCGGCCTGGCGCAGCTGTCCGAGATAGCGGTGCGACCATTCCTCGATGCGGGTGCGCAGGCCGAAATACCGCTCGGCGATCTCCTGCTTGACCTCGAATGCGATGGCGTTGGCAAAATCGTCCATGCCTGCGGATGGGGTGGAGGTGAACGCAAAGCGCCGCCTCGAGACTGGCGGTGACGCAAGAATGCAGTATAGTATCAAACCGACTCGCTTGTACATAACTATTATCGGATGGGGCCATGGGCATCAGGGACAGTCAGGACGACATCGTCGCCACTATCAAGGAGCACAGCGATATCGTCGCCATCATCGGCGAGTCCGTCGAGCTGAAGAAGAGCGGCGTGCGCTATCTTGGCCGCTGCCCCTTCCACGGCGAGAAGACGCCGTCCTTTTCGGTGCACGCCGGGCAGCAGTTCTACCACTGCTTCGGCTGCGGCGCTTCGGGGGATGTGTTCAGTTTCATGATGAAGTACCACAACCTCGATTTCCCCTCCGCCCTCAAAGAGCTGGCGCGGCGCTGCAATATCGCCCTGCCCGAGAAGCGTGACAGCAGGGAGCGGGAGGAGGCGGAGCGGCGCAGCGAACGGCTCTATCGCGTCAACGAGCACTGCGCCGAGCTGTTCGCCCGTTACCTGCGCGAGGCACCGCAGGCCAAAGCGGCGCGGGATTACCTCGGTCGGCGCGGGGTGGGCGAGGAGCTCATCGCCGCCTTCGGCATCGGCTATGCCCCCGGACCCGAGGCGGGAGGCTGGAATTTTCTCGGCAGCCGTCTCGATGGCGAGTTGCAGCAGGCGGCGGTGGCGGCGGGCCTGCTCGGCGAGAGGGATGGGGGGGGTACCTATGACCGCTTCCGTGACCGCATCCTCTTCCCCATTTACAACGTCGGCGGGCGGGTCTGCGGTTTCGGCGGGCGCATCGTCGGCGAGGGCCAGCCGAAGTACCTCAACTCGCCAGAGAGTCCGGTGTTCAACAAGAGCCGTCTGCTCCTCGGCCTCTACCAGCAGAAAGAGGAAATCAGGAAGCGCCGCGAGGTGGTGCTGGTCGAAGGCAACTTCGACCTCGTCTCGCTGGTCGCGGCCGGCTGCCGCCATGTGGCGGCGCCGCTCGGCACCGCCTTGACAAGGGAACAGCTGCGCCTGCTCAAGCGCTTTGCCGAAACCGCCATCCTCCTCTTCGATGGCGATGCCGCCGGCCGTAAGGCGGCGGTGCGGGCCGTGCCGTTGTTTCTCGCCGAACAGTTTTCCGCCAGGGTGGCCTTTCTGCCCTCCGGCCATGACCCGGACAGCTTCGTGCGCGAGCACGGCCTGGCCGCCGTCGAAAAGGTTTTGCATGAGGCGAGAGCCCTGCCGGAGTTCACCCTCGAGCATCTCCTCGGCGAGCACGGCACCAGCCTTGACGGCAAACGCAAGATCATCGCCGATCTGCAGCCGTTGATGGCCGCGGCCTCCTCTCCTCTCGAGCGGTCGCTGTTCGTCACCCACTTCGCCTCTGCCCTTGGACTGCCGCCTGAGCATCTCGGCGCCGGCCTGGCGCGGCCGGATACGGCTGGCCCGGTGCCGCCGCGAGAGGCGGCGGTGGCTCCTGTCGAGGCGGCGCCGCCAACCCTGGCGCAGCGGCAGCTGATCACCTTCATGATCCATAACCCACGGTATTTTCAGGCCCTGGCCGAGGGTGGGGCCCGCGACTGCCTTGCCGGCAGCCTCGGAGAAGTGATCTATCTCGCCCTGCAGAGCCTTGTGGCTGACAGGGTGCAGGTGGAGGCTGAGGATCTGCTCGCGGTTCTCCCCGAGGGGCCGGAACGCCGTCTTGTCGCCGCGTTGCTCTGCGCGCCGCTTCCTGTTGCCACCCTCGAGGACGATGATGGCAGCGGGGAGCTTGCCGATTTTCTCGGCTATCTGCGGCAGTGCCGACTGCAGAGGGAGGTGCTGCAATTGCAGCGCCAGGTGGAGGAGGCGGAGCGGGGCGGTGACCTCGAGCGTCTGATGCTGCTGCTCGCCGAAAAGAACGACCTCGATCGCAGGCTGCGCGGTTAGGGGCGCCTTTCATGACAAAGCCGCTGCAATGGGCGGGGAACTTTTCCGTCTTCGAGGAAAAATCTTGACATTTCCATTTCTTTCGTTTGAGTGGAGAGAGTTGCAGGATCCGTGGGGCGAGGGGGAAAGGGTTGACGTTTCTCAGGCAATGGCCGCAGCAAGAGAGAGGAGAGGTGCATGGTTTTGGTGGGACAAGAAGATGAGGGAGTGAGATCGGCCGAGGAGGTAGTGCGCGAGTACGACCTGCGGGACGAGTCTTCGACTTTCGGCTTTTCCGAAGAGTTCTGCGAAGACTTGGTCGAGGATGACGCCGTTCCTCTCGAGGCGCCCGACTACTCCGAGGACCGCCGCCGCCCCCCGCTTCAAGACCGGCGCAGCAGCGCCATCAGCGACCGGCGCAAGCGCGACCGGCGCAAGATGCCCCGTCTCAGCGAAGATCAGGAGCAGGGGTCGAAATCCGGTGGCTCCATCGACCCGATGAACATCTATCTGCGCGAGATGGGTTCCCTGACGCTGCTTTCCCACGAGGAGGAGCTGGCGCTGGCAAGGAGCATGGAGGCCGGCAAGCAGCAGGTGCAGAACAGCGTGCTTAAGGCCCCGCTGGCCATTCCCGCCCTGCGAGAGCTGGTGCGCGGCCTCGAGGGCAACAGCGAACGGATCTGCCAGATCCTCGGCGGCATCATAGACAACAAACCAGGCACGCTACGTCGCGAGAGCCGTGACTTCCTCGCCCGTGTCGAGCGGGCCATTGCCCTCAGCGCCACCCGTGAAGAGCAATTGCACCTCTACCTGCAATTGCCGCGCGAGGATCCCCGGGCGGTCGCCCTCTATGCCGATATCCGTCGCAGTGGCGAGGAAATCGCCCTGCTCTTCGCCGAGAAGTCGATCTGTGTCGAGTGTATCAAAGCCATGGCCGATGGCTTGCACGAGTTGTCGAAACGCTTTCGCAAGGTTCTCGTCGAGGTCATGCAGGGAGAGGTCCGCGAGGGCGGGACGCTTCCTGCCGGGTCTCAGGAGGCGTTGCTCCTGCAGGTTGACCGACGCATGCTGGCCGAATCGGGCATCGACCAGGAACAGCTGCAGGAAGCGCTGCAGCAGATCGATCAGGGCTGGGAAATCTACAAGAAGGCCAAGGAAAGCCTGGTGCGGGCCAATCTCCGCCTGGTCATCTCGGTGTCCAAGAAATTCGTCAACCGGGGGCTGCAATTTTCCGACCTCATCCAGGAAGGCAATATCGGGCTGATGAAGGCGGTGGAAAAATTCGATTATCACCGCGGCTACAAGTTCAGCACCTATGCCACGTGGTGGATCAGGCAGGCGATCACACGCGGGATCGCCGATCAGGGACGGACCATCCGCCTGCCCGTGCATATGATCGAGACCATCAACCGCCTGCTGCGCGTCTCCAGGGACTTCCTCCTCGAGGAACACCGCGAGCCCACCCCCGAAGAAATGGCCAGACATCTCGGCACGGAGGTGGCCAAGGTCAAGTCGGCGCTGAAAATCGCCAAAGATGCCATCTCCCTGGATACTCCGGTGGGCGACGACGGTGAGACCTTTCTTGGCGATTTCATCGAAGACAAGGACAAGCTCGGGCCGGATCAGCTTTCCATGGTGGCCAGTCTGCGCAAATGCCTCAATCAGGTGATGTCGTCGCTCTCCCCCCGCGAGGCCAAGGTTCTGCGCCTGCGCTATGGTATCGATGTCGACTGCGACCACACCCTCGAGGAGGTGGGCAAGTGTTTCGCCGTGACCCGCGAGCGTATCCGCCAGATCGAAGCCCAGGCGATCATGAAACTCAAGCATCCCTCCCGCGTCGAAGAACTCAAGGTGTTCATGACCGATCGCTAGGAGGCCGGATGTCTCCCGCAGCCGTCCAAGGGGGGCGGGCTGGGGGATTTACGGGAAGCAGGGGCGGAGACAAGAGTTACCAGTGGCGAGCCTCATCGATTGCATAGCGCTCAGCTTGGTGCCTGGGCTGGGGGTGACCAGTTACTGGCGTCTGCTCGACCATTTCGGCACCCCGGAGAGAATCCTTGCCGCCCGGGAGGGCGAGTTGCGGCGGGTGGCCGGGCTGGGGCGGCGCCACTTCGCTGGGCTGCTCTCAGGCTGCGACTATCGTCTTCAGGCCCATGAAGAGCTTCTGCGACTGGGGAGGGTGGGCGGCTTCGCCATCTCCTCTGACGACGACGATTACCCGGCGCTGCTGCGCCATCTCCCCGACCCTCCACCGGTACTTTACGGCCTCGGCCGCCGCGAGCTGCTTGGTACGCCGGCGGTGGCGGTGGTTGGCTCCCGCGCTGCTACCGGCTACGGCCGTAAAGTAGCCTTCGTCATGGGCGAGCAGCTTGCCCGGGGAAGCCTTACGGTGGTTTCCGGTCTGGCGCTGGGGATCGACGCCCAGGCCCATGCCGGAGCTCTCCGTGCGGGTGGCGATACTGTCGCGGTACTTGGCTGCGGCCTCGATATCGTCTATCCTCAGCTCAATCGTGCGCTCTTCGAAACGCTCCGCATTCGCGGCCTGCTGCTCAGCGAGTACCCCCTGGGAACGAAGCCGGAAGGGTTTCGCTTCCCGGCCCGCAATCGCCTTATCGCCGCGATGTGCCAGGGCGTGGTGGTGGTCGAGGCGGCGCGGCGCTCCGGGTCGCTGATCACCGCGCAGATCGCCCTTGATCTCGGACGGGAGGTGTTCGCCGTGCCCGGGCCCATCGACTCCCACAAGAGCGAGGGCACGCACTGGCTGCTCAAGCAGGGCGCGAGCCTTGCCCGCGATGTTGACGATATCATTGCCGAACTGCGGGGTTTCGGAACCTTGAAGGTGGCCTGCACCGACTGCCGGTCTGCCCCGGCGGAACCTGCGCTCGACCCCGAGGCGACACGACTGCTGGGCCTGCTCGATACCAGCGCCCAGGAGCGCGAAACCCTGCTCTCCGTGAGCGGCCTGGCGCCGGCGCGGTGCAATGAGCTGCTTCTCGTCCTCGAACTCGAGGGCCTGGTGGAACTCTTGCCTGGCGATCGGGTGTGCCGCGTGGCTGGCAGCCTCGCTGATGGACAGCGGCACAGCGGCAAGAGGTGAGGGCGTGGGGGGCGGCACGGAGCCGGCGCGCTCGGCAAACCGGGCGTGGTCCTTCGGCCTGCGTTGAGATACAATGGCGGCGATTCCTGCGCGGCCACGCTGTCTGCCGTCGTTGAAACCGTCGGCAGCGCCGCGGGACCGCGTGAAACATACTATGGTGGTGAACTGGCAATGAGCGAGATTCTTGTGGCGCCGTCGATTCTCTCGGCGGATTTCTGTCGTCTCGGAGAAGAGATCGAACGTGTCGAAAAGGCCGGGGCCGATATCATTCATATCGATGTCATGGATGGTCACTTCGTCCCCAATATCACCATCGGGCCACTGGTGGTCAGGGCGGTGCGGCGCATCACCGCCCGGCCGCTGGACGTCCATTTGATGATCGCCGATGCCGATCGCTATCTCGACGACTTCGCCGCCGCCGGGGCCGACTGGATTACCGTCCATGTCGAGGCCTGCCCCCATGTGCAGCGCACCGTATCGCGGATCAGGGAACTCGGCAAGCGACCCGGGGTGGTGCTCAACCCGGCCACCTCCCTGTCGAGTCTTGACTACATTCTCGACGATGTCGATCTGGTCATGCTGATGTCGGTCAACCCGGGTTTTGGCGGGCAGAGCTTTCTGCCGTCATCCCTGCGCAAGATCGAGGCCCTGCGGGAGCGCATCGCCGCCAGCGGCAGGGATGTCGACATCGAGGTCGACGGGGGCGTCGCCGAGGGCACTGTCGCCGCCATCGCCGCCGCCGGCGCCAATGTCCTCGTCGCCGGGTCGGCGGTCTTCAACAGCGGCGACTACCAGGGGGCCATCGCGACCTTGAAAAGGCTCGCCGGAGAAGGCAGGGGCAAGAATTGATCAAGGGGAGGTGGCGAGCATGACATCGACATTCAAGGGTCTGCAGCACACGGCCGCCTATAATTCCCTGCTGAAGCTGGCCCAGAGCCCTTTCGACCTCACCGGGACTGGGGTTCTCGATGATGAGGAGCGCTGGCGGCGCTTTTCCTGCACCATGGGTGACTGGCGGCTGTTCTATGCCACCGAACGGGTCGACGAGGCGGTGATCGACGCGTTGCAGGCCATGGCCGACGAACAGCGGCTGGTGGCGCAGTTCGCTGCCATGCGCCGAGGTGCGGTGCTCAATCGTATAGAGGGGTTCGAGTCGGAGAACCGCCAGGTGCTGCATACCGCCTGTCGTGACCTCTTTTCCGCGTCAGCGGCGATGGCGGCGGCCAGTGAGGAAGCGCGGCGGGAAATGGATAAGCTGCGCCACTTTCTCGACGAGTTGCAGAAAGGAAAACTGGCAGGGTCCCTTGGTCAGCCCTTCGACACCATGATCCATATCGGCATCGGTGGATCAGATCTCGGGCCGCGGGCGATGCTCGAGGCAATGCGCGGACTGGCCCTCTCGGGACGCAAGGTGCACTTCATCGCCAATGTCGATCCGGATGACACTGCCAGGGTGCTCGCAGAGGTCAACCTCGCCACTACCCTGGTAACAGTCGTTTCCAAGAGTGGCACCACCCTCGAAACCCTCACCAACGAGACCCTGGTGCGCCGCGCCCTGGAGGTGGCCGGTCTCGATCCGGCCAGGCATTGCCTGGCGGTCACCGGCAAAGGCAGCCCAATGGACGATCCCGGGCGCTATCTGCGCTCGTTCTATATGTTCGACTATATCGGCGGCCGTTACAGCGTCACCTCCATGGTCGGAGCGGTGGTGCTTGGATTCTTCCTCGGCTACGAGCAGGTGGTCGACTTTCTGCGGGGCGCGGCTGAGGTCGATGCCCTGGCGGAAGAAGCCGACCTGCGCCGCAATCTGCCTTTGCTGCTGGCTCTGCTCGGCATCTGGAACCATAATTTCCTTGGCCATGCCACCGTGGCCATTCTGCCCTACAGCCAGGCCCTGCACCGCTTTCCCGCCCATCTGCAGCAGTGCGACATGGAGAGCAATGGCAAGTCGGTGGACAGATATGGGCGGAAAGTGACGCTGAAGACCGGGCCCATCGTCTGGGGGGAGCCTGGGACCAACGGACAGCACGCCTTCTATCAGCTCCTCCACCAGGGCACCGAGGTCGTTCCCGCCGAATTCATCGGCTTTCGCCGGTCGCAATACCTGCGCGACGGCGAGGTTCAAGGCACCACCTCGCAGCAGAAGCTGCTCGCCAATCTCTTTGCCCAGAGCATAGCCTTGGCGGCAGGCCGTCCAGCCGACAATCCCAATCGCGCCTTTCCCGGCAATCGACCTTCCTGCATCCTCCTCGCCGAGAGGGCAACCGCCCGTGCACTCGGCGCTTTGCTGGCAATCTACGAGGCGAAGATCGTCTTCCAGGGATTCTGCTGGAACGTGAACTCCTTCGACCAGGAAGGAGTCCAGCTGGGCAAGGTCCTTGCGGGGGGGCTTCTCGCGCGTATCGGGCTCGCTGTCGAGGAAGGCGATGGTGTGGGAAAAATCTTTGTAAAACAAATCCTTGGGTGATTTGCTTCGTCTCCGCGCACGCTGAATAGAGGCTCATTTGCGGCCGCTTCGCGCCATTGATTTTTGTTGACAAAAACATCTCGCACAGATATGTTCTCACCCTGATTCATAACTTCTTAATCTTGTTTCGCTATCCTGTGTCGCGGTGCTTTCGTGACAGGAAAATGGGGCGATGATTACGATGCGAAAGATAAGCCAGGAGGCTTTATCCAGTTTTCTGTGAAAGTTTGGTTAAGGTTGTAGTACAAACAGCAATTTAAAGGAGGAAATCATGGCAAAACGTGAGACGCCCTTGTTGGACCAACTGGAGACTGGCCCGTGGCCAAGCTTCGTGACCGACATTAAGCGCCAGGCGGAGACCAAGCCTGAGTGTTGGGATATTCTTGGTATCCTGGAACTGTCCTACAAAGACAGGATCACCCACTGGAAGCATGGTGGTATCGTTGGTGTTTTCGGATACGGCGGCGGTATCGTCGGTCGCTATGCCGACGTTCCCGAGCTGTTCCCGGGCGTCGAGCACTTCCACACCATCCGTGTCGCTCAGCCGGCTTCCAAATATTACAGCACCGCCAACCTCCGTCAGCTGATGGCGCTGTGGGAAAAATACGGTTCCGGCGTCACCAACTTCCATGGTTCCACCGGTGACATCATCCTGCTCGGCACCCGTACCGAGAACCTCGAGCCCTTCTTCTGGGATCTTACCCACGACATGGGCCAGGACCTCGGCGGCTCCGGCTCCAACCTGCGTACCCCTGCCAACTGCATCGGCATGTCCCGCTGCGAGTGGGCCTGCTACGATACCGAGGAAGCCTGCCACGAGCTGACCCTCAAGTATCAGGACGAGATCCATCGCCCCGCCTTCCCCTACAAGTTCAAGTTCAAGTTCTCCGGTTGCCCCAACGACTGCGTCGCCGCCATCGCCCGTTCCGACATATCCGTTATCGGCACCTGGAGGGACAATATCCGCATCGACCAGGCTGCCGTCAAAGAGTATGTCGCTGGCAATTATGCCCCGAACGGTGGCGCCCATTCCGGTCGCGACTGGGGCAAGTTTGACATCCAGAAGGAAGTCATCGAACTCTGTCCGACGCAGTGCATGTGGATGGAAGGCGGCGAACTGAAGATCGACGACAAAGAATGTACCCGTTGCATGCATTGCATCAATGTCATGCCGCGCGCTCTCCGTCCCGGCGTCGATACCGGCGCGTCGGTGTGCGTTGGAGCCAAGGCCCCGATTCTCGACGGCGCCCAGTTCTCCACCTTGATTCTCCCCTTCATCAAGGTCACCAAAGACAACGATTTCGAGGAACTGACCGAATTTATTGAAAAGGTCTGGGACTGGTGGATGGAAATTGGCAAGAACCGCGAGCGCGTAGGTGAGACCATGCAGCGTGTAGGCCTGCCGACCTTCCTGTCGGTCATGGGTGTCGAGCCCATTCCGCAGCATGTCAAAGAGCCGCGCAGCAACCCGTACATCTTCTGGAAGGAAGAAGAGGTTGAAGGCGGTTTTGCGCGCGACATCGACGAATTCCGTGCCAAGCACAAGGCCTGATGCGGTTTTTAATTTGAGCTAACAATTCATATTAAAACATAGAAGGAGAAATACCATGGGTTACAATCCAGACAAACCAATGGACGGTCGCATCTCGGATCTTGGTCCCCCCCATTATGAACAGTTCTTTCCGCCGGTCATCAAGGCTAACAAGGGCAAGTGGCTGTGGCACGAGATCATTCAGCCCGGCGTATTGATGCATAAATCCGAGACTGGTGACGAGGTGTATTCGGTTCGCGTCGGCACCGCCCGTCTGGTGACCGTAGAGTACATCCGTGAAGTGTGCGATATCGCTGACAAGCATTGCGACGGTTTCCTGCGCTTCACCACCCGTAACAACATCGAGTTCATGGTCGACTCCCGTGACAAGGTGCAGCCGCTTCTCGATACCCTTGCCAGCTACGGCAACAAGTATCCCGTCGGCGGTACCGGCGCCGGTGTGACCAATATCGTTCACACCCAGGGTTGGGTCCATTGCCATACTCCGGCCACCGACGCCTCTGGTGTCGTCAAGGCGGTCATGGACGAGTTGTTCGATTATTTCACCTCGATGACCCTGCCGGCCCAGGTTCGTATCGCGCTTGCCTGCTGCCTCAACATGTGCGGTGCTGTGCATGCCTCCGATATCGCCATTCTCGGCATCCATCGCAAACCGCCGATGATCGACCACAAACGTATCACCGGTGTCTGCGAATTGCCTCTGGCCATCGCCTCCTGCCCGCTTGGCGCTGTCAAGCCAGCCAAAGCCGAAGTCGACGGTAAAGAGATCAAGACTGTCAAGGTAACGGTTGAGCGCTGCATGTTCTGCGGTAACTGCTACACCATGTGCCCGGCCATGCCTCTTGCCGATCCGGAAGGCGACGGTATTGCCATCCTCGTGGGCGGCAAGGTGTCCAACCGTATCAGCACTCCGAAATTCTCGAAGCTGGTTATTCCCTTCCTGCCGAATACCACTCCGCGGTGGCCGGAAACCGTCGCTGCCGTCAAGAAAATCCTCGTTGCTTATGCTGCCGACGCAAACAAATACGAACGTCTTGGTGACTGGGCGGCCAGGATTGGCTGGGAGAAATTCTTCGAGAAGTGCGACATTCCCTTCACCGAAAAGAGCATCGACGACTATCGCCTTGCTTATGATACGTGGAGAACGACTACGCAGTTCAAGTTCACCAGTCACATCAAGTAGTATAGCGCAGGGATCGCATGGACGGAGCGGGGTAACCCGCTCTGTCCCCTTGATGCTCTTACACACAACGAAAGGAGTCCGACCATGGCACTCAGCAAAGATGAACTGAAAAAAGCCATCGAAGAGAAAGCTCTTCAGTCTCCGAAGCCACAACTGTACATCAAAGACTTTTATGCCTGCGATCCGGACGCCAAACCTCGCGACATAAAGAACGTTGCCAATGAAATGGTAAGGGAAGGTCGCCTGGCCTTCTGGTCCTCGGGATCGACGACGATGTATGGCATCCCTTCACGTATTCAAAATGAAGAAGGCGCCTGAGACCGACATCTTTTTCAGTTAGTTTCACCAAGTAATTGCAAGGCGTGGGGATATCGATCCTCACGCCTTTCTTTTATGAGCATATATCCTACCTATACATTCGATCACCTCACCTCGAGCAATATTACTCTCTGGAAATTGGCAGAGGAAGGTGCAGTCCATGGCACTGCAGTGGTCGCTCTCGAACAGAGCGGTGGTCGGGGCCGGCTGGGTAAAATCTGGCAGAGTACTGGTACCAAAGGGCTTTACTGCTCGATACTCGTCCGCCCCAGGCTCAGCCCCGAAACCTATCCGCAGCTGACTCTTGCTAGCGGCCTGGCGGTAGCCCTTGCCCTGGAAGCGTTGACCGGCCTCTCATGCCAGCTGAAGTGGCCCAACGATGTCTATGTTTGCGGCAAAAAGTGCGGTGGTATTCTTACCGAGGCTTCGCTTGGCAGCGGGGATGAGCGAAAACGTTTTGCAGTGATCGGCGTCGGGCTTAACGTGAATGCTGAAGTTGAAGATTTCTCTGGGGAATTGCTCAACAAAGCCACCTCTCTCTTTCTCCAAAGTGGCAAGGTTTATGATCGTCGTGTGATTTTCGAACAGGTGCGTAGAGCGATCCTCGAGCAGGTAGATCGCTTGGTCGCTCAGGGATTGGGCTCGATTCTTACTGACTGGCGGGAGAGAGATTTCCTCCTCGGCAGGGAAACTGCGTGGTTGGCTTGTGATGGTAAGATCGTCACCGGCGTTTCCCTGGGACCTGACGACCAGGGACAGTTGCAGGTGCGTGACCGGGAGGGCACCGTGCACGCGGTGCTTTCGGGGGATGTGCGACTCGCTGAAAAAGGCGGGTTCCCCCGCTAGGGCGATTTGCGCGCCACAGAGCGGGGGAGGGGATCAGACGAGAGCTGATTCCGCCATCAATAGCGGTAGTAGTGCGGTTTGAAGGGGCCTTCCACGGAGACACCGATATAGTCGGCTTGTTCCTGGCTCAGACGGGTCAGGTTGGCGCCGATCTTTTTGAGATGCATCCTGGCAACCATCTCGTCGAGATGCTTGGGCAGGAAGTAGACTTTCTTCTCGTAGTTATTGCCATTCTGCCACAATTCTATCTGCGCGAGCACCTGATTACTAAAGGAGTTGCTCATCACGAAGCTGGGGTGACCGGTGGCGCAGCCGAGATTGACCAGCCGACCTTCGGCGAGGATGATGATCCGCTTGCCGTCGGGGAAGATAACATGATCTACCTGGGGCTTGATGTTCTCCCACGGCAGGGAGCGAATGGAGGCAATGTCTATTTCTGAGTCGAAATGGCCAATATTGCAGACAATAGCCTGGTCGGGCATAGTTTCCATATGGGCTCTGGTAATCACCCTCAAGTTGCCGGTGCAGGTGACGAAGATATTGCCAATGGCCGCCACTTCTTCCATGGTGACTACTCGATACCCTTCCATGGCCGCCTGCAGGGCGCAGATCGGGTCAATCTCGGTGACATACACCGTCGCCCCCATGCCGCGCAGCGCCTGGGCACAACCCTTGCCGACATCGCCGTAACCAATGACCACAGCGTTCTTGCCGGCAATCATCACGTCGGTGGC
>JANJUM010000145.1 GCA_024710585.1 Desulforhopalus sp.
GTAGAGCAGATCCATGGCATCGATGATCAGAGCGCTGTCGGTGGCGTTCTTGCCCACCGTGTAGGCATACTGCTGCATCGGCTTGATGGCGTAGCGCTGTAGCACGCGGCGCCAGGCGGCGCTCTTCGGGGAGGTGAAGTCGCCGTAGATGCGCTTGACGATCGCCTCGCCGAAGCGGGCGATCTCGGCGAGGAGGTTCTCGATGATCGCCGCCTGGGCGTTGTCGGCGTCGATGAGCACCGCCAGCTGGATGGTCGGGTCTTCGCTGTCGATCTTCGTCACCAGTCGTGATGTCCGCATCGCTGCCTCCCTGGGCATTGCCGGCGGCAGTGACCATTCCGGGACGGGGACGGCCGCCCCCTCCCTGGCACTGGCCGCGGCGTGGTCTATTGTTACTCCTCTTCTTCGCCGCCGACGCTGTCCATCAGTTCCTGCTGAAACTGCTCGTCGGAGACGAGTCTCTCGGCAATGGCCTCGCACAGGGCGGCGGCCAGGGTGAGGTCCTCGCTGCCGGCGTGAATGTTAACAGTGATCTCGCCCTCTTCGGTGGTCTCGAGGATCAGGGCGGCCTGGTTTTCGGTGAGGGTCAATGTGACATTATCCGACATTGTGGGATTCCTGGCAAAATGTTTGGGGGTTGGGAGGTGGCGCCGTCGTCGCGCACCCCGAAAAGACGCGGCTCCTCGCCGCGGCTGCGGCAAGAGGGCTCCAAGCCACCCTAACCGATCGGCGGCAAGATTGAAATCGCCTTCACAGCCTCTTGGAAAAAAAGGGGCTTCAGGTCCGGCGCTTCTTCACCCCGCGCGTCGCCTCGGCGGTAAGGGGGTCGTCTGGCCAGTGGTGCTTGGGGTAGCGGCCTTTGAGCTCCTTCTTGACCTCGCCGTAGCTGCCACGCCAGAAACCGGGGAGATCGGAGGTCATCTGGATGGGACGCCGGGCGGGGGAGAGGAGGTGCAGCAGCAGGGCGACCCGGCCACCGCAGACGGCCGGGGTGTGGTCGAGGCCGAACAGCTCCTGCAGGCGAACCGCCAGCACCGGCTGGCCGCCGACGGGATAGTCGATGGCCAGGCGCGAGCCGCTTGGCGCGATGAACTCCGCCGGAGCCAGCTCGTCGAGCAGGCGCCGCTGGCGCCAGTGCAGCAGCCCGTGGAGGATGGCGGCGAGATCGAGCCGGCAAAGATGCTCGGCGCGGGTCATCCCGGCGAGGTGGGGCATAAGCCAGGAGAGGTCGCTGAGCAGGCTGCCGTCGTCCACCGCCGGCCAGCCCTCCTCCGGCCGCTGGGTGGCGCAAAAGAGGATGCGCCCCTGCAGACCGCGACTGCGCCGGTCCCAGGGCAGGCAGGCCAGGCCGAGGCGGCGGACGCCCTCGGCCATGGCGGCGCCGACCGCCTCGGCGGGGGGCGCCCACAACTCCTCGGCGACAATCATCCGGCCAATCAGGGTGCGTCGCACCCCGACGACCCGCCCGGCGCCATCGTCCCAGCCCACCTCCTCGACCCGATCGAAGAGCTCGCCGTGGGCGCGCTCCAGCTCCTCCCTGGCGACGCCCTCGGCGAGGAAGATGCGCCCCTCGCTGCGCCCGGCGTCGAGGTGGGCGGCGACGAGAAACTCGCTCGCCGCCAGGGGGTCGCCGGGCGGCAGCAGGGCGCCGCGCCCCGAGGCGAGCACATAACCTTCCCCGGGGCTGGTGCGGCGGCGCGCGATGCGGTCGGGATAAGCGTAGCAGAGCAGGTCGCCGCAGACTTCGAGGTGGCGTCCCTCCCCCTGGCAGCCGGCCAGCCGCTGCAGCCGCCGGCTCTCCTCGTCGATGCGACGGCAGACGACCCCCTCGCCGGCGCCGGCCAGCGCCCGCTCGCCGCGCCGGCGCCAACGCTCGAGCATCTCCAGGCGCAGGCGAATCTCCGCCGAGCCCTGCCCTGTCCTGCCTCCCAGGGGGTCGCGCTCGCCGAGGAGGGCGGCGAGGTCGGCGGCCAGCCTGCCATGGCCGCGTCTGGCCCCCATGAGCAGCATGTGGCCAAGACGTGGGTGCAGGGGTAGCTCGGCGAGGCGGCGGCCATGGGCGGTGATCGCCCCGCCGCGGTGAAGGGCGCCGAGGCGCTGCAGCAGCTCCCGCGCCTGGCCGTAGGCGGAGGGCCGCGGCGGGTCGAGCCAGCGCAGCTGGGCGGGGTCGCTCACCCCCCACAGGGCGAGTTCCAGGGCCAGGGCGGCGAGATCGACGGCGACGATCTCCGGGGGATGAAAAGGCGGCAGGCGGTGGTCTTCGTCGCGGGTCCACAGGCGCAGGCAATAGCCCGGGCCGAGCCGCCCGGCACGCCCGGCACGCTGCGCCGCCGCCGCCCGCGACACCCGTACCGTCACCAGAGCGCTCAGGCCATTGCCGGGCTGAAAGCGCGGCAGCCGCGACCAACCGCCGTCGACGACGCAGGAGACCCCCTCGATGGTCAGGCTGGTCTCGGCGATGGCGGTGGCGAGGATGATGCGCCGCCGCCCCCTCTGGTCGGGGCGCAGGGCCAGATCCTGCAGGGATTTCGGCAGATCACCGTAGAGGGGCAGCAGCACAGTCCCGGAGCAGGAGGTGTCCACCTCGAGGCGGCGGGCGGTGGCGGCGATCTCGCCCCCGCCGGGGAGGAAGGCGAGGATGTCCCCCTGGCGCTCGGCGACGACGCGGCGCACCCCCGCGGCCACCGTCTCGGCGATGCCACCCTGGGCGGGGCGCTGCAGGTAATCGATCTCCACCTCGTAGGCGCGCCCGCCGCAGGAGAGGATCGGCGCGTCGCCGAGAAGCCGGGCGATGGGGGCGGCGTCCAGCGTCGCCGACATGACAAGGAGGCGCAGGTCGTCGCGCAGCTGGCAGAGGTCGAGGCACAGGGCCAGGGCGAGATCGGCGTGGATGGAGCGCTCGTGGAACTCGTCGAAGACGACCAGACCGACTTCGGGCAGATCTCCGTCATGCTGCAGCCGCCGGGTGAGGATGCCCTCGGTGAGCACCTCGACCCTCGTCCGCGCCGAGGCGCAGCGCTCGTGGCGGATATGGTAGCCAACGGTTTCGCCGACCTCCTCTCCGAGCAGTTCGGCCATGCGCCGCGCCGCCATGCGCGCCGCGAGACGGCGCGGCTGCAGGAGAAGGATGCGCTTGCCCGCCAGCCACGGCTGCTCCAGCAGGGCGAGGGGGACGATGGTCGTCTTGCCCGAGCCGGGCGGGGCACAGAGCACCACCGCAGGCCCGTTGGCGAGGGCCTGGCAAAGGTCGTCGAGGAGCGGGGCGATGGGAAGCTGCGGCAACACGGAACGTGGTCCTCCTCGAGGGAGTGGCGGCCTGTGCCCGGGCGGGGCTGGCCGCAGGGGGGAGAATTCAATTGAAAAGAACCGGCAAACACGATAGGATCGGCCAACCGTGCCCTGCCGGCCGGTTCCTGCTCAGGCCTCCCACTGCCGGATACACCGTTGATAGCACCGATCCTCTTTTTTTACAACCTCGCCTGGGCGGCCGCCCTGCCCTTTCTGCGCCGCCACCCCCGCCTCGGCCCGGGCTGGGCGGAACGCACCCTGGAGAGCGGCCCGGCGGGCCCCTTCGACCTGTGGATTCAGGCCGCCAGTGGCGGCGAGGCGCAGCTGGTCAATATGATCATCGAGCAGCTGGCGCTGATGGTAAAGCCGGGACGGCCAATCACCGTGCTCGCCACCGCCACCACCCCCCAGGGGGTGGACAGCCTCGCCAAGGCGGCCAAGACCCGACCCACCGCTCCTGTAGAGGTCAGCGTCGCCCATTTCCCCTTCGATCAGCCGTCGCTGATGGCCAGGGCCTTTGCACGCTACGCCCCGCGGCTGGCGGTGGTGGTCGAAACCGAGCTGTGGCCGGCCTTCCTCGTCACCGCCCGGCGACGCCAGGTGCCTGTGCTGCTCGTCAACGGCCGCATGTCGGAAAAGAGCCACCGTTCCTATCGCCGCTTCGCCGCCTTTTTCCGCCACTACGGCCCGCAGGCGATCCGCGCCATCTCCCCCGCCGACGCCGCGCGCTTCCAGTCGGTGTGCGGCCGGGCCGACATCGCGGTGATGAACAACATCAAGTTCGACCGTATCACCCCGCCCGCCCTCGCCCCCGCCGCCACCCCCATCCGTAGCCTGCTGCCCGCCGCCTCGCCCATGGTCCTGCTCGGCTCGGTGCGGCGCGAAGAGGAAGAGCTGCTGCTGCCGACCGTGACAACGCTGCTCACCCAGCGGCCGGATATCGTCGTCGCCCTCTTCCCCAAGCATATCGAACGCGCCGAGGCCTGGTGCCGGCTGCTTGCCGACCAGGGCCTGCGCGCCGTGCGGCGCTCCCTGGCCGAGGGGCCTCAGCCGCCGGGGTCGGTGATCGTCTGGGACATCTTCGGCGAGCTGGCCGGGGCCTATGCCCTGGCGGCGGCGACCTTCGTCGGCGGCAGCCTGCTGCCCCTCGGCGGGCAGAACTTCCTCGAGCCCCTGGTCTTCGGGCTGCGGCCGATCATCGGCCCCTACTGGAAAAACTTCGCCTGGGTCGGCCGCGACATCGTCCACTGCGGCCTGGTGTCCGAGGTGGCCGACGCCGGCGCCCTCACCGCGAGCCTGCTCGCCGCCCTCGACGAAGACAGCCCCCGCGACCTGGTGGCCGCCAGGGTGCACGACTTCTTCCGCCCGCGCCAGGGCGGCACCCGCCAGGCCTGCCAGCTTATTCTCGACAACCTGCACCCCCCACGAGGCACCTCGCCATGACCGCACTGCCCCCCTGCTACGGCCTCATCCCGGCGCGCTACCAGTCGCACCGCTTCCCCGGCAAGCCGCTGGCCGACATCCTCGGCAAGCCGATGTTCTACCACGTCTACGAGCGCGCCATGCGCTGCCCCAGCCTGCGCCGGGTCTGGCTGGCCACCGACGACGAGCGTATCCACGCCGCTGCCCTGAAGCTGGCGGTGCCGGTGGTGATGACCCGCGACGACCACCCCAGCGGCTCGGACCGCATCATGGAGGCGGCGCAGCTGGTGGGCATCGAGGACGAGGCGGTGGTGGTCAACATCCAGGGCGACGAACCGGCGCTTGACCCGGAGATGCTCTCCCATCTCGTCGCCCCCTTCGCCGACCCGGATATCGCCGTCACCACCCTGGCGCGGGTCATCGACGGCGCCGAGGCCGAGAACCCCGACCGCGTCAAGGTGGTGCGGGCGGCAAGCGGCAAGGCCCTCTACTTCTCCCGCGCCAAGATTCCCTACCTCCGCGACGGGGCGAGCGACGACGCCCACTACCTCCTCCACGTCGGCATCTACGCTTACCGCCTCGCCGCCCTGCGCACCTTCACCTCGCTGGCGCCCAGCCCGCTCGAGAGAATCGAGAAGCTCGAGCAGCTGCGCCTGCTCGAAGCGGGCATCCCCATCCATGTGGTGCTCACCGACTACCGTGGCTTCGGCGTCGACCGCCCCGAAGACCTGCCGCTCATCCTCTCCCGCCTGCAAGGCTAGCCACAAGGGGGAGAATTTTCGCCCCGCTCTTGCTTTTTCCGGGCAGCGATGCTTTAATTGAGCCATGGGGGAAGCGGTTCGGCCATTGGCCGAGCCGCCCTATCGTCGCCAGCCGGCCGGCCTCATGTCGACCCGGGCGTAGCCCGTCCCCCGCCTTCATCCCGCCCCCCGGACGGCGACCCAACCCTCTCGGGGAGGTCCGCCATGAAACTGACCATCAGCAAGAAGATCCTCGCCGCCACCCTGCCCTTCTTTCTCGTCTTCGGCCTGGCGCTGCTTTTCCTCGGCCTGTTCAGCGTCGAAAAGCAGGGCCGGCAGAGCCTGCAGCTCATCGCCCAGACCATGGAGAACGAGAAGAGGGAAAAGCTCACCGACCTGGTGCGCAACACCTTCGAGATCCTCTCCACCCAGTACCGGGCCGCCCACGACGTGTCCATCATCGCCAAGGCCTACGAGAATGAGCTGCAGTCGGTGGTCGACCTCGCCTTCTCCTCGGTGGAGGCCATCTACGCCCGTCCCGGCGAAAGCGAGGAGTGGAAGAAGAGCGAGGCCATGAAGGTCGTCAAGGGGATGCGCTACGGCGGCGACAACTATGTGTGGATCAACGACATGAAGCCGACCATGGTCATGCACCCCATCAAGCCCGAGCTCGACGGCAGCGACCTCTCCACCTACAAGGACCCCAAAGGCAAGCTGCTCTTCAACGAGTTCGTCAAGGTCTGCGCCAAGGACGGCCAGGGCTTCGTCGACTATCTGTGGCCACGCCCGGGTAAGAGCGAGCCTGTGGCCAAGCTCAGCTATGTCAAGCTCTTCAAGCCGTGGAACTGGGTGATCGGCACCGGCGTCTACCTGGAGGCGGCGGAACGGCATTTCCAGGAAGAGGCCAAACGGCAGATCGGCAGCCTGCGCTTCGGCCCCGAAGGCAAGGATTATTTCTTCATCATCGACACCCGGGCACAGATGATCATGCACCCCATCAACCCGGCCCTCGACGGCAAGGACCAGAGCGATTTCCGCGACCCCAAGGGCAAGGCCCTCTTCACCGAGATGGCCAGTGTCTGCCGCGACAAGGGCCAGGGCTTCGTCGACTACCTGTGGCCCAAGCCGGGTGCCGCCGAGCCGGTGGCCAAGCTCAGCTACGTGCAGCTCTTCAAGGAATGGGGGTGGATCGTCGGCACCGGCATCTACGTCGACGATATCGCCCAGGCCATGGAGCGGCAGCGACAGGCCATGGACCGCGAACTGGCGCGCCAGAAGATGACCATCAGCGGCGTGGTGGCGGTGGTCATCGCCCTCATCGCCGCCCTGCTCACCTTCCTGGCGGGCCGCATCGCCAGACCAATCCGCGCCGGCGACGCCTTCTTCCGCGATATCGCCGAGGGCGAGGGCGACCTCACCAAGCGGCTGGCGGTGAGCAGCCGCGACGAGGTCGGCGAGATGGCCGCCTCCTTCAACACCTTCGCCGATAAGCTCCAGGCGATGATCGGCTTCCTCGCCGGGCAGGCGACGCAGATTCATGGCGCCTCGCGGGCGCTGACCGGCATCGCCGCCGAGCTTGCCGGCAACGCCCGCGACTCCCTGGGCAAATCAACCAGCGTCGCCACCGCCGTCGAGGAGATGTCGGCCAATATGCGCTCGGTGGCGACGGCCATGGACGAGGCCGCCTCGCGGGTCGACGCGGTGGCTTCGGCGGTGGAGGAGATGACCTCGACCATCAACTAAATCGCCCGCACCTCGGAGAAGGCGAGAGACGTCACCGCCCGGGCGGTGCGCCAGTCGGCCGAGGCCTCGACGCGGGTCGCCGCCCTCGACGAGGCGGCCCGCGAGATCACCAAGGTGCTGGAGACCATCACCGATATCTCCAAGCAGGTCAACCTCCTCGCCCTCAATGCGACTATCGAGGCGGCGCGGGCCGGGGATGCCGGCAAGGGCTTCGCCGTTGTCGCCGGCGAGATCAAGGTGCTGGCGGCGCAGACCGCCGACGCCAGCAACCTCATCAAGGAGCGCATCGGCCTCATCGAGCGGACCACCGCCGCCACCGTCTCGGACATCGAGGGCATCCACGGGGTGGTCGGCGAGAACGCCGACATCGTCAACACCATCGCCGCGGCGGTGGAGGAGCAGTCGCTCACCGCCGCGGAAATCTCTCGCAATATGGCGGAACTGGCCGGTGGTATCCAGGAGGTCAACCACAATGTCGGCCAGAGCTCGCAGGTCTCGCAGATGATCGCCAGCGAAGTCGCCGAGATCGACGGCGCCACCGGGCGCATGAACGACAGCGCCGCCATGGTGGAGAAGAACGCCACCACCCTCGACGGCCTCGCCAAGGGGCTGACCGAGCTGGTGGCGCGCTACAAGTTCACTTCCTGAGGCCCCTCGCCTCCCTTCGCGAACCATCCCTGCCGGCCAGGCGATTAGGCCAGGCCGGCAGGCCGGACGGTATCGCCGAGGAGGCTCTGCCTGCTTCCCGGCCCGAGAAGGCCCTGCAGCTTCTGGGAAGAAACCGCCTCTTCGAGGCTCGTGCAGGAAAACTGCCCCTTCATGTCTTCAATTCGCCCTTGGCAGACACTATAGTCCGGTTAGCAGGCAATTGGCTGCCCGTCTTGGCCGGATTGCGGCAAGGCGGGCCTGGTTTCGCTATGTTCTGACATCGGAGATGACGACATGAAGGACTTCACGTTCTACAACCCGACGAGAATCGAGTTCGGCAAAGGCAAGGAAAACCTCATCGGCAGCTATGTGGGCGAGTTCGGCCCCCTCAGAGTACTCCTCCTCTACGGCTCCGAGCGCATCAGGCGCGACGGTCTCTTCGAGCGCGTCACCAGGTCCCTCGACGAGCAAGGCATCGCCTGGGAGGCTCTGGGGGGCGTGGTCAGCAACCCGCGCCTCGGCCTGGTCAGGGAGGCCATCGCCCTGGTCAGGAAAAAAGGCCTGCAGGGCGTGGTTGCGGTCGGCGGCGGCTCGGTGCTCGACTCGGCCAAGGCGGTCGCCGCCGGGGCCCCCTACGACGGCGACGTCTGGGACTTCTTCATCGGCCGGGCGGCGGTGGAAAAGGCCCTGCCGGTCTTCGCCATCATGACTCTCGCCGCCACCGGCAGCGAGATGAATTCCTACGGCGTGGTCACCAACGAGGCCACCAGCCAGAAATACGCCATCGGCTCCCCCCTGCTGCACCCCAAGGTGTCGGTGATCAACCCCGAGCTGATGGCCTCGGTCAGCCCTGCCTACCTGGCCTATTCCGCCGTCGACATCTTCGCCCACTGCCTCGACCTCTATTTCACCGCCGAGTATCTTCCCGACTACAACGCGGCGCTCATTGAGAATATCCTGCACACGGTGATGCGCACCACCGCCGTGCTCCTCGACAACCCGGCGGACTACGCGGCGCGGGCCGAGTTCGCCTGGGCCTCGACCATGGCCCTCAACGGGCTGACCTTTGTCGGCGTCTCCGGCAACGGCTACGATACCCACATGATCGAGCACGCCATGTCCGCCCTCTACGACGTCGCCCACGGCGCCGGCCTGGCGGTGGTGCTGCCGGCGTGGATGCGTTGGTACCAGGAGAAGCGGCCGCAGCGGTTTGTCCGCTTCGCCGAAAAGATGTTCGCCGAAAGCAATGGCGAAGCCGGCATCGATCGGCTGCGTCGCTGGTTCAAGGCCATCGGCGCCCCGGTGACCCTGGCCGAGCTCGGCATTCCCGAGAGCGGTCTGACGGCGGTGGCCGAGAACGCCTATGGCCTGGCCGAGAACTGGGGCATCGCCGACCAATATCCCGTCGCCGCCATCGTCGATATCCTCCGCCTCGCCCGCGAGTAAAGAATGGGGCGGTCGCTCACCGCGGGGCCGGCCGCAGGAGGCCCCGCAGCCACTTGAAGGGGAAGAGCATCGACACCTGACGCTGATAGTCGCGGTAGGCCTCGCCATGTTCGGCGAGGATCCTGCGTTCCTCGAGCCAGGCGCCGACGACCAGATAGGCGCTGAGCATGGCGACGGCGAGGAACAGCGCCGCCGGATAGGCGGGGAAAAAGCCCCACAGGAAGAACAGGGAGCCGAGGTACCAGGGATGGCGGGTAACGGCGAAGACGCCGCTGACGGCAAAGGCGCCTTCCTCGCCGAGCAGCAGCGGCGCCCGGTTTTCGCGCAGCTGGCGCAGGCCGAGGAAGGTGGCGAGGTCGTAGCGCCTGGCGCCACCGCGAAAAAGAACCAGGGCGAGCAGCAGCAGCACCAGGCGGCAGGCCGTGCCCAGGGCGCCCTGCCAGGCAAACAACTCCTCGCCATTCAGGGATCGCGTGGCGAGCAGCAGCGGCGCGAAGGTGGCCAGCGCGATGGCGTTATAGCCGAGACGGTACCAGCGTCGGCTGGCGGGCCACAGCCGCTCCGCCAGGCCTGCCGCCGCGGTGGTGACCAGCAGGCTGTGCAGAAAACACCAGGACAGCCAGAGGAGGGCGAGAGCGGTCAGCGTCATGCCCCGCCACGGCCCATGATCCGATGGCCCGAGCCGCCTCGGCCGGCCGGGAGTGCGCTACGGGACACGGTATCGGATGCCGGTTCGCCCTTCTGGCCGAAACCCTCCGCAAACGGCGGGGAAACCGCCTCCGCGCCCCCCTCGCCCGGAGAGCCGGCCTCAGGGCTTGCGGCCATCCTGGCGCCGGGGAGAGGCGGTGCGCGCGGCGCCTTCGGGGCGCGGCCGCGCCTCGTTGACCACCACCGTGCGTCCCTTGAGCACCTTGCCGTTGAGCCCTTCGATGGCCGCCTTGGCCTCGGCGTCGGCCATTTCCACGAAACCGAAACCCTTCGACTGCCCGGTGGCCCTGTCCTTGATGATGGCCACCGAGGTCACCGTTCCAAACGGCTCCAGCGCCTGCCGCAACTCATCCTCGCTGATCCCGTACGACAAATTGCCCAAGTAGATCTTCATCTCCGCCTCCTCCATTCTCCTTGACCGTCGCCGCAAGCCGCCCACGCCGCTTGCGGGCCACTCATATTTCTACCTAAAAACAGTCAACTCATCAACACTTCTCGGGGGCGGGGCCATAATCGGCCCGGTCAGGAGAGAGGTGCGGGCCCTGGCGGTGTGGGCCCTGCGCCGCCGCTTCGCTTCGCCGGCGACGACTGGCTGTCGCCCTGACGCAGCACCTCGTGCATCGCCAGGGCGAGTTCGGGGATCATCAGCGGCTTCTTGAGGAAGCGCCCCGCGCCGAGGCGCAGGGCTTCCTTGACGTCCTCGGTCTCGGCATAGCCGCTGACGATGATCGCCTTCTGGCGCGGGTACATGGCGATGATCCGCTCGTAGGTCGCCCGCCCGTTGATGCCCGGCGCCATGATCATATCGAGGATGAGCAGGTCCACCGGGGTGCGCCGCAGGTAGTCGATGGCCGCCTCGCCGCTCGGCACGGTATCGGCCTGGTAGCCGAGCTTCTCGACGATGCTCGAGGTGATCAGGCGCTGGGTGGCGACGTCGTCGACAACGAGAACGGTCTGCCCGTGGCCACGCAGCAGGGAGAGGTCGACCTGCTCCGGCAAGGCAGGCATCTGCTGTGCGGTGACGGGGAAGGAGACGGTAAAGCGGGTGCAGCCGCCGGAGCTGGCCACCTCGATATGTCCGTGATGGTCCTGCACCACGTTCCACACCACCGTCAGGCCGAGGCCGGTGCCGCTGCGCCCCATGACCTTCTTGGAGTAGAAGGGCTCGAAGATCTTCTCCACATCCTCGCTGCTGATGCCTTTGCCATAATCGACCACCTGCAGCTCGACATAGTCCCCTTCCTCGACCTCAGCGGGAGCGCCGTCGCGGCCATCGACCCGCCTGCCACGCAGGCTCACCGTCACCACCCCCGGGGCGGTGCTCGCCTCGAAGGCGTTGGAGACGAGGTTCATCACCACCTTGCGCAGGTGGATGCGCGAGCCGAGCAGCGGAGGGCAGTCTTCCGCCAGATGGGCTTCGAGGGTGATGCCGGGGTGATACTGCTCGACCATGCGGAATTCCGGGGATTGCAGGTACTCCTCGACGATCGCCCGCAGGTTGAGCGGCTCCTTGGCCACCGCCACGCCTCGGGCCACGGTGAGCAGGTCCTGGACGATGGCCGAAGCGCGCAGCCCGGCCTGCTGGATGGTCTCTATCGGCTGGCGCATGCGGTGGTCCTCGGGCAGGTCGTAGAGCAGCAGCTGCGGGTAGCTGACGATGCCCGAGAGAATATTGTTGAGGTCGTGGGCCACCCCGCCGGCGAGGAGGCCGAGGGACTCCATCTTCTTGGCCCGCGCCTCGAAGAGGCGGCTCTCCTGCAGGGCCTTTTCGTTGCGGTTGCGCTCGGTGACGTCACTGAGGGTGACCAGCACGCGCAGGTCCGGCAGCAGCACCGAGTTGAATTCGATCTCCTTGACCGAACCGTCCCTGCAGGTGACGCGGTACTGGCAGCCGCCGCTTCCGCCCATGGCACGCCAATGCTCGACGACCTGCTGCCGATAGCCAGCGTCGGGGTAGGCCAGCTGCGGCCAGCCGGCGGCATGGGGCAGGTCGCCCAGGTCGTAGCCGGTGATGAGGGTAAAGGCGGTGTTGAGGTGAAGGATGTTGCCGTCCCGGTCCCACACCGCCACCCCCAGGGGGATATGGTGCAGCAGGCTGGTGAGCAGGGCATGCTGCCGCTCGACCTCGCGGGCGGCCTCGAGTTGCCGCTCCCTGGCCTGGCCGCGGCGGAAGAAGAGGACGACGACGATGCCGGCGAGCGTCAGGGTGAGCACGAAGAGCAGGTTGACGCTGCGCTGGAAGGCGTCGAGCCGCCGGCGCTCCTGCTCGAGGATGGCCCGCGCCTGGCCCCACGACTCGTCCCTGATGGTCGAGGCCTTGCCCACCGCCTCGTCGATGCGGCGGTGCATCAGGGAAAGGGTAACCGGAGAGTCGGTGGCATAGCCGGAGACGCCCTCCGCCTGCCAGATCTGCAGGTCGGCAATGGCCGGGGCGAGCACGGCATGGAATGCCGAGGCGTTGACCATGTTGTTGACCACGTAGGTGTCGCGCAAGTCAACTATCTGGCGCTGGGCATGGGCGATCCTCTCGCCAAGCGCGGCGACATCGGCCGGACGGAGACTCGCCGCCGCAGTAGCTGCCGCTGCAGCGACCGCGGCGGCGTCCTCCAGGGCCAGGGAGAGGGAGTTGAGCTCGCCGAAGAGGGTGATGGGCAGGCTTTTCTCGATGGAGTGCAGGGTGCGGTTGGTATAGATCACCACCACCAGCACTGCCAGGCACACCACGCCGACGCCGCTGTAGAACATGGCCCGCAGGGGCAGCATGGCTTTTCCCGCTCCTGAAGGCATCACGGCACCAGGCGCTGCTGGCGGTAGAACCGCTCCGCGCCGGGGTGCAGGGGCAGCGAGAGGCCGCGCAGGGCGTTGTCCAGGGCAATGGACCCGCCAAGGGGATGGCCCTGGCGCAGCAGGCCGGCGGTTCGCTCGGCAAAGAGCACCTCGGCCATGGTAGAGGCGATTTCCTCAGGCATGGTCTCGTTGACTACCAGCAGGGCGAAGACCTCCAGGGTCGGAGTCGCCGCCACGCCCCGGTAGGTGCCGCCAGGGATGCTCCCCGGCGCGAGGAAGGGGTGACGGCTGTGGATGTCGGCCGCCACCGCAGGGGCTATCGGCACCAGGCTGACGCCGACATCCGCCAGCCGGGTGACCGCTTCGTTGGGTGCCCCGGCCATCAGCGCAAACCCCTGCAACTGGCCGCTCTTCATCTTGTCTTCGGTGAAAGCGGGCTTGAGATAGAGGGCTTGCAGGTCGAGCTCGCCGAGGCCGTGGGCGGCGAGGACGATATTCATGATCGCCTTGGTGCCCGAGCCGAGTTCGTCGAGGGAGAAGCGCTTACCGCGCAGATCGCCCACTCCGGTGACGCCGGCATCGCTGCGCACCACCATCTGCAACTTTTCCGGGTAGAGGCTGGCGATGGCCCTGAGTTCCCCCTTGCCCGTCGGCCGGGCGAACTCGCCCTGACGCTGCTCGACCATGGCGGCGACATCGGCCTGCACCATGCCCACCTCCAATTCCCCGGAGAGCACCCCTCGGGCGTTCTCCATCGACCCGGCCGAGTTCTGGGCGATGGCCACCCGGCCATGGAGGGGTGAAGAGGGGTCGGCTGCAGCCTCCGTCAGTGCCATGGCGATGACCCTGCCGATGGGGTAATACACTCCCGTGCTGCCGCCGGTGCCGATGCGCAGGGCCTCCAGTGCCGCGGCGGACAGGGGCGACATGAACACGACCAGGGCCGCCATGAACAGCGCCAGGTTGCGATGGGCTGTCCAGCCCCCGCCCCGACCACCTTCTCGCCCGCCGTTTTCCGTACCCTGCCGTTCACTCCGCGCCATATCGTCCCTCCTCCGTCGCTGAACCCCTCTCTGCCCGCCAAGACTCCTGAAAGTCTAGCACAATTTCTTTCCGGGAACAAACCCCCATGGACTTCGCCAATATTCCCCACCTCTCTCCTCCGACCCCCGAGCCACCTCGCAAGGCGAGCCGCCATCCTCAACACAATGTCGGCTCCTGGCAACCACGCCATCATCCTTCACGGCACATGCCCCAGCAAGGGGAGCATTGCCTGCAGTGCCAACACTCTTCGGCGGACATCTCGCCATACCTCTGCCAGGTCCTCCCCGGCATCGTCCCC
>JANJUM010000149.1 GCA_024710585.1 Desulforhopalus sp.
TTCGACCTCGTCGACATCGATTTTCACCGCCACC
The DNA here is from genome assembly GCA_024710585.1 of Desulforhopalus sp. Taxonomy (GTDB): domain Bacteria; phylum Desulfobacterota; class Desulfobulbia; order Desulfobulbales; family Desulfocapsaceae; genus Desulforhopalus_A. Next base: position 35 of record JANJUM010000149.1, read on the forward strand.
ACCCCGAGGATGGTGTTGCGGTAGCGCACCGGATAGGCGAAATAGTAGCCACGTTTGGAAGAGGCGCTGCCGATGGCAAAGTAGCGCCCCAGCCCTCCTTCCATGGCTTCCTGGAAATAGGGGCGGAAGCTGAAGTTGCGGCCGACGAAGGAGTAGGGCTGGCGCCAGTTGCTGGCGCCGATGGTCAGCCCGCTGTCGTTCATGAGATACGTGTCGAGGGCCTCACTGGCCTCGGCGATTTTCTCGAGATGATGGTTGAGGCTGGCGATGACCTCTGGCGAATGAGGTGAGAGCAGGGCTTTGACGAGATACTCGTCCTCGGCGAGCAATTCGGGTAAAGTCTCGTATTTGGCCAGAACTCCCTGGAGATAATTGACGTAGAGCTCCAGCTTGTAATTGCCCTGCTGTTTCAGATCCTCCAGGCCACGCTGCAGGGTGATTCGCCACACCCACTGCAGTGCGATGGCGAGCAGTGCAAAGAAAACTGTCAGGATAAGGAGCAGTTTTTTGTGTTTGGCGGAGAGGATCGGCATCGTCAAAAAAGAAACTAGCGTCAAGTTATTTGCTTGCAAATACTAATAAAAACAAGTACAAGACGTGCTGTGCGAAGGGGAGCGCATTGGTGTAAATGTGGAGGGGAGAGCATAGAGATGCCTGACAAAAATGCCTTGACGATGAGAGCGGTGGCCATGCTCTTTCTTGGTGCGGCCTTCTGCCTCTTCTCCTCCTGTTCCCATACTGGAAATCGCTATTATCCAGTCACCGATCACAAGGAACGCAGCAGCACCCTGGGGTTTTCCATCACCCCGCCGGCTGGTTCCGGCTGGTACGAAAAGCTGCAGGCAAATACCCTCTACTACCTCAAGAAGACTCCCGGCGACGAGTACGCTATCTACACCGCCGCAACCGAGATCAGCCTTCAGGTCAGCAAGGCCGACGGCGCCGCCCTGGTTGAAGAAGTGCGCCACGACAAGGAACTGGCCGCCAGGGCGGAGGGCTACCAGAACGTCTCCCTGCGTCTCGCTCTCGAACCGTGGCACAGTTCGTTGTGCGTCCGCTACAACCAGGAGTACGAAAACCACGGCTCAGAGAGCGTGGCCGCCGAAGCCCCTGTCAGAATCCGAAAAAAGGGCTTGGTGTGCATGCACCCCAAGACTCCCCGGGCGGGCATCGATATCTGCTACGTGGAGAGCTTTCGCTCCGCGGATCCCATCGCTACTGGCTATGGCGCCGAAGGGGAGTCCTTCATCGGCAGCCTGCGTTTCTTACCCGTGGACGGCTGATCCCTGTTTTTCCTGCCTGAAAATTCAGCGGACCTCGATGCCCGCCCCCGCCACAGCATCCTTGACCGCGGCAATCGCCACCTCCTGACGGTGGAAAATCCCTGCGGCCAGCGCCGCATCCGCACCCGTTTCCTCAAATACCTCTACAAAGTGCTCGGCTTTGCCGGCACCACTGGAGGCGATCACCGGTAGGGAGGTTGCGCCCTTGACCTGGGAAATCAGCTCGAGGTCGAAGCCGTTGTTGGTGCCGTCGCGGTCGATGCAGTTGAGGAGGATTTCTCCCGCACCCAGGTCCTGGCAGCATCGCACCAGTTGCACCACATCGACATCGCGCCCTTCGCGGCCGCCCTTGACCGTGCACTGGTACCAGCAGTAGCGCTGCCCCTCAGGCCCGGGAAAGCGGGTGGCAATGGTGGCATGAGCGGTATCTTCCGGCCTGTGTACGTAGACGCGTCGCGGATCGACGGAGATCACCACCGCCTGAGCGCCATAAACCCTGGAAATCTGTTCGATGGAACTCGTCCCTGTGGCGCTTCCGCTGCGCAAAAATTCTTCAACCGTGTAGACTGCGTCACTGCCGATGGACACCTTGTCGGCTCCAGAGCGGAAGTAGGCCGAAGCGACATCGAGGGCCGTCCACACCTTGCCGGAGGGGTCGCGCAACTCGCGGATGCCGCCACCAATGGTCAGCGGCACGAAGACATTCTCCGAGGTGCGCTGCAGCACCTCGAGCATCGGAAGGTCCTGCAGGGGATACTGACGGAAGCCGGTGATATTGAGAAAGGTGATCTCGTCGGCGCCCTCCTCGTAGTAGCGCTGCGCCAATTGCACGGGCTTGCCCAGGTTCCTCACCTCTCCTTCCTGGCGCACGTCGTACTGGTCGCCCTTGGTGACGACAAGGTCCCCCTGGTCGTTGCTACGTACATCGAGGCAGGCGATGATGCGCTTGGCCATCTGGGTCGGCGTATGCAGCTGGCTGATCTGGATAACTTCTCCTTGCGTGGCTTGCGGGGGTTTGGCGAGGAAATTGCCCAGGAGGTTAAGGCCTGCGGCACCGCTTTTTTCCGGGTGGAACTGACAGGCCGTGACATTGCCGCGCTCCACCGCGGCGACGAACTCGGTACCGTAGTCACTGACGGCGAGCAGCCACTCCGCATTGGTCTCTGCCACCTGGCCGTGGTAAGAATGGACGAAGTAGAGCTTTTCGTCCTGGTATCCGGCAAAAGTCGCCGAGTGGCGCAGCAGTCTGGTGCCGTTCCAGCCGATCTGCGGGATGGCCAGACCGCGCTCGGCAAAGCGCACCACCTGCCCGGAGAGTATGCCGAGTCCGGCGACACCGGGGCTCTCTTCGCTCCCTTCGTAAAGCGCCTGCAGGGCGACGCAGATGCCGAGCAGCGGTTTATCAGCGAGAATGCGCCGCCGCAGGGGTTCGGCATAGCCTTTCTCGCGCAGGCGGTCCATGACCAGACCGAAGCTGCCGACACCGGGAAAGATCACCTTGTCGGCGCTTTCGATCTCCTCCGGCCTGGTGATGTCGTGAATTTCATAGCCAAGGCGGCGAATGGCATTGCGCACGCTACGTACGTTGCCGGCACCATAATCGAGAAGTGAGATGTTCATACTCTGGGTTTCCGCGATAAAAGAGAAATGAAAACAGCAACTCCCTACCCTTAATGGGTCAGGGAGTCTTGTGCGAGAGAACGCGGTAGTACCGCCCGTGCGCACAACTTCGGCACAGCACCTCGCCGTCCTGCACCACCTCGCGCCGGTCCTGCACCCAGTCATGGCAGCGCTGGCACTGCACGCGGCCGAGGGGCTTGCCGGGAAGGTCCTGCGGCGGAATGGTCACCTCCACCTCCTCGATGGCGAACAACTCGTCCTCCGGCATGACCTTGTAGGCCTCCAGTTGCCGTTTGTACTTGTCGAGGATCTCACGGCAGTAGTTATCGGCCGCCTGCCGCGACTCTTCGCGGGCAGTGATGCGTACCGCGCGGCCGCTGTCGAGGTTGACGTAGGTGGCCGCCATGATGCCATGGTCGAGCCATTTCATAGAACGTTTGCCGAGGCTGCAGCCGGTCACCGACTGGATGGCGTCAGTGGCGCAACGGTCGATCTCGACGAGAACGTACAGCTTCTTACGGTCAGCCCCCTTGGGATCTTCGATCCCGATGAGCGACAGGGCAAGCATGCTCATGCGCACGCCGATGACCTGACCGGCGCAGATATGCCCATGGATACGGGTCGATATTTCAAGAAGTTCATCAAAAGATTTCATGGCCTTGATTCGTTCTCCCCTATACTTGGTCTTCTCGTCCGCCAATTCTGGCGGCGGCTGGCAGAACCCTCTTCAGAGAGTACCGGCCGCAGCGGCTGCCTGTCAACGACGTAGGCGAAGAAACGCAAAAGGCCGTTCCGGAAACGGAAACGGCCTTTTGCCAGGTTGTTCATCATGAGGGCAAGCAATGTCTCGATTCGCTCGGTGCACCTGCGCCTTCAGCGGTCGCTTCGTCCCCTCCGGCCTGGGCAGTGGTGGAATCGGTTGCTTTTCATTACACGAACAGGAAAGGAATCGGAGCTTAGTTGATCGCCTCCGACAGCTTGCTGCCAGCTTTGAACTTGACGACCTTTTTCGCAGGAATCTTAATGGTCTTGCCGGTCTGCGGGTTTCTTCCCTGACGAGCATCGCGCTTGGAGACGGAGAACGTACCGAATCCGACGAGAGTGATTTTGTCACCCTTGTTGAGGCTCTCGGCGATGGCGGCAAGCGTTCCGTTAAGGGCCTTCTCAGCGGCTGCCTTGCTGATGTCGGCGGCTCCGGCGATACTTTCGATCAGTTCCTTCTTGTTCATGTATTCCTCCCTGATGAATCTTTAAAATGCAAGTCATACAGGGCAACGTGCGCTGCCCCCTTTCCCCTGAAGATGATGCTTATCTCACTTGCGCTGCAATTGTCGAAAAAATCCCGGCCGAAAGAGCATTTCGGAGTGCCGCAAAAACCCCACAACCCTTTAGATTTAGGCTCTTTCGACCTTACCTGGGCACCATAATTGAATCGCAAATCAGAATCAAGCACTAATTTCCGACTTTGTCTTCCGTTGCTCTTTTTCCCGTCTCATTTCCGGCCCGCCAGGGAAAGCATAGCCGGCAGGGGGAGTATCTGTGCCAGTCTCTCGTCGATGAGCTGGCGGAGGGCGGGATCAACCAAGGCGGCAAAGTCGCCTTCGCGGATCTCGATGAGATAGTAGCCGGGGTAGCGACGCACCCGGCAGCCGCTAAAACCGAGGGCCCAGAGGGCATCCTCCGCCGCTTCCACTCGGGCCAGTTCGTCGCGACAGATGGCCAGTCCGGTGGCCACCCTGGTTGCCAGACAGGAATTGGCCGGCTGGTCGTGGTTGCCGAGACCAAGACTCCTCGCCAGCTGCCGTACCTCGCTCTTGCCAAGTCCCGCCTGCGCCAGCGGCGTCATCACCCCCAACTCGGCTATGGCGCGCAGGCCGGGGCGGAGCTGATGGCGGTCGTCGTCATTGGTGCCGTCAGCTAGCACCGTGAAGCCGTGGCGTCGCGCGAACTCGAGAAGCGAACTGTACATGCGGTGCTTGCAGACATAGCAGCGGCCATTGTCGTTGACCATGAACTCCGGCCAGGTCAAAGGAGACAGTTCCAGGAAATGGACCTCGAGGCTGGCAGGAAAATCACGGCTCAGCACTTCCTCCAGGTCGGTGGCGGTCCGCCGCGACTGCAAGGCGGTACGTATATGGCAGGCTAGCACCCGCGATGTCCCCAGGGTGGAGATGGCGGTGTGCAGCAACAGGGTTGAATCGACGCCTCCCGAGAAGGCGATGGCGATATTGCCCAGGTTGCGGATAATCCCCCGCAGCTCCCGGTATTTGCCGGCGAGGTCGCTCAAGCCCCTTCCGCCGGGGAGCGGCCATCGGGCAACAACTCGGCGGGGCGGTTGAGGAAAAAACGCCCCTCGCTGATGCTCTTCTTGAGAAGCTCAGCGATTTGCCGCGCCTTGACGACACTTGACAGCGGTGCCGTAGCCACCTTCTTGCCATTGACTTCGATCTCCCCCGACTTGAGCTGGGCGTAGCTCACCTCGCCATAGCTGCGAGCGATGCCATTGGTATAGTCATGGCCGTAGTCGACCACCTGGGTGAAGATGTCCTTGTCAGAGACCCCGGTATACTGCGCCATTTCGGCATCGAGTATGGGGATGGGGATGCCCAGGCCAACCGCCAGGGAACTGCCGTAGCCGAGGATGGAGACGCCGCGCAGCCACTCCGCCGACATCGCCTTGACGTCCCCCTGGACCATGAGGGTTCCCGCCGCCCGGCGTGGCACGCCGTTGTCGCCGCGCAGGGCTTTTGGGTTGTGCTGTGTGCCCCTCCAGGTGACATAACCGAAGGCGCCGCCGAGAAAGATCC
>JANJUM010000154.1 GCA_024710585.1 Desulforhopalus sp.
TAGCGCAGGGGGGCGCCCCCCCGCGCTTTCCCCCCCAACGTGGTTTTTCACAACCCCCGGGGGGGGCGCGGGGGGGGTCATGGTTCCGTTTGCCCCCCACAAACCCCCCCCCCGCCCCAGCCGCTGGCATCAGTCCGTCGACCCTGCGGGGAACCTGACAACGGTTAGCGCTCGTCGCGGTTATACTCGGAATAGAGGTTGAGACTTTTGAGGATGTTGTAGGCGGTGCGCAGCTGATTGTCCTGCTGCAGCTTCTCCTCCAGCTTGGTGGTGTCTTTGTCGACCAAAGCTTTGGCTTCCTTGCGGCCGAGCAGATGGTGCTCAAGGTCGGCCTCGGTGGGCGATTTCTTGTCGACCTCGTCCTTGTCCGTGGCGATGCAGGGTACGAAAGGCACCTCGACGTCGGGCACGATTCCCTGAGCCTGGATGGAACGGTCATCCGGAGTGTAGTAGGTGGCGGTGGTCATGCGCAGGCCGGCGCCGTCAGGCAGGGGGATGATGGTCTGCACAGTGCCCTTGCCGAAGGTGCGTGTGCCGACAACGATACCGCGCTTGTGGGCCTGAATGGCGCCAGCGACGATCTCTGCGGCGCTGGCTGAGCCTTCATTGACCAGCAGCACCAACGGGTACTGTCGTTTCTCGCCGCCGGTGTGGGCATTGTATACCGTGTTCTGATCGGCTTTACGTCCCTTGGTGTAGACGATCTTGCCCTTGTCGAGGAAGAGATCAGCGACGCTGACCGCCTGTTGCAGAAGCCCGCCTGGGTTATTGCGCAGGTCGAGAATCAGGCCGTCGATCTCCTTCTCGCTTTTCAGCTGCTGCAATCGCGCCCTGAACTCGTTGGCGGTATGGTTCTGGAATTTGGTGATGCGCGAATAGGCATAGCCGGGCGACAGGAACTCTGCCTTGACCGACTGCACCGGGATAACCTCGCGCTTGATCTTCATCTTTTTCGGTTCGTCCCAGCCCTCCCTGATGATGGCGATGGAAACAGAGCTGCCAGCAGGGCCGCGCAGCTTCTCGATGGCCTCGTAGGGTCCCATGTTCTTGGTTTTCTCGCCGTCGATCTCGAGGATGATATCGTTGGCCTTGAGGCCCGCCTGCTCGGCGGGGGTGTCGGCGATAGGGCTGACGATGGTCAGCAGGTCGTTCTTGATGGTCACCTCAATGCCAATGCCGGTGAAAGAGCCGCGGGTTTCGTCCTGAAGGTCACGGTAGCTTTCCGGCGGCAGGTAGGAGGAGTGGGGATCGAGGGAATAGAGGAGGCCGCGGATGGCGCCATCGATGGCCTCTTTGGTGTTGATCTCCTCGACGTAATGCTCTTGCAGTATGCTGAGAATATTTGAAAAAAGTTCAAGTTGGCGGTAGGTGGCCTCTTTCTCCTTCTGGGAGAGTTCGGCTCGGGCGGCGAAAGGCGCCTGCAGCAGGACGAGGGAGCAGAGGGTGACACCGAGAACACAGTGTTGAGCTACACGCATGTACGGCCTCGAGGGAGCGGAGGATTATTGGCCCGATTGCCCCATGGGGAGAGCTTTCCCGGCAGGTTCATGGGCAGCCTTGAGCCGGTTGGGGTTGAGCCAGAGCAGGGGATCCATGGACTGGTTCTTGTGGCGGATTTCAAAATAGATGCCATCTTCGAAGAGGGTGGCGGTGCCCCCGATGACGCCTATGGCCTGGTCCCGCTTAACCCTCTGCCCGACTTCGACGAGGATCTTCTCGAGACGGGCGGTGACCGTGTGATATTGCTGCCCATGGTGTACTATAACCGTATTGCCGTATCCGCGTAAGTAGCCGGCGAAGATAACTTCGCCGTCGCCCACCGCCACCACCGGCGAGTTGTCGGCGGCCTGCAGTTCGATCCCCTGGGACTTACGCACCAGTCCCAGCCTGTTGGCCTTCTCCTGCTGGAAGAGGGTGACCAGCCTGCCATCCACCGGCGGGCGCAAGTTGCCCTTGTCGGCGATAAAGCTGCGATCCTCCACCTGATCCTTGTTCTTGATGGCGACGATGGAGCGAGTCAGGGCATCGGAGGCTTGCTGCATCTCCTCCATGGCCTTCTTGTGCAAGGTATTCTGGGTGCGCACCTGGGTAAGGAGAAGGCGTTTGTCCCCCTTGGTGCGTTCGAGGACTTCCTTTTCTGCAGCCGCCTGGTCGATGAAGTTCTGCAGCACCGTTTTCTCGAGGTCGAGAGCGGTCTTGGCTCGCTGGATATCGCGCATGCTCTGGCGGAAGGTCTTGATGACTTCCTGATCGTACTTGATGAGAACGTCGAAGGCGTCGTGGAAAGTGAGCAGCTCGGGGAGCGTCTGAGTGGAGAAGGTGACGTTGAGGACACCGATGTCACCCATGGTATAGTAGGCGGAAATGCGTTTCTTGAGGTGATTCTCGACGGCATCCTTCTCCTTGCCGATCTTTTCCAGGGCCTGCTCCTCGCGGGAGATGAGTTCCTGCTGCCTGGCCATCTTGCCGTCGAGCTCGACGAGCTTTTGTTCCTGGGCAGCGATCTTGCGATCGAGGTTCTCCAGTTCGGCGAGGATGTCCTGCTCCTTGGCGCGGGCCTCGCTGATCTGATCTTCCTTCTGCAGGATGCCCTCCTGGAGACGGCGGATCTTGATGCGGAAGCTGTTGATCTCCGAGCTTTCCTCCTCAGCCGTGGCCCGAGGGGCAATCGCTGCTGACAGCAGCAAGGCGACAATGAAGGCGGCAGCGAAGTACCATAAGGCCCTTGGCCTTTGCGTCGCCTTGCCTGGGTATCGCCGTCCTGGGTGAGGGAGTGTCGTAGGTGCCATATCGCGATCGACCCGCCAGCGCCATGCTCAGATGCGAAGGAATTTCTGCATGGTAGAATAGCTGCCCAGGGTGCAGAGGAGGATGGAGACGCAGACGATGCTAAGGCTCACCGCCGGCGAGAAGAAGGAAAACTCGAAGACGTTGAGGAATCCGGGCCCTGAGAAACGCAGCTTGATCCACTGGAAGAGAGCGTAGAGCGAGACAATGCCCAGGCTGGAACCGACGATGCCCTGCAGCAGCCCCTCGAGAAGGAAGGGCGTGCGGATATAATTGTTGGTCGCCCCCACCAGCTTGAGCAGCTCCAGCTCGGCCTGCCGCCCGAGGATGGTGAGGCGGATGGTGTAGGCGACCATGAAGATGGTGGTGAGGATGAGCAGCGTGCCGCTGAGCAGGACGATGATCGACAGCAACCTGGTGAAGTGATAAAACCGCTCCACCCAGTCCTGGCCGTACTGCACCTTGAGGGTCCCCGGCAGCCGCGACAGATAGGCGGAGAAGAGCTTGACCTGATTGAGGCTGCGCAGGTTCTTGAGCGGCACCACCTCTATGGACGGCGGCAGAAAGTCCTTGGGCATGTCGTCGAGCACGTCGCGGTTCTCGCCAAGCTGGCGGGCGAAGCGTTCGTAGGCCTCGGCGCGGGAGATGAAGCGGACCTTCTCGACCTCGTCGAAGGTGGTGATCTTGTTGATCAGCTGCTGCTGCAGTTCCGGCCCCGGTTCTTCCTCAAGGTAGACGATGAGGCTGAGATCGTCGCCGAGCTTCTCGCCGAAGTTGATCATGTTGGTATAGATGAGGGAGAAAAAGGCGAAGATCAGCACCGAAAGACTGACCGTGAGCAGGGTCATCAGCTGCGAACCCCAGGTCTGGCGCAGATTTCTCCCCACCTGACGCATGACGGTGAACCAGAAACTCATGGCAGCCCTCCGCTGATGGCCTGCAGCCTGCCGCGGCGCAGCTCCATGACGCGATGGGAGGTGTGCCGATAGATGGAGTCGTCATGGGTGGCGATGACAATGGTCGCCCCGGCCTTGTTGCACTTGTTGAGCAGGTTCATGACCCTCTCGGTGGTGATCGCGTCGAGGTTGCCGGTGGGTTCGTCGACGAGGATCATGGTCGGGGAGTTGGCCACGGCTCGCGCCAGGGTGACGCGCTGCTGCTCGCCCCGGGAGAGCTCGCCGGTGATGGTGTCGTGCTTGTCGGCGAGGCCGAGCTGATCGAGGAGATCCCGCACCCGTTTCTTGATGATCGCCGGTTTCTTGTAGGACACTTCCATGGAAATGGCAATGTTTTCGGCGGTGGTACGATCAGTGAGCAGCTTGAAGTCCTGATAGGCGACGCCTATCTTCTGGCGCAGCCTGGCGAGGTGATAGCCGCGCAACTGGGCGATGGGCTTGCCCGAGATCTCGATCAGCCCGCCGCTCGGCATTTCCATGCTGCACAGCAGCTTGAGCAGGGTGGTTTTGCCGGCGCCGCTCATGCCGATGACGAAAAACATCTCGCCGACGCCGATTGACAAAGAAATGTCCTTGAGGGCGACAACGTCGGGAGGGTATTCCTTGGATACCTTGATCAGTTCGACCATGGTTTCCGTGCCGTTGTTCGGAGGAGTTCTCATGACTTTGATATTTCTCGAAATGGCGGGCGCAGCCAGGAGACGTCGCCGTCTTCGTATAACCAATTGAATGAGCTGCGATCAACGAAATGCGAAAATCGCCACGATAGTCGCAAGCAGAGGCAAGATCCGGAAAACGATAAAGTATTTATGGTGGAATGGCAATCGCTGTCGTCAAATACGCGATAAGATTCTTCGTCATCACGCCTGAGGCCCCCCTTGCGGCCCCAGTCCTGATCCCAGACGGGCCGCTCCTCTCCGAGATTAGACTTGCAACTTGACGTGCAGTTGGTATGTTTACAGGTTTCGCAATAATCAAGGAGAAGAATATCTCGAACGCCTGCCGTTCCTCATCCCCGCGCACTTTTCGCCGTCTCGACGCAGGCGCCGCACCACTTCAAGGAGAAAGACATGGATTACAGGGCCACCCTTAATCTGCCGCAGACGAGCTTCAACATGAAGGCCAACCTCGCCCAGCGCGAGCCCCAGGTGCTCAAGCGCTGGGACAAGGAAGATCTCTACCGTCGCATCCAGGATCATGCCGCCGGCAAACCGCTGTTCATTCTCCACGACGGCCCCCCTTACGCCAATGGCAACATCCATCTCGGCACGGCCTTCAACAAGATCCTCAAGGACATCATCCTCCGCTCGCGGCGCATGGCCGGCTTCAACGCCCCCTACGTGCCCGGCTGGGACTGCCACGGCCTGCCCATCGAGCATAACGTCGACAAGGAACTTGGCGAGAAAAAACACAGCATCCCCAAGCTCTCCAAGCGCGCCGCCTGCCGAAAGTACGCCAATAAGTGGATCAAGATCCAGAAGGAGCAGTTCAAGCGCCTCGGGGTGCTTGGCGACTGGGACAAGCCCTACCTGACCATCGACTTCCAATACGAGGCGGCCATCGCCCGTGAGTTCAACACCTTCCTCCTCTCCGGGTCGGTGGTGCGCAACCGCAAGCCGGTCTACTGGTGCGCCACCTGCACCACCGCCCTGGCGGAGGCCGAGGTCGAGTACGCCGATCACACCTCTCCCTCCATCTACGTCAAGTTCCCGGCGGCGGAGGACCTCTCCGATATCGACCCCAGCCTCGGTGGCGACGGAGTCTTTTTCGTCATCTGGACTACCACCCCGTGGACCATCCCGGCCAACCTCGCCATCGCCCTCAACCCCGAGTTCACATACGCTGCCGTGGCCGTCGGCGCGGAGCGCTGGGTGATGGCCAAGGAACTGGTCGAGCAGGTCATGGCCGCCGCGGGCATTGCCGATTACCGGGTGGTGGCCACCTTCTCCGCCGCCCCCTTCGAGAAGCGCCGCTGCCGCCACCCGCTCATGGAGCGCGACTCGCTGCTGGTGCTCGCCGACTATGTCACCGCCGACGCCGGCACCGGCTGCGTGCACACCGCCCCCGGCCATGGCGCCGACGACCACCAGACCGGCCTGCGCTACGGCCTCGAAGTCCTGTCTCCGGTGGACGACAACGGCGTCTACACCGCCGAGGCAGGCAAATACGCCGGCGAGAAGATCCCCCAGGTGAACAGGACCATCATCGCCGATCTCGCAGCCTGTGGCGCCCTGGTGGCGGAGGCAAACATCCGCCACAGCTACCCGCACTGCTGGCGCTGCAAAGAACCGGTCATGTACCGCGCCACCCCGCAATGGTTCATCTCCATGGAGGAGAACGACCTGCGCAAGAAATCCCTCGCCGCCATCGAAACGGTGCAGTGGACGCCCTCGTGGGGCATGCAGCGTATTTATTCGATGATCGAGGGCCGCCCTGACTGGTGCCTGTCGCGCCAGCGCAGCTGGGGTGTGCCGCTGACCGTCATCACCTGCCGCTCCTGCGGCGAGATCGTCGCCTCCAGCGAAGTCGTCGAGGCCATTGACGCCTTGTTCGTCAAGGAGGGCGCCGACGCCTGGTTCAGCCACGAGGTGGGCGATTTCCTCCCTGCCGGCTACCGCTGCCAGAAATGCGGCGGCGAGCAGTTCGCCAAGGAGGAAGACATCCTCGACGTCTGGTTCGATTCCGGCGTCAGCCACGCCGCGGTGCTCGAGAAGCACCCCGAGCTGCAGTCGCCCGCCGACCTCTACCTCGAGGGCAGCGACCAGCATCGCGGCTGGTTCCACAGCTCGCTGCTCGCCTCGGTGGGCAATCGCGGCCGCGCCCCCTTCAAGGGCGTGCTCACCCACGGCTACGTCGTCGACGGCCAGGGCCGCAAGATGTCGAAGTCGGTGGGCAACGTCGTCGCCCCCGGCGAGGTCATCGAGAAGTTCGGGGCGGAGATCCTCCGCCTGTGGGTGGCCAGCGAAGATTACCGCGACGATGTCAAGGTCTCCGACGAGATCCTGCAGCAGGTCGCCGACGCCTATCGCAAGATCCGCAACACCATCCGCTACCTGCTCAGCAACCTCTACGACTTCAACCCGGCCACCGACCGCGTCCCCTTCGAGCAACTGCCGGAGATCGACCGCTGGGCCCTGGTCAAGCTCGAAGAGCTCAAGGAGAAAGTGCGACAGAGCTACGACCGGTACGAATTCCATGCCATCTACCACGGCCTCAACTTCTTCTGCGGCACCACCCTCAGCGCCTTCTACCTCGATATCCTCAAGGACCGCCTCTATGCCTCGGCGACGGCTTCGCCGGCACGCCGCGCTGCGCAGACGGCGCTCTATGACATCCTCGACAGCCTCTTGCGGCTGATGAGCCCGATCCTCTGCTTTACCGCCGCCGAGGCCTGGAACGCCCTGCACCAGCTCGGTGACAACGGGCCGATCGACAAAGAGATCCACTTCGCCGAGTTCCTCCCCGCTCAAGCCTTGTCCTGCGACCCGGAGGTCATGGAACGCTGGGCGCAGCTCATCAGGGTGCGCGCCGAAGTGACGCGGGCGCTGGAGCTGGCACGGCGCGACAAGGTCATCGGTCATCCTCTCGAGGCCGAGGTGACCCTCGACGCCTCGGGCGAGCTGCGGGATTTCCTCCACGCCAACGCCGCGATCATTCGTGAGATCTCCATCGTCTCCGGGCTGGCGGTAGGAGAGGTGCGCGGGGCAGGGGAGGGGATCAGTTTCGCCAGCGAGGAACTCCCCGGTCTGCAGGTTCAGGTGCGGGCCGCCGCGGGCGAGAAGTGCGAGCGCTGCTGGATGCGCTCGACCTCCGTCGGAGCCGCCAGCGACCACCCGACGCTCTGCCAGCGCTGCGCCGGGGTCATCGTCACCCTCGAGGCCTAGGATACATGGGCATGATGGTTTACGGCCTGGTGATCATCGCCACGGTTGCCGCCGATCAGTTCAGCAAAATGCTGGTGGTCGCCTCGCTGGCCCTCTACCAGTCGGTGGAAGTCATCCCGGGGTTCTTCAACCTCGTGCATGTCACCAACACCGGCGCGGCCTTCAGCCTGCTGGCCGATTTCGACTCGCCATGGCGGCACATCTTTTTCCTCAGTGTCGGCACCGTTGCCGTCATCGCCATGACCGTCGCCAGCTACAAGCTGGCAGGTGTCAGCCGGCTCTATCCCCTGGCCCTGGGGCTGATCTCCGGCGGGGCCATCGGCAACCTCATCGACCGCGTGCGCATCGGTGCGGTCATCGATTTCCTCGACTTCTATCTCGGCCGCTACCACTGGCCGGCGTTCAATGTCGCCGACTCCGCCATCTGCGTTGGCGCGGTGGTCTTTATCGGCGTCAATCTCTTCGAAGCGAAAGTGCAACCTACTAAGGAGCAGGTATGAAGATAGCGGTGCTGTTTCCCGGCCAGGGATCGCAGTTTCTCGGCATGGGCCGGGAGTTCATCGAGGCGGACGTCGAGAGCGGCGCGCTGATGTCCATGGCCGAGGCGGCCTGCGAGGCCCCTTTGGCGCGCCTCTGCCTGGAGGGGCCGATGGAGGAGCTGACCCGGGCGGCGGTACTGCAGCCGGCCATCACCATTGTCAACCTCATCTGCTGGCGTCAGCTGCAGCGCCGTCTGGGCGAGACCCTGCAGGTGCACTGCATGGCCGGCCACAGCCTCGGCGAGTACGCCGCCCTGTGCGGCGCCGGGGTCATCGGCGTCGAGGACACCATCCGCCTGGTGGCAAGGCGCGGCAGCCTCATGGAGCGGGAAGGGGAGAAGAATCCCGGCGGCATGCGGGCGGTGGTCGGTCTCGACATCGCCGCCGTGGAAGCGCTCATCGCCCAGTACCGGGGCGAGGGCGTCGTCACTGTCGCCAACCACAACACCCCCGAGCAGATCGTCATCTCTGGCTCCCTGGCCGCCCTCGACCAGGTCGGCAAAGAGGCCGAGGCCAAGGGGGCGAGAGTCATCGCCCTCAATGTCAGCGTCGCCAACCACAGCCCGCTGGTGGCCGAAGCCATCCCCGATTTCGAGGCCTTCATGGCCGATATCCCCTTCATGGCCCCGACCCTTGACGTCTACTGCAACGTCACCGCCAGCGTCGAAAACGACCCGGCACTCATCAAGGGGCTCATGGCGCGCCAGATCGGCTCCCGCGTGCGCTGGTGCGAGATCATCACCGCCATGCTCGCCGATGGCGTCGACACCTTCATCGAGGTCGGGCCGAAAACGGTGCTCAAGGGGATGCTCAAGAAGATCGCCCCCAAAGGGGCGGCGGTGACTGCCCTGCAGTTCGATACGCCGGCCGCCCTCGAGGCCTGCCTCGAGCAGCTCGACAAGGCCCGCTGAGGCGCCGTCGGCTGAACGCCATGAGCAGGAACCTCTTGCCACCGTCGCTCTCCCGCCTGGTTGGGGCCATCGCCCGCGGCGAAGCGCTCGATGCGGATGCCGCCGCCGCACTCGCCGCGCAGCATCCGCCAGAGGAGCTGTGGGCTGCCGCCGACGAACTGCGTCGCCTGCTGCACGGCGAGAGGCTCGATCTCTGCTCCATCGTCAACGCCCGCGCCGGCCGCTGCAGCGAGAACTGCCGCTTCTGCGCCCAGTCGGCTCACCACCCCACCAAAGTCGCCCACTACGACATGGTCTCCGAGGAAGAGGCCCTGGCCCTGGCCCGTGAGAACGAGGCCTATGGGGTGGAGCGCTTCTCCCTGGTGACCGCCGGGCGCAGTGTCTCTCTCGCCGACCTCGACCGGTTCGCCCGCATCTACGAGACGCTGCAACGCCATACCGTGCTCTCGCTGTGCGCTTCCATGGGTTTTCTCACCGCCGAGAAGGCGGCGCGGCTCAAGGCCATGGGCGTGACCCGCTACCACTGCAACCTCGAGACGGCGCGGAGCTACTTCCCCGAGGTGTGCACCAGCCACTGCTGGGATGACAAGGTGGACACCATCAACCTGGCCAGGGAGGCAGGCCTCGAGATCTGCTCCGGTGGGATCATCGGCATGGGCGAGAGCGCAGGGCAGCGCATCGAGCTCGCCCTGCAACTGCGGCAGCTCGAGGTGCGTTCCATCCCACTCAACATCCTCACCCCGATAGCCGACACCCCCTTTGCCGACCTCGTCCCCCTGGCGGCCGAGGAAGTGCTCGTCACCGTCGCCCTGTTCCGGCTCATCAATCCACAGGCGATCATCCGCATCGCCGGAGGCAGGAACCTTCTCGGCGACCGTCAGGAGCTCTGCTTCACCTCCGGCGCCAACGGGGCCATCGTCGGCAATTACCTGACCACCGCCGGCAACGGCCTCGCCGCAGATCTCGCCATGTTTGAACGGCTCGGCTTCGCGCTGCGCAAGCGGCCGCAAGGCTGAACAGAGGGCGGTATGAACAGGTCCCTGGCCGAACAGCTTGACTTCGATCGTCTTCATCTCTGGCATCCCTACGCCTCCATCGACCGCCCATTGACCACCTACATGGTGCAGTCGGCGCAGGGGGCGCGGTTGCAGCTTGCCGACGGGCGCAGCCTCATCGACGGCATGGCCTCGTGGTGGTCGGCCATCCATGGTTATGGCCACCCCCGCCTGGTCGCCGCCCTGCAGGAGCAGGCGGCCCGCCTGCCTCACGTCATGTTCGGCGGCCTCACCCACGAACCGGCCATCGAGCTTGGCAGGCGGCTCCTCGACCTCGCCCCGGCCGGCCTAGAGCGGGTCTTCTTCGCCGACTCCGGCTCGGTGGCGGTGGAGGTGGCGATGAAGATGGCAGTGCAGCACGCATATGCCCAGGGACAGCCCGAGAAGAAGCGCTTTGTCGCCCTTGCCGGCGGCTACCATGGCGACACCTTCCACGCCATGTCGGTCTGCGACCCCAAGACCGGCATGCACCGCCTCTACCGCGGCATTCTCCCCGAATACTTCTTCGTCGAACGCCCGCGGGTGCGCTTTGATGAGGCGTGGGACGAGACATGCTGCCAGGAGCTGGAAGAGCTGCTGGCCCGCCGCCACCGCGAGATCTGCGCCATTATCCTCGAGCCGGTGGTGCAGGGTGCCGGCGGCATGTATTTCTACCACCCGCGCTATCTGCAGAGGGTGCGGCAGCTCTGCGACCACTACCGGCTGCTGCTCATCGCCGACGAGATCGCCACCGGTTTCGCCCGCACCGGGACGATGTTCGGCTGCGACCATGCCGGCATCTCCCCTGATATCTGCTGCCTCGGCAAGGCGCTGACCGGCGGCACCATGACGCTTGCCGCGGTGTTGACCACCGCCCAGGTCGGCCATGTCATCTCCGGGGGCGAGCCGGGGGTGGTGATGCACGGCCCGACCTTCATGGCCAACCCTCTCGCCTGCGCCGTCGCCTGCGCTTCCATCGATGTGCTCCTCGACAGCGACTGGCGCACTGCCATCGCCGCCATCGAGAAAGCGCTCCGCGCCGGGCTCGAACCCTGCCGGAGCCTGCCCGGGGTGGCGGACGTGCGCGTCCTCGGGGCCATCGGCGTGGTACAGTTGGAGAAAGCGGTGGTCATGGAACGCATCCAGCCGCTCTTCGTCGAACATGGCGTCTGGGTCCGCCCCTTCGGCCAGCTGGTCTACGTCATGCCGCCCTACTGCATCAACCAAGGGGAATTGCGCGACCTGACCGCGGCCATCGTCGCCGTAGTGGGCGAGGAGACCAGGAGATGATCGAGCGCTACCGCCAGGAACTGGAGGAACTGCGCCAGCGCGGCATGCTGCGCCGCCTCACCCCTTTGGCGGCACGCCATGGCTGCCGCAGCGAACTTGGCGGGCGGGAGATGCTCAACCTCAGCTCCAACGACTATCTTGGCCTCGGCGGCGACCGGGACCTGCTGAACCGCTTTTACGAGGGATTAGGGCAGGAGGGCTGCGCCGAGCGTTATGCCCTTGGCACGGCCTCGTCGCGGCTGCTGAGCGGCGACACCCATACCGCCCACCGCCTCGAAGAGCGCCTCGCCGAGGCCTTCGGCAGGGAGTCGTGCCTCCTCTTCAACTCCGGCTACCACGCCAACATCGGCATCCTCCCAGCCCTCTTCGGCCGTGGCGACGCCATCTTCTCCGACAAGCTCAACCACGCCTCCATCGTCGACGGCATGCGCCTCTCCACGGCGGAGCACCGCCGTTACCGCCACCTCGACTACGACCAGCTGGATCTCATGCTGACCAGGGAGAGGCAGCGTTATCGCCAGGCGGTGATCGTCAGCGAGTCGGTGTTCAGCATGGACGGCGACGTCGCCGACCTGCGCCGCCTGGTGGACTTGAAGCGGCGTCATAACTGCCTGCTCTACCTCGACGAGGCCCATGCCGTGGGGGTCTATGGCAAGCGTGGCCTCGGCCAGGCCGAAGCCCAGGAGCGGCTGGCGGAGGTCGATTTGCTCGTCGGCACCTTCGGCAAGGCCTGGGCCTCGGTCGGCGCCTTTGTCCTCCTGCACGAGGTGTTGCGCGACTATCTTCTCAATCATAGCCGCTCGCTCATCTTCACCACCGCCCTGCCGCCGGTGGTGCTCTCCTGGAACCTGTATATCCTCGAACAGCTGGCCAGTTTCGCCCCACGCCGCGAGAAACTGACAATGCTCTCATCCCGCTTGCGGCGGCGCCTGAGCGCTCAAGGGCTCTGCCCGCCTGGAGACACCAATATCCTGCCGGTGATGATCGGCACAGCCGAAAAAGCGGTGCGAATGGCCGAGGAGATGCGCCGGCTCGGCTACCTGGTGCTGCCAATCCGTCCACCGACGGTGCCCGAGGGCACCTGCCGTTTCCGCCTCTCACTCACCGCCGCCATGAACGAAGGGGAGCTCGACCTCCTCACCGACGCCCTGCACGGCCTCCTCTCCGCGACCACGCCCGGCGGGGGAGCGCTGTCGTGAGAGGGCTGTGGCTGGCGAGACGCGGGCAGGGCAGGGCGATCCTCTTCTGCAACGGCTGGGGCATGGATGAAGCTCCCCTGGCCCACCTTGCCAGCCGCCGGCACGATGTCTATATGCTCTACGACTACCGTGAACCCACGCCGCCCGAAGCGCTCGACGCCGTTCTCGACGAGGCCGGCGAGCTGTCACTCGTCTCGTGGTCCATGGGAGTGTGGGCCGGGCAGCTGCTGCTCGCCGAACGGACCGTGCCCCTTGCCCGCGCCGTGGCCATCAACGGCACCCTCTGCCCGGTTGACGACTGCCTCGGCATCCCCGGGAAGCTCTTCGCCGACACCCTCGCCGCCTACGGAGACGAAACGAGAAGCCGTTTTTACCGTCGCATGTGCCGAGACAAAGACACCCTCAATTTCTTCCTCGCCCATCAGCCGCTGCGCAACCTAGAAGAGCAGCGCGAGGAATTGCGCGTGCTGCTGCGGGAGGCGCGCTGTCAGGGCTTCGACACCTCCCTGTACCGCACGGCGATCGTCTCCGCCGGCGACCGTATCTTCCCAGCTGTCAACCAGCGCCGCTTCTGGCAGGGGCTCGACACACTGTCCGTCGACAGCGGCCACTATCCCTTCCATCTCTGGGAGAGCTGGGAGGAGCTGCTGGCCTTTGCTGACACCAGCCGAGCAACATGAGCTGCGGCATCAATTCTACCCGCAGCCGCAAGCCGTTATGGTAAAGGAACTCGACAAAGGGCGCATCGCCGACTGTTTTCGAGCCGGCGCTGCCAGCTACGACGCCGCCGCCGTGGTGCAGCGCGAGGTCGGTGAGGAGCTGATCAGCCTCCTCCGCCCCTGGCTGCTGGAGGGACGGGCGGGGCGTGTGCTCGAGATCGGCTGCTGCACCGGCGTGCTCAGCGAGCTGCTCTGCCGCGCCTGCCAGGTCGAGCAGCTCTATCTCAACGATCTCGTCGCAGAACTCTGTCATACGGCGCAACGCCGCGTCGCCGGCCTCTGCCGGCACGGCGAGAGGTTACCCGGCGATATCGAAACGCTGCAGCTGCCGCCATCCCTCGACCTGGTCATTTCCTCGGCCACCCTGCAGTGGATCGAAGACCTGGCAAGGCTTTTCTCGAAAATTCACGACGCCATGGCCAGCGGCGGGCTGCTGGCGATCTCTCTTTTCTCGGCGGGAACCATGCAGGAGCTGAAAGCTCTCACCGGGGCGGGCCTCGCCTACCGCCATGACGAGCAGTTGCAGGCCATGCTCGGCGAGGGGTTTGCCCTGCTCGCCCAGTGTCGCCAGGAGCGCCGCCTGTTCTTCCCCTCTTTGCAGGCGGTGCTGCGCCATATCCGCGACACCGGGGTGGGCGGGGTGGCGAGGGCCCCCCTCGGCATGGGCAGCGTCAAGGAACTGCAGCGCCGCTACCGCGAGCGCTTCGCCACCGAGGACGGCCTGCCGCTCACCTATGTTTCCACCATTATCCTGGCAAGGAAGAAGGCATCATGAACAACGGCAGGGTGATGTTCATCGGCGGCATCGACACCGGCATCGGCAAGACCGTGGCCACCGGGCTGCTCGCCCGCGCCCTCCATCGTCGCGGCGTGAGCGTCATCACCCAGAAGCTGGTGCAGACCGGCTGCAGCGGCGTCAGCGAGGATATCCTCGCTCACCGGCAGCTGATGGGTATCGCTCCCCTCTCCTGGGACCTCGACGGCACCACCTGCCCCTATGTGTTTCCGGTGCCCTGTTCCCCGCATCTCGCCGCAGACCTCGCCGGCGTGCGCATCGAGGCGGGGGTGGTGCGCCAGGCCACCAGGCGCCTTGCCGAACACTTCCAGGTCGTGCTCCTGGAAGGAGCCGGGGGGCTGCTGGTGCCCCTCGACGAGGAGACGACGCTGCTCGACTACCTGGCCGCAGAGTCGCTGCCGCTGGTGCTCGTCACCTGCTCGCGCCTCGGCTCCATCAACCACACCCTGGCCGCCTTCGAGGTCACGAGGCGGCGCGGGGTGGATATCGCCCTGGTGCTGTACAATGTTCGCCGCGAAGACGACCCGCGCATCGTCGCCGACTCACGTCAGGTCTTCAGGCGAGAACTGCAACGTCGCGGTCTGGCCGCACCGCTCGTCGACCTCCTGCCCTTGAACGAGTACGAGAGGCAAGCCGACCTCTCCCCCCTGGCCGAGACGCTGATGAGCGTCATCGCGCCTTGTTGATCTCCGAGGTGCCCCATGAAGGAATCCGACAAAACCTGTATCCGCTGCACCTTTTTTCGTCTCGATGACGAACATGGCGGGGTGTGCCGCCGTGACAAGAGCAAAAACCCCGATTACCCCCATATGAAAGCGGACGACCGCTGCGAAAGCTGGCGAGACTGCGGCCAGCAGTACTTCATCCGTCTCGGCTGGCTCAAGCGACGCCAGGCCGAGCTGCAGGAGGAAAGGGATGCTCTGTCGCCGTCCGCGGAGGAGGGAAGTCTGTCATCCTGAGAAGACCTCCTCGAGGTCGCACGCCTCGCCGGCAGCTCCGGCCACTGCCATCGAAACGCCGTAAAAAAGGGAGAATTCCCCGTGGTTTTGCAGCGGCTTTTATGGTATGAAGGGGTTCCTCGAACCCGCCCCGCCACGAAATCGCAAACCATGCCAAAAACCGTAAAAACCATTGTCAAGATTGCCGTCACCCTGGCCTTTTTCTGGGTGCTGCTCTCTTTTGTGCGCGCCAACGAACTGCTCGGTGTTTTTGCCAGGGTCGACTGGTTGTGGTTTGCCATCTCTTTTGCCGTCACCCTGACCATGATGGCCATCGGCTGCGCCAAGTGGAAGACGGTCCTCGACCTCAAGGAGCAGCGCCTTTCGGCCTTCGAACTGATGAAGATCTATGCCATCGGCGTGTTTTTCTCCAATATCCTTCCCTCGACCTTCGGCGGCGATGTGGTGCGCGCCTACTATGTCGGCAAGCTCATCGACAACCAGCCCTACGCTGCGGTCAGTGTCTTCGTCGAGCGCTTTTCCGGGGCAGTCTTCCTCCTCTTCCTCGTCGCCTTCGCGCCGCTGCTGCAGCCGTCGCTCTTCCTCAGCCCCTACCTCTACGTACCGGCCGTGGTCGGGCTTTGCGCCGGGCTGACCATCGTGTGGATGTTTTTCTCCGACAAGCCGCTGCTCCTCGCCGGGGCCATCAGCCGCCTGCTCTTCCAGGGCGCCGGAGGACTCTCGCGCCGCCGTGGTTTGACCTTTCTGGCAGGGCCCTTGCGCGTCATGGAGACACTTTATGGCAAGGTGCTCGGCACCCTCGGGCGCATCAGGGAAGAGATGCGTGTCGCCGCCACCGCCATCCGCAGCGACGGCGGTTTTGTCGCCCGGCTTCTCGGCCTGACCCTCCTCTTCTATGTATTCTCCTGGCTCAATGTCTACTCGGCCTTCAAGGCCTTTGGCGTCGAAGTCAACCTGCTGGCCATCGGCGCCCTGGTGCCGGCGATCATGATCGTCGCCCAGGTGCCGGTGACCCTTCTCGGCAATCTCGGCTATTTCGAATCGGTGTTCGTCTTCTACTTCCTGCTCGTCGGCGTGGCCGGTGCGGAAACCCTGGCCATGGGGCTGCTGCTGCGCTTCAAACTGCTCTGCGTCGGAGGTATCGGCTTCGTCGTCTATATGTTCTACAAGCGAAGATACCGTCTTGCCCCCGGCCACGGAGAAAATGCGGCATAAGTGGACAATTCCTGGTACCATCGCCACAGGTTCCGGCCAGCGACGGTCACGCCGCCATCAACGGAGTTCAATTCTCGGAGAAACAACGTGCGACTCTCAATAGTCATTCCCCTGCTCAACGAAGAGGAAAACATTCCCTACCTCTATAAGGAACTCAAGGAGGCCCTCGACCCCATGGGCGAGAGCTATGAGATCCTTTTCATCGACGACGGCAGCACCGACCGCAGCCTTGAGTTGCTGCAGGATCTGCAGCGCCAGGACGACCACCTGGTGGTGATCAGCTTCCGCAAGAACTTCGGGCAGACTGCCGCCATGGCCGCCGGCTTCGACTATGCCCGCGGCGAGGTCATCATCACCATGGACGCCGACCTGCAGAACGACCCCCGCGATATTCCCCGTCTCCTCGAGGAGATCAGGAAGGGCAACGACGTAGTCACCGGCTGGCGCTTCGACCGCAAGGACGCCTTCATCAACCGTCGTCTGCCTTCAATCCTCGCCAATAAGCTGATTTCCAGAACCACCGGTGTCAACCTCCATGACTACGGCTGCACCCTCAAAGCCTTCCACCGCGACGTTATCAAGAACGTCAAGCTCTATGGCGAGATGCACCGCTTCATCCCGGCCATCGCCAGCGGCATGGGCATCAGCTTTACCGAGGTCAAGGTCAATCATCGCCCGCGGCGCTTCGGCTCCTCGAAGTACGGCATCTCGCGCACCATTCGCGTCATCCTCGACCTGATGACAGTAAAGTTTCTGCTCAGCTACTCCACCCGGCCAATCCAGGTCTTCGGCCTCATGGGGGTGGTGTCCGGCGGCCTTGGCTTTCTCATCGCCCTGGTGATGACCTTCCAGCGGCAGTTTCTCGGCGTGCCGCTCTCAGACCGGCCGCTGCTCTTTCTCGCCGTGCTGCTCATCTTTATCGGCATCCAGTTCATCTCCCTCGGCCTGATCGCCGAGCTGCAGGCACGCACTTACCACGAGTCGCAGAACAAGCCGGTCTATCATATCAAGACGGTGTTCGCCGCCAAGGAGACCGAGCCGCAGGGCGACGGGCGCGATGAGGGGCGCTGAGACGAAGATCGACATCGTCATCCCCAACTGGAACGGCAAAACGTTCCTCGGGGTCTGCCTGTCGTCCCTGCGTCGCCAGACTTTTGCCGGATACCATGTCATCGTCGTCGACAACGGCTCGAGCGACGGCTCGGTGGAGTTTCTGCGCGGCGAATTTCCCGAAGTTGAGGTGGTCGCCCTCGACCATAACACCGGGTTCAGCGTCGCCGTCAATGCCGGTATCGCCGTCTCCAGCGCACCCTGGGTGCTGCTGCTCAACAACGACATGGAGGTGGCCGAAGATTGCCTTGCCGAGGCGGTGGCCGCCATGGGGCGCTACCCCGATGCCGATGCCTTCGCCCTGAAGATGCTCAACTTCCACCAGCGCCACCTCCTCGATGGAGCCGGGGACGCCTTTCTGCGCGGCGGGGTCGGCTACCGCCTCGGCACCATGGAGGACGACGGGCCTGTCTACAACGCGGATCGGCCGGTGTTTGGCGCCTGTGCCGGCGCGGCCCTCTACCGCCGCGACTTCTTCTCCAAAGTGGGGACCTTCGACCCGGACTTCTTCGCCTACCTCGAGGATGTCGACCTCAACCTGCGCGCCGCCAGGCTCGGCAAGAAAATGGTCTTCATCGCCGCGGCCCGGGTCTACCACCTTGGCAGCGCCACCTCGGGCTCGAAGTTCAACCCGTTGACCATCCGCCTTTCGACCCGCAACAACCTCTTCGTCCTCGCCAAAAACTACCCCTGCGCCCTGCTGCTGCGCTTTTTACCCGCTCTCCTCGTCTACCAGGGGGCCTGGCTGCTCTTCTGCCTTAAAAAAGGCATGATCGGGCCCTATCTTCGTGGTATTTTCGAGGGGCTTGGCAGCTACGCCGCTTTCAACCGCAAGGGGATCGAGTTTCGTCGCCGCCCCGACTTGATTTCTGTCGGCGAGTTCGCAAGGCTGCTGGTCGCAGCCGAAGGCGAGGCCATCGCCTCGATCATGCGGCGTCGCAGCCTCTCGGGCAAAACAAACAGTCTCCTCTCATTGTACCGCAGCATCTTCCTGCGCTGAACCTACCCGCCATGGCCACCCCGGTTTACGTCATCATCGTCTGCCACAATTCCGCCGCCGTCCTCGCCACCTGCCTCAATCATCTCGACAAGCAGACTATCGCCGCGCGCCAGGTGATCGTCGTCGACAGCGGCTCAACCGACCCTGGCTATCTGCGCCAGTTGCCAGAGATGGAGGGGTTGCGCCTCGTCAGTGCAGACAATATCGGCTACGGCCAGGGCAACAACCTCGGTTACGGGCAACTCGACGGGGCAGGGGAGGGCATGGTGGTTTTTCTCAACCCGGACACCTTCCTGCCCCACGATTTCCTCGCCCAGGCGGTGACCGTGCTGAGCGAAAACCCCGCCGCCGGGGCTGTATCCGGCAAGCTCCTCAGCTATGACCACCGGGCGATGAAGCCCACCGGGCGCCTCGACTCCACCGGTGTCCACCGGCGCTGGTACGGCCGCTGGTACGACCGCGGCCAGGGCGAGAAAGACCACGGCCAGTATGACCTCATCGACTCGCCCCCGGCCCTGTGCGGCGCTTTGCTGTGCTGCCGCCAGAAGGCCCTGCAGCCCT
Source organism: Desulforhopalus sp. (assembly GCA_024710585.1). Classification (GTDB taxonomy): domain Bacteria; phylum Desulfobacterota; class Desulfobulbia; order Desulfobulbales; family Desulfocapsaceae; genus Desulforhopalus_A. The sequence goes on from JANJUM010000154.1 coordinate 18,961, forward strand.
ATGGTCGCGAGGTTTTCGACCCTGACTTCTTCCTCTACAAGGAGGATATCGAGCTCTGCCTGCGGCTGCGCCGCGATGGCTGGGGGCTGGTCTACGACCCCCGCCTGGTGGCCTTCCACTGCCGTGGCTGGGGCAGCCGCCGCAGCCACATGCCCCACGCCCTGCGCCTCACCGCGGCGCGCAGCGAGCTGCTGCTGTGCCGCAAACATCCGGGGCCGCAGATCCTCTGGGCGTGGAGCAAGTACCTCCTCGTGCGTTTTTTTCATCTCTAGGCGGGACGCATTGCAGTGACAGCCTTTCCCCCGATCTCGGTCATCGTGCCCACCTTGAACGGCGCCGCCACTCTGGGCGCCTTCTTCGCCGCCCTCAAGGTGCAGAGTATCGCCGTGCTGGAGGTGCTGGCGGTCGACTCGTCCTCCAGCGACGGCTCGGTCGAGATCTGCCGCCGCTTCGGGGCGAAGGTCATCCCCATTTCCAGGGACTGCTTCGATCATGGCGGCACCCGAACCATGGCCGCCGTGCAGGCCCGCGGCGACATTCTCGTCTTTTTCACCCAGGATGCCATCCTTGCCGACCGTCAGTCCCTCGAAAGGCTGGTGACGCCATTATGCGATGACGACAGGGTCGCCTGCGCCTATGGCCGCCAGCTGCCGGCCGCCGACGCCGACCCCATCGCCGCCCACCTGCGCCTTTTCAACTATCCGCCGCAGTCGCAGTTACGCTCCCTCGACGACCGCCAGCGTTACGGCTTGAAGACCGCCTTCATCTCAAACTCCTTTGCCGCCTACAAAAAGGATATCCTCGCCAGCTGCGATTTTTTCAAGAACGGTTTGATTTTTGGGGAGGATACCTGTACCTTGGGGAGGATTCTCCTTGCCGGGTACAAGGTGGCCTACGTCGCCGAGGCCGAGGTGTATCACAGCCACAACTACAGCCTCGGCGAGGAGTTTCGCCGCGCCTTCGATATCGGCGTGCTGCACGGCCGGGAGGAGTGGCTGCTCGCCACCTACGGCCGTGCCGAAGGGGTCGGCCGCAGGTACCTCTTCTCCCTGCTGTCACGGATGATCGAGGAGGGGCGCTATTTCCTCCTTGTCGATTGCCTGCTGCGCAGCGCCCTTAAATTTCTTGGTTACAAGCTTGGCCAGAACCACCGACGCCTCCCCAGGCGGATTCGGCCGCTGCTGAGCATGAGCAGGCTGTGGTGGCAACGCCAGGACGACGGCCAACGACGGTGAGCCCGTTTGCGATACTTTCCCCCCCCTTGGTGCAGTAAGCGATGATGTCGATCAATCTCAGGGAACAGAGTTCCCTCATGGCGCGCTGCCTGCACCTCTTCGACTGTCTGCTCGCCACTGGCTACCTGGCGCTCCTCGTCTACTGGTACAGGGTGCCGTGGAGTCCCTATTACACCCGCCTTGTGATCATCGTCTTCGTCCTCTGCTTCATCACCTTCCAGTCCTTTCAGCTCTATCGCTCCTGGCGCGGCTGGAAGTACCTGCTGGAGCTGTTCGTCATCCTCAAGGCCTGGGGCACGGTGGTCGGCTTTCTGCTCTTTTATTTCTTCATCTTCAAAATCTCCGTGGCCTATTCGCGGGTGGTCATTCTCATCTGGTCGATTTCCACGCCCTTCATCATCTTCGCCATCCACGTGGTTTTCCGCAAGATGCTGCGCGCCATCCGCCAGAATGGCAAGAACGTGCGACGCGCGGTCATCGTCGGCGCCGGGGACCTCGGCATCAACCTGCTCAAACAGGTGGAAAACATGCCCTGGGCGGGCATCGAGGTGATCGGCTTCTTCGACGACAAGATCGACGACCAGGCGATCACCACCGTCAAGGGCAAGCCGATCCTCGGCAATACCGCGGCGATCAACGGCTTTCTCGAACTCCACCCCATCGACTACGTCTATATCGCCCTGCCGATGCGCGCCGAGCGCAAGATCTTCCGTATCCTCCGCGAGTGCCGCTCCCTGGGGGCACGCATCTACCTTGTGCCCGACCTCTATGTCTATGGCCTGCACCACGCCGAGATCCAGTCTCTGGGGGACCTGCTCATCCTCAATTTCAACCCCAATACCGAGTGGAAGCGAAGCTTCGACCTCGTCTTCTCCATCGCCGTGTTGTTGTTTACCCTGCCGTTCACCCTGCTCATCGCCCTGGCCATCAAGCTCTCCGACGGCGGCCCGGTCTTTTATCGCCACAAGCGCATCACCGCCGCCGGCAAGACCTTCGACTGCCTCAAGTTCCGCACCATGCGGGTCGGCGCCGATGCCGAACTGGAAAAGATTCTGGCAGCCAACGAGGCCCTGCGCGAGGAGTGGAACCACAGCTTCAAGCTCAAGAACGACCCGCGCGTCACCCGGGTCGGCCGCTTTCTGCGCCGCACCAGTCTCGACGAGTTTCCGCAGTTTCTCAACGTCATCCGCGGCGATATGAGCGTCGTCGGGGCGCGGCCGATCGTCGGCAGGGAATTGAACGAGTTCTACAAGGAAAGCGCCGGCCGCTACTGCTCGATGAAGCCGGGCATCACCGGGCCCTGGCAGGTGGGGCGTCGTTCGGACGTCGACGAGTACGAGGAGCGAGTCCGCCTCGACGACTGGTATATACTCAACTATTCCCTGTGGACCGACATCAAGATCATCGCCAGGACGGTGCTGTGCATGTTCAAGGGCAACGGCGCCTACTAAAGGGGGCAACCATGGAGGCCAACCTGTTCGCGGGAAAACGCATCGTCGTCGGGGTCACCGGTTCCATCGCCGCCTTCAAGGTGGCCGGCTGGGTGAGTGACCTGGCCAAGGAGGAAGCGCAGGTGATGGTGGTCATGACCACCGCCGCCGAGCGTTTCGTCACTCCGCTGACCTTTGCCGCGCTGTCCGGCAACACCGTGCATACCACCATGTTTGCCGATGGTGCGGCGGAGTCCATGGCCCATATCGAGCTTGCCCGGGAGGCCGACTGCCTGCTCATCGCCCCGGCCAGCGCCGATGTCATGGCCAAGCTCGCCGCCGGCCTCGCCGACGACCTCCTCACCACCACCGTGCTCGCCGCCAACCCCGCCGCCGTCGTCGTCTGCCCGGCGATGAACAGCCGCATGTACGCCCACCCGGCGACGCAGCGCAACCTGGCCATTCTGCGCCAGCTGGGCTATGCCATCATCGAGCCGGCAACGGGGATGATGGCCTGTAAGGAGGAAGGGCAGGGGAGACTGGCCGAATGGGAAGAGGTCAAGGAGCGCCTGGCGCGCCGCTTTTCTCCTCAGGACCTGCGCGGGGTCAGGGTCCTCGTCACCGCCGGGCCGACGCGCGAGGCCATCGACCCGGCGCGCTATATCAGCAACCGCTCCTCCGGCAAGATGGGCTATGCCATCGCCCGGGGTGCGTGGCGACGTGGCGCCGAGGTCGTCCTCATCAGCGGGCCGACCGCCTTGCCGCCGCCTCTCGGGGTCAAGCTGGTGAAGGTGACCAGCGCCATGGAAATGCACGACAGCGTGCTGTCCCTTGCCGACGACTGCCAGGTGGTGATCAAGGCCGCGGCGGTCGCCGACTTCCGCCCCGAGGTCCGACATCGCCACAAGGTCAAGAAAGAACAGGCCGCGGATGAGATCCGGCTGGCCAAAAACCCCGACATCCTCTTCACCCTCGGCCAGTGCAAGAGGCCTGGCCAGGTGCTGATCGGCTTCGCCGCGGAGAGCGATGATCTGCTCGGCGAAGGGCGCAGAAAGCTCGCCAAGAAGAACCTCGACCTCATCGCCGTCAATGATATCGGCGGCAGCGACACTGGCTTCGAGGCGGAATCGAACCAGCTCCACCTCGTCTCGGCTTCGGGTGTCGAAACCCTGCCCCATGTCAGCAAGCTGCACTGTGCCGGCTTGCTGCTCGATCGCGTGGTGCAGCGGCTTACCGAGGTCAGCCCGGCCGCGTCGTCAAGAGACAGCAGCGCTTGAACTTCTTCCCGGAGCCGCAGGGGCAGTGGGCGTTGCGCTCCACCTTGCGGCGGTCGACCTGGCAGTCGCCGCGCAGGTAAAACCACAAGCCATCCTCACGTACAAAACTGCTCACCTCACGGAGCGCGCAGAGTACGCCGTTCTCCACATAGGTGGAGGTGAACTCCACCGTCCCCAGTACGTCGCCTGGGCCACCCTGTTCAACCCGGTGGATGGCAAGCCCGAGCCAGGTTACCGGAAAATCATCGAAATTGAGATTTTTAGGGCGGCTCTTGGGGTGCCACGAGGCGAGGATATGCTTCTCGTCGCGGAGGACGAAGGCGGTATAGCGCGAGCGCATCAAGGCTTCGGCGCTTGCAGCGCGGGCATGGTCGCGCAGTATCGGCAGGCAGCACGTTTCCGTGGCAAGCGCGCTGCCGCAGGGGCAAAGAGAACTTGGCATAACGTAAAGGATCGTTGGCGGGAAGTGGTTCGAGCCGGCCTTCAGGCCGGCTCGCTGGGACAGGCTCCGGCGGTGGCCGACCTTTTCAGGGCGGCGGCGAAGTCGAGCATGCGTCTGATGGGGACCTGGGCGCGTTTGGCGAGATCGGCGTCGACATGGACCTCGTTGTCGCCGACCTCCAGCACCCTGGCCAGGCTGTGCAGTGAGTTCATGCCCATCCACGGGCAGTTGGCACAGCTCTGACAGGTGGCGCCTTCGCCGACGGTCGGCGCCTCGAGAAAGACCTTGCCCGGCGCCACCTGGCGCATCTTGTTGAAAATCCCCTTGTCGGTGGCGACGATGAACTCCCGGTTGGGCAGAGAGGCGGCGGCCTTGATAAGCACGGTGGTCGAGCCGACCACGTCGGCCTGGGCGATGACCGCATCGGCCGACTCGGGGTGGACGAGGACCGCCGCTCCCGGGTGCAGACGGCGCAGGCGCTCCAGGGCCACGGCGCGGAATTCCTCATGGACGACGCAGGAGCCGGGCCAGAAGAGCATGTCGGCGCCGCTCATCTTCTGCACGTAGGCGCCAAGATGGCGGTCGGGCGCCCAGAGGATCTTCTTCCCCTGGCTGGCGAGGTGCTGCACGATGGCCAGGGCGATGCCCGAGGTGACCACCCAATCGGCGCGGGCCTTGACCTCGGCGCTGGTGTTGGCGTAGACCACCACCGTATGGTCGGGATGCTGGTCGCAGAAGTCGGCAAAGAGCTCGTGGGGGCAGCCGTCGTCCAGCGAGCAGCTGGCGTTGAGGTCGGGCATCAGCACCCGTTTCTCGTTGTTGAGGATCTTGGCCGTCTCCCCCATGAAGCGCACTCCGGCGACCACCAGGGTGGAGGCAGGGTGGGTGGTGCCGAAGCGGGCCATCTCCAGGCTGTCGGCGACACAGCCGCCTGTTTCCTCGGCGAGATCCTGGAGCAGACCGTCAGTATAGTAGTGGGCGACGAGCACCGCATCCTGCTGCCGCAAAAGGCTCTTGATGCGTTCCTTCATCGCGACGAGCCGCTCGCCCTCGAGAGGCGGCCATTTCGGGTGGGGAGGGACGTGGATGGGGGGCAGGGTGACGGAAGCATGGTGCTGGCTGGTGGTACTCATCGGTATCGTCTCGCGGTGAAAATGGTGGGGTACGGGGAAGGGTGCAGCCCCGGTAAGGCTCAGCTGGCTGGTGATGCAGGGCTTTGTCGTGGCGTGAAAAGCGCTCGCCGGTGGCCTAGCAGCAGTTCCACCAGGCGCCATGCACGACGCTGTGCCAGGGTATCGCCTCTGATGGCCCCCATCTGCGTTTCTTCGATGAAGAGCAGGTAATCGACCACCTCGTGGCCGTCCTCGCTGGTCATGAGCAGGTCGAAGACATGGGGCAGATAGGGGTAGTAGACATCCCGGTGCTCTTCGTCGATAGACAGGCTGAGGGCATCCCAGCTCGAAAACAGCAGATCGTCCACCAGGGTGTACAGGGCCCGCTCAGGCTCCGGTCGCCAGCGTGTCATGTGGCGAAAGGCCTGTTCCTGACTGTAGATGAGAAACTTCACCGGCTTTGTGCCGGCGGGATCCGCGGTGGGTGGGGTTTCTGCCTGGAGATCTTTCATCTGTTCACTGCACAAGGGTTTCGCCCAGTCCGAACACAACTGCCTGCCGAGCGCCAGGGGATTTCCTTTTAAGACCATATTTTATGCATAATTGCAAAGAAATGCCACCCTCGTGGTCACCGGGGCAAGAGGGTCACCCGGCGACGACAGACCTATCACCAAGGCGTCCGAGATGTCGTGCCAGGGCGATGAACTCTTCCACTGTCAAACTTTCCGGACGGGCCTGCGGGGAGATGGACAGGGAGGAAAGCACCCCCTCCACCACCTGACGCGCCGCACCGGCCCCAAGAGCTGGGGAAAGTTGTGGCATGACCCCTGAAACCAGTGAATTGGCGATGGTCTTGCGCCGCTGGTTGAAAGTGGCGCGAACCACCGTTTTGAGCAGTGCCATCTCCTCGCCCTGCGGCATGCCTTGGCTCTGCGGCGACGAGGAGGAAAAGAAATCGATGGCAATCACCACCGAGTCGATCTTCGGCCGGGGATGGAACTCCCCCGGCTTGAGCAGCAGTAATTGCCGCACAGTGGCGCAGCAGGCCAACAATACCGTTGGAACCCCATATTCCTTGGTGCGGGGACCGGCGGTGAGACGGTCGGCGACCTCCTTCTGCACCATGACCACGGCCCGGGCGACATGGGGAGCGTTGTCGATGAGCTTGAAGAGGAAGGGGTTGGTGATCGAGTAGGGGAGGTTGGCGACGAGCACGATTTTTCCCCCGCAGCGTTCGGCAAGCAGGGCAAAGTCGGTGGCGAGAATGTCTTCGTGGATGAGGGTGACGTTTTCCGGGAGATCCTGCCGCTCGTGGTGCATGCGCACGATGCCGCTGTCGACCTCGTAGCCATACACCTGACGCGCCACTGTCGCCAGGGGCTGGGTAAGGGCGCCGAGGCCGACTCCGACCTCGACGACGACATCGTCCACACCAATGCCCGCGGCATGTACGATGGCCTGGGCAGTGTGACGGTGAACGAGGAAATTCTGGCCGAGGGCCTTTTTCGGCGCCAGCCGGTGCCCCTGGAGGAGGCGCCTGGTGGTGTCGTGGGTATTGGTCATGAATGGACTCCGAGTGGCTCAGCCAAGGGGGGAGCGTGAGTAGACGTCGATATCGCCCGCATCGGCGCCATGACGCGTAAACCGGTGCAGTCCGGCGAGGGCGATCATGGCGCCGTTATCGGTGCAATACTGCGGCGGCGGGGCGATGAACGCCATTCCTTCCTGCTGGCAGCGTGCCGCGAAGACCTCGCGCAGGCGACGGTTGGCGGAGACGCCGCCGCCAAGGACGATCGTCGTCACCTGCTGGCGACGCGCCGCCAGCAAGGTCTTTTCCACCAGCACCTCCACCACCGCCTCCTGGAACGAGGCGCAGACGTCGGCGAGGGCTATCTCCCCTCCGCCCTGGCGCTGCTGGTTGAGCTGGGTAAGCACTGCCGTCTTCACACCGCTGAAGCTGAAATCGAGGGAGCCCTCCTCCAGCCAGGCACGGGGGAAGCGAAAACGGCGCCCGTCGCCCTCTGCGGCAGCCTTGGCGACGTGAGGACCGCCCGGGTAACCGAGACCAAGAAGCTTGGCCACCTTGTCGAAGGCCTCGCCGGCGGCGTCGTCGCGGGTGCGGCCGAGAAGGGTGAAATCATGCATGTCTCTGGCGAGAAAGAGCGACGAGGTGCCCCCGGAGACGATGAGCGCCACATAGGGAAAGGATGGCCGCACCTCCCCGAGAAAGACGGAGAGGATATGGCCAGCCATATGATCGACCCCCACCAGGGGGATGCCGGCGACATGGGCCAGGGCTCGGGCATAGGAGAAGCCGACGAGCAGCGAGCCGATCAAGCCAGGGCCACGGGTGACGGCGATGAGATCGAGATCCGCCAGGCTCACTCCGGCCTCCTCCAGTGCCTTTTGCACCACCGGAACGATGGACTGCAGGTGTCGGCGCGAGGCGAGCTCGGGCACCACGCCGCCATACGGGGCGTGCAGGGCATCCTGGCAGTTGAGGACGTTGGCGAGGATACGGTGATCGTCGAGGACCGCTGCCGAGGTATCGTCGCAGGAGCTCTCAATCCCGAGAATCAGCATGCGGAATCGACTTTTTGAGGTTGTATGTAATCGCTGGTGTGTTAATAGTGATCGAGAAGAAATGTCGCACACTATAAAGATGGTGGCGGCGAAAGTCAATCTTCGCGCCGTCTCCCCGCCTTGCGCCCATGCATCAGCACATGACTAAAAACAACGTTTCCGCCACCCGGCTGGTCGACCAGTTCTCCCGTACCATCACCTACCTGCGCCTGTCGCTCACCGACCGCTGCAACCTGCGCTGCCTGTACTGCATGCCGCAGGAGGAGATCGACCGCCACGATCAGGTCAAGACCGGCCGCTTTCTCGAACATAGCGAGTTGCTCAGCTATGAAGAACTGCTGCGCGTGGTGCGCCTCGCTGTTTCCCTAGGGATGAACAAGCTGCGGCTCACCGGCGGCGAGCCGCTGGTGCGCAAGGGGGTCCTCGACTTCATCCAGGCCCTGTTCCAGATCGACGGGTTGAGCGAAGTGCGCCTGACCACCAACGGTGTGCTGCTCGAGGAGTACGCCTCGCGCCTCTTCCAGGCCGGGGTACGCCAGCTCAACGTCTCCCTCGACACCCTCGAGGAGGAAAAATTTGCCCGGATAACCGGCCGCAGCTACTTCGACAAGGTATGGCGGGGCTTGTTCGCCGCCAAGGAGCTCGGCTTCAAGATCAAGATCAACGTCGTCGCCATGCGCGGCATCAATGACGACGAGTTCCTCGACTTCGGCCGGCTCGCCCTGCGCGAGCCCTTCCAGGTCCGTTTCATCGAGTTCATGCCAGTGGGCGAGAAAAGCTCCTGGGACCGGCAGCACTTCATCGGCAGCGACGAGATCATGGAGAGGATCGCCAGCCTGGGAACACTCACCCCCTTCAAGAAACGGCATGGCGAGGGTCCGGCGCGGATGTTCGAGCTCTCTGCGCCGGATGGGCAGCGGGGAGCGGTGGGTTTCATCAGCCCCATCAGCCATCATTTCTGCGATCAATGCAACCGTCTGCGGCTGACCTCGGAAGGCAGGCTGCGCGCCTGCCTGCTCAACGACCGCGAAACCGACCTCAAACGCCTCCTGCGCGGCGGCGCCAGCGATGAAGAACTGGTGGCCGAAATTCGTCAGACCATCCTCGACAAACCCCAGGGCCATTCCCTGAACACGGCGGTGGTGCGGCAGCCCTGCAGTGGCCAGATGTCACGAATCGGTGGCTAGATCCTCGCTCTGCGGGTAGGAGCCGAGCCACTCGTAGTAGGAGCACATCTCCCGCAGCCGCTCGCAACCCCTGGCTATCCGCTCGTCCTCGATATGGCCGAGCATGTCGAGGAAGAAGAGATATTTCCATTGTTTGCCCTTGATCGGCCGCGATTCGATCTTGGCGAGGTTGATATCTTCCTCGGAGAGCGCGGTGAGTATCTCGTTGAGGGAACCGGGGCGATCCATGAGACCGATGAGCAGCGAGGTACGGTCAAGGCCGGAGCGCGACGGCGATTTCTTGCCGATGATGAGGAAGCGAGTGGTGTTGCCACGGTAATCTTCGATGCCCTGCACAACCACCTGCAATTGATAGGTGGTGATCGCCAGCGACGAGGCGATAGCCCCGATATTCGGATTATTGGCCGCCATCTGCGCCGCCAGACCAGTGGAAAACACCGGCAGGGTGGGGATGTTCGGCATATGCTTGCGCAGCCACTCGCGGCACTGCGCCAGGGGCTGGGCATGGGAGGCGACGGTCTGGATATCCTCCATATTGCCTGAACGGCAGACGAGGTTGTGGCTGATCTCAAGCTGCACCTCGCCGCAGATCTGCACCTTGTATTTCATGAAGCAGTCGAGGGTGGAGAACACCGCGCCCTCTATGGAGTTCTCCACCGGAACGATGCCGAAAGTGGTGCGCCCCTTGTCGACCTCGGCAAAGACGTCGTCGATGGTCTCCATGGCCTTGTAGTCGGCCGAGTGCCCGAAGTACTTGACCCCGGCGAGATGGCTGAACGTCGCCTCGGGGCCGAGGAAGGCCACCACCGCTTTTCGTTGCGAGAGGCGGCAGGTGGTGATGATTTCGTGGAAGATCGACTTGAGGGCGTCGCTGGGGAAGACCTCGGCGTTGTCGCGTAGCAGGCGCTCATAGATTTGTCGCTCGCGCAGCGGGTCCCACTTGGCGCGATGTTCCTCGCCTTTCTGCTTGCCTATCTCCTTGGCGCATGCCAGTCGCTCCTTGAGCAAAGAGAGTATTTGGCTGTCGATGCTGTCGATTCTCTCGCGACCGGCGGTGATGGCATTTTTCTGCGCCGCTTCCATGCTGCTCCTTGCTATTTGTGCGGTGAAGGTGTTTTATGGGGGGGTTGTTTGCTATAAAGGGCTTAGAGTAGGCAAAAGTACAGACCGTGTCAAGGCGGAAAACTCCATAGCCAGGGATCTCGACCGGGGTGCAAGGCTCCCCATGAAGACGATTGGCAGCGCCGCGAGAGAGGATTGTTCAAGCGATGGGCGAAACCAGGATTGAGAAGACCTACGAGGAAATCAACGCCAGGATAAAAGCCGGCGAGGCTGTGGTGGTCACTGCCGAGGAGATGGTCGACATCGTCAGCAAGGAAGGCCCGGAAGGGGCCGCCCGCAGGGTCGATGTAGTCACTACCGGCACCTTCGCCCCGATGTGTTCTTCGGGGATGTTCTTCAATTTCGGGCAGATGGTCCCTACCATCAAGGCCTCCCGGGTATGGCTGAACAAAGTCCCCGCATATGCCGGACTCGCTGCCGTCGACGCCTATATCGGCGCTACCGAGCCAGCTGAAGACGACCCGCTCAACAAGATTTATCCCGGCGAGTTCCGCTATGGGGGCGGCCACGTCATCGAAGATCTCTTGCGTGGCAGAAAGGTGCTCCTCGAGGCCAAGGCCTATGGCACCGACTGCTATGCAGCGCGCAAGATGAAAAAGGAAGTGGGGCTAGACGACCTGCCCTACGCCCTGCTGTGCAACCCGCGCAATGGCTACCAGAACTACAACTGCGCCGTCAATCTCTCCGAACGGGCGGTCTATACCTATATGGGCATGCTCAAGCCGAACTGCCGTAATGCCAACTACTGCAGCGCCGGCGAACTCAGCCCTCTGCTCAACGACCCCTACTACCGTACCATCGGGGTGGGGACGAGGATCTTTCTCGGCGGCGCCTTCGGTTATGTCACCTGGAGGGGCACACAGCACAACCCAAAAGCCCTGCGCGGCGACAACGGCGTGCCACGCCGGGCGGCGGGAACCCTCATGGTCCAGGGGGACGTCAAGGCGATGTCGG
>JANJUM010000162.1 GCA_024710585.1 Desulforhopalus sp.
AACTTCATCGGCTCGATGCTGGGACGCGGAGCCCGTGCCGGTGTGTCCCCGGCGCCGCGGTGCCGGATACCCGGTTTTACGCCTGGCAGCGCGTTGCTGCGAACGGGTTTTTATCCCGCCAATCCCTCGATGCCCTGCTGACCGCACTTGCGGCCGGCCAGGCGTGCCGCCTCTATCAGCGTCAGTTCCAGCGAGCGCTTGCGCACCAGGCCGTGAACGATACCTGCGTTGAACACATCGCCGGCGGCCAGCGTATCCACCAGCCGCGGCGGCGGAAAGGCGGGGGTGTGGTAGTCGCGATTGTCGCGGTCGCGGGCGTAGGCGCCCCCCTCGCCCCAGCCGCACACCAGTTGGGAGGCCAAAAAGCGCGGCTGCGTCATCGGCTTCGACAACCGCTTCGCCGGTTCGGTGCTCGCCGCGGCAGTGGCGGCGACCCTCGCCTCCCATGGATTTCGCGTGCACTATGCCGGCGAGTCGACCACCGGGGTGCTGTCCGCCGCTCTGCTGTCGCTCTCGGCCGCCTTCTCGATCAACCTCACCCCATCCCATAACCCCCTTGAATACGGGGGCTACAAGTTCAACGCCGCCGACGCCGGGCCGGCCTCTTCGCTGGTGACACGGCACATCACCGACGCGGCCCGCGCGCTGCAGCGCGAAGGCTACCGCCCGCCGCTTCTCCCTTCGACCATCGACGAGGTCATGGCGACCTCTGTCGACATCACCGCCTTCGACTCCTTTGCCGTGTGGCAGGACTTCGTGCGCCGCCATCGCACCGTGCATGGCCTCGACCTCGACGGCGCCGTGGCCACCCTGGCCGGGCGCGTCGACATTGCCCTGGCGGTTGACTGCGTGCACGGGGCGAGCCGCCTGCATATCGGCCGCTTCTTCGCCGGCTGCGACCAGGTGCAGGTGCTGCGCGACGAGGCCGATGTCACCTTCGGCGGCGTCGCCCCCGAACCCTCGTCGGCCAACATGGCGGCGGTGGTCGACACCCTGCGCGGCAGCGGCAGGAAACTCGCCATCGGGGCGATCATCGACCCCGACGGCGATCGCGTGCGTTTCACCGACGGGCACCGCGAGATCAGCATGAACCAGTTCGGCGCCATGGCCTACCACTTCCTTCACCAGCACAAGGGCAGAAAAGGCATGGTGGCGAAGACCGTGGCCACCTCCAACCTCGCCAACGCCCTGGCCGCCGCCTTTGGCGAAGAACTCTTCGAGCCCGCGGTCGGCTTCAAGAACTTCAAGCCGGTGATCGACCGGGCGGTGGTCTTCTTCGAGGAGTCGGACGGCATCTCGGTCTGCGGGCACACCCCGGAAAAGGACGCCTATATCGGCCTGCTGCTCGCACTGGAGATGGTGCTCGCCACCGGCGTCAACCTCGGCGACTATCTGGCGGACATCGAGAGGCAATACGGCGCCTATTTCCCCGAGCGCGACGGCGTCGCAGTGACCGCCAGGGGCGAGGAACTGCTGCGCCTTCTGCGCGGGCTGGAGCGGTACCGGATCGGCGACAGGCTCAAGGTGGGCGACGAGGAGCGCGCCATCGCGCAACTCATCACCATCGACGGCACCAAGATGGTCTTCGACGACGGCTCCTGGCTGATGATCCGCCCCTCGGGCACCGAGCCCAAGGTGCGTTTCTACGTCGAATCGCGCAGCGCCGCGGGGACTGGCGACCTGGTCGCCGCCGCCAAGAAGCTGCTCGTCGAGACTGGCGTCATCTGAGGCCAGGATTCCGGCAGGAGGCCAGCGAATCTGCGCCCTGCGGCCCGCTGGCGGTTGTAATCCGCCGCCGAGGCATTATTGTCAGCATGTACCCTAGTTAACCGTTCATCACTTTATGTATCAGGAGTTACGCCATGTGGGAATATACCGATAAGGTCCAGCAGCATTTCCTCTCTCCGCAGAACGTCGGGGAGATCGAGGACCCCAGCGGCACCGGCGACGTCGGCTCGCTTGCCTGCGGCGACGCCTTGCGGCTGACGCTGAAGATCGACGCCAACGACATTATCGTCGACGCCAAGTTCAAAACCTTCGGCTGCGCCAGCGCCATAGCCTCCTCCTCGGTGCTTACCGAGATGGTCAAGGGCATGGCGGTGGACGAGGCGGCAAAAATCACCAACGAGGACATCGCCCAGGCTCTGGGCGGCCTGCCCAAAGAAAAAATGCACTGTTCGGTGATGGGCCGCGAGGCACTGGAGGCGGCCATCGCCGACTACCGTGGCCACACGCTGCCCAAGACGGAAGGGGAGGTGGTGTGCGAGTGTTTCGGCGTCACCGACCTGGAGATCATTCGCGCCATCAAGGAGTCGAACCTGCGCTCGGTGGAGGAGATCACCAACTTCACCAAGGCCGGCGGCGGCTGCGGCAAGTGCGAAGACAAACTGCGCGCCCTCCTCGAGACGACCGTTGGCGCCAAGGCGCAGATCGTCATCCCGCAGATGCCGCAGAAGAAGATGACCGCCCTGCAGAAGATCAAGAAGATCGAGGAGGTGCTGGAGCGCGAAGTGCGGCCCGGCCTCCGTAAGGATGGCGGCGACATCGAGTTGGTCGACGTCGATGGCGACTTCGTCACCGTCGCCCTGCGCGGCACCTGCAAGAGCTGCAGCAAGTCCCAGACTACCATCAAGGAATACGTCGAAAAGAAACTGCGCGAATTCGTGCTTCCCAGTCTGATCGTCGAGGAGAACTGATACGATGGCCGCGAATCCTAAAGTCATTTATATGGACAACAACGCCACCACCAGGGTCGCCCCCGAGGTGGTGGAGGCGATGATGCCCTACCTCACCGAGGCCTATGGCAATCCGTCGAGCATGCACACCTTTGGCGGCGTTGTCGGGCAGGCGATCAAGGAGGCACGAGGCAAGGTGGCGGCCCTTCTCGGCGCCGACCCGGGAGAGATCGTCTTTACCAGCTGCGGCACCGAAAGCGATTCGACCGCCATCCTCTCCGCCATCAGGACCTATCCGGAGAAGCGCCACATCATCACCACCAGGGTCGAGCACCCGGCGGTGAAGAACCTCTGCGAAACCCTGGAAACCGCCACCGGCCATAAATATCGCGTCACCAAACTCAAGGTCGACGCCGAGGGCATGCTCGACATGCAGGAATACGAGGCGGCGCTCACCGAAGATACCGCCATCGTCAGTGTCATGTGGGCGAACAATGAGACCGGAGTCATCTTCCCGGTGGAGGAGATGGCGCGCATGGCCAGGCAGCGTGGCATCCTCTTCCATACCGACGCGGTGCAGGCGGTGGGCAAGATCCCCATCGACCTGAAGAATCTCGACATCGACTTCCTCTCCTGCTCCGGCCATAAGCTGCACGCGCCCAAGGGCGTGGGCATTCTCTACGTCAAGCGGGGCACGCTCTTCGTTCCCTTCATGGTTGGCGGGCACCAGGAGCACGGGCGGCGCGGCGGCACCGAAAACGTCGCCTCCATCGTCGCCTTGGGCCGCGCCTGCGAGCTGGCCATGGAGAAGATGGACGAGGAGAACAGCCGTGTCAAGAAGCTGCGCGACCGGCTCGAGGAGGCGCTGCTCACCTCCATTCCCAAGTCGATGCTCAACGGCCACAAGACCCTGCGGCTGCCCAACACCGCCAACATCAGCTTCGAGTACGTCGAGGGCGAGGCCATTCTGCTCCACATGAACCAGCATGGCATCTGCGCCTCCTCGGGTTCGGCCTGCACCTCCGGTTCCCTCGAGCCTTCCCACGTGCTGCGCGCCATGGGGGTGCCCTTCACCGCCGCCCACGGTTCGATCCGCTTCTCGCTGTCCATCTACAACACCGAGGAAGAGGTCGACCTGGTGATCGCCAAGATGCCGACGATCATCGCCAACCTGAGAAAACTCTCGCCGTTCTGGAAAGGGTGAGACGATGCGCATCATCGAGCCCTCCTTCCAGATCCTGGACGAACTGGACCGGGCCTCGGCGGCGGTGCGCCTCGAGGCCTGCGGCCGGGTGTGCTACAAGAGCGAGGACAAGATCGGCGACGACTCGGCCATTCCCTTCGTCACCCGCATCGCCGCCCACGGTCATAACTCGGTGCTGGAAATGGCGGTGGTCAGTTACCGGCTGCGCTGCAGAGAGGAGGCGGTCGCCGCCCTGCTCGCCTGCCAGCCGCGCTTTCTGGTCATCGACCGGGAAGAAGGGGGGCTGCTGGTCACCGCGTCGATGCGCGCCTATCGCGAGATCTTCGCCGCCCATGGCGACAACGCGCTCCTCGCCCTGCTGCGGCGTGACCTGCGCGTCACCTGCCCCTACCTCTTTCCGGCCGGGGAAGAGGACGGGAGCGTGCCGTCAGGGGCGGACGGCGTCGACCTGCGCCGCCTCTCGCTGACCGAGGTCGACGAACTCCCCGACGAACTGCGCCTGCGCCACCGTTTCGTCGCGGTGCGCTTCATCGTCAACCGCGCCGTCACCCACGAGCTGGTGCGCCACCGACCCTGCTCCTTCCTCCAGGAGAGCCAGCGCTACTGCCGCTACAGCGAGGACAAGTTCGGCAGCGAGGTGACGTTCATCAAACCGGTATTCTTCGCCGAGGGCAGCGCCGAGTACCGCCTCTGGCAGGGCGCCATGGAAGAGACCGAGCGGGTCTATTTCCGTCTCCTCGAGACCAGCACCCCCCAGGCGGCGCGCACCGTGCTGCCCAATTCCTGCAAGACGGAGATCATCGTCTTCTGCAACCTCGTCGAGTGGCGGCATATCTTCGCCCTGCGCACCACCCCCGCCGCCGAGCCATCGATGCGGGAGATCATGATCCCCCTGCAGAAAGAGATGGAAAGACGCTATAGAATACGTTAGGAATACGACTTATAGAAACAATCGACACGCGGGCCCCGCCGCCAGTGGCGGCCGGCGGGCAACCCGGCATGGAGTATTTCCGTTTGGTTGAGGCCTATGGCACTGAGAAGTGACGACACGCTCCGCAAGTCATCGATGAAAAAGACTGTCAAGGACCAGTCCGGGGCAGGCAAGATCAAGATCGGCGAGTTGCTCAGCAAGGCGGGCTACATCACCCCGAGCCAGTTGGAGACCGCCAAGAAGATCCTCCAGAAGAGCGGTGGCCGCTTGAGCACCATCCTCCGCCAGCTGGAGTATATCGATGAGAACACCGTCGTCAATTTCCTCAGCCGCCAGCACAACTACCCGGCGGTGGTCATCAAGAACGAGCCGCCCTCGAAAGACGCCCTGAAGCTGTTGCCTTACAGCGAGGCCAAACAGTATATGGCCTTCCCGCTGCGCATGGCCGGCAACACCTTGCAGATAACCATGTCCGAGCCCTCCGACAGCACGGCGGTGGAGGAACTGCAGAACCTTGTCAGCAAGGAGCTCTCGGTGTGCGTTTCCACCGAGTCGGATATCGTCGAGGCCTACCGTAAATACTATGGCATCGACGACGAGGAGGCCAAGTCGCTGCTCGGTCATGTCGAGGAGACCAGCGGCGAACTGGAGGTCACCCAGGTCGACGACTTCGGCTCCATCGTTGCCGAGGCCGCCGACGACTTCGAAATCGAGGGCGATTCCAGCGACGATGTCGGCGAGCAGTTCGCCGCCTCCGACGCGCCGATCATCAAGCTGGTCAACGGCATTCTCATCAAGGCGGTGCAGGACGGCATCTCCGACATTCATGTCGAGCCTTACGAGAAGTCGATGCAGGTCAGGTATCGCAAGGACGGCGCGCTATTCAAGACGATGAACCTGCCGCTGACCATCAAGAACGCCCTGGTCGCCCGCCTCAAGATCCTTTCCGGCCTCGACATCACCGAACGCCGGGTGCCCCAGGACGGGCGCATCAAGATGCGCATGGGCAAGAACCGCTCGGTGGACTTCCGCGTCTCCTCGCTGCCCACCCTCTTCGGTGAATCGGTGGTTCTGCGTATCCTCGACAAGGCCTCGCTCAACGTCGACCTCACCCGGCTCGGTTTCGAGCAGAAAACCTTCGAGATGCTCAAGCGTTGTCTCGGGCGTCCCCAGGGGCTGCTCCTCGTCACCGGCCCCACCGGTTCCGGCAAGACGGTTACCCTCTACTCCGCCCTCAACTCGATGAACAACGAGGATATCAAGATCCTCACCGCCGAGGACCCGGTGGAGTTCAACTTCAAGGGCATCAACCAGGTCAACGTCCACAAGGAAGTCGGCATGACCTTCGCCGCGGCCCTCAAGGCCTTCCTGCGGCAGGACCCGGATATTATCATGGTTGGCGAGATCCGCGATATCGATACCGCCGAGATCGCCATCAAGGCCGCCATGACCGGGCATCTCGTCTTCTCCACCCTGCATACCAACGACAGCGCCGCCACCATCGGCCGCCTCGTCGACATCGGCATACCCCCCTATATGCTTGCCTCCTCGGTGACCATGGTGCTCTCGCAGCGCCTGGGGCGGCGTCTGTGCAGCAACTGCAAGAAGGTGGTCACCTACGAGCCTGAAGAACTGCTCAAAGCCGGCTTCCGTGAGGAGGAACTCGACTCGCTGACCATCTACGGGCCGGCCGGCTGCCCCGAGTGCAACAACCTCGGTTACAAAGGGCGGGTGGGCTTTTTCGAGCTCATGGAAGTCACCGACGAGGTGGCCAAGGCGATCAGCGCCGAGGTGCCCGAGGACCAACTGCGCAAGGTCGCCATCCAGGAAGGCATGACCACGCTGCGCGACGCCGCACTGCAAAAGGTGCGCCAAGGGGTGACCTCGGTGGAGGAGGCCCTGCGCCGCACCGTCGCCCACCGCGAGAGCCTGCCCGCCTACCTGGTCAATCCCGACCAGGAGAACTACGAGGACGGCGACGTCATCATCCGTGAGGGCAACAAGGACATCGATTTCTTCAAGCTCATCCGCGGCGCGCTGACCGTGGTCAAGGGCGGCAAGAAGATCGCCGAACTCACCGAGCCCGGCGAATACTTTGGGGAGATGGCCTCGATCACCGGGGAGCAGCGCACTGCCTCGATCATCTCGCAGGGGCGGTCGACGGTCAAGCGCTTCCCCGGCGACAAGCTCGAAGAGATCATCGACAAATATCCCGACGTGTCGCGCCATATCTTCCGCACCATGACCAAACGTCTGCAGAAGTCGAATCAGATCATCGTCAAACTCGCCGGCGGCGGCGTGCGCAGACCGCCGCCGCCCGGCGCTCCCCCCGGTGGCAACCCCCACGTGGATCGCCAGTGATCCCGAAGTTTTGTCAGCAATTCCCGCGGTCCGCCTCCTGGCAGGACCGGGGTGTGCTGCGCGTCGCCCTCTTCTGCGACGGCCGCCCCGGCCATGAGAAGCAGAGCCGGGGCATCCTTCAGGCGCTGGCGGCGATGGTGGCGGTGGAAGTGGTGACTGTCGATGTCTCGGCCCTCTCGCCTGTGCAGCGCATCATCCAGCTGCTGGCCCTGTTCTCGCCACTGCCGTGGCGGGGCGAGGCCTATCCCGCTGCCGATCTGCTGCTCGGTGCCGGCAGCCGCAGCCATCTCGCCATGCTCCTCGCCAAAAAAGCCCACGGCGCTCCCGCGGTAGTCTGCATGTCGCCCCTTGCCTTCCTGCGGAAGCGGTTCGACCTCTGCCTGGTGCCGGTGCATGACGGCCTTGCCGAAGGGGGCAACGTCTTCTGCACCCTCGGCGCCCCCAATTGCAGTGTCGACCTGCGCCGCCATCGCGACGACTGCGGCCTCATCGCCCTCGGCGGCGTCGATCGCCGCAGCCATAGCTGGAATTCCGAGGAGATGGTCGCCATGGCAGGGGAACTGGTTGAGCGAGAGCGCCAGGTGCACTGGACCCTGACCTCCTCGCCACGCACCCCCGAGGAGACGGCGCGGGGCTTGGCCAGGCTGGCCGAGCTCCATGAGCATGTGGAATTTTTCGATTATCGCCACACCGCCAGAGGCTGGATCGAAGAGCGCTATGCCGACTGCGCCATGGTGTGGGTCAGCGCCGACTCCATCTCCATGGTCTACGAGGCGCTGAGCGCCGGCTGCCGTGTTGGTCTCCTGCCGGTGCGCTGGGAGACTGGCGCGGCCAAATTCCGGCGCAACGAAGAGCTGCTGCGCCGCCGGGGACTGGTGTTGCCCTTCGCCACGTGGCAGGCTGGCGACAGCTGGAAGGAAACAGACCACCACTTCAACGAGGCGCAGCGCTGCGCCGAAAGGATTCTCAGGATATGGCAGGCGAACGCTTGACGGTAGTGCAGGTACTCCCGGAACTGGACGAAGGCGGTGTCGAGGGGGAAACCCTTGACCTGGCTATCTATCTGGCCCAGAACGGCCATCGCTCCCTGGTCATTTCCGGTGGCGGCCGCCTTGTGCCGCAACTCGCCAGGCATGGCTGCACCCATGTGCACTGGCCGCATATCGGCGAAAAGAGCCTGCGCTGCCTCAAATACGTCACCAAGCTGCGCCGCTTTCTCGAAGAGGAGCGGGTCGATATCCTCCACTTGCGCTCGCGCCTGCCAGCGTGGATCGGCTACCTTGCCTGGAGGCTGCTGCCGGAGGAGCGCCGGCCCTCGCTGATCACCACCTTCCACGGCTTCTACTCGGTCAACTCCTACTCGCGCATCATGACCCGGGGGGAGCGAGTCGCCGCCGTTTCCGAGACCATCAAGCAGCATATCATCGACAACTATCCCATCGATCCGCAGCGTATCGCCCTCATCCACGGTGGCTTCGACGTCAGCGCCTTCTCCCCGGAAGCGGTCGCGGCGGAGCGTATCGACACCCTGCGACGACGCTGGCTGTCCCACCACGAAGGGATGCCGGTCATCGTCCTGCCCGGTCGTCTGACCCAATGGAAGGGGCAGGATCTCTTTCTCGAGAGCCTGGTGCGCATCAAGGATCGGCGCTTCGTCTGTCTGCTCATCGGCGACACCGAGGAGAACAGTTCTTTTACCAAGCGGCTGCGCGAGCAGGTGAAGTTCCATGCCCTAGAGGACAAGGTGCAGCTGGTCGGCCACTGCAGCGACATGCCGGCCGCCCTGATGCTCGCCGACGTGGTGGTCTCGGCCTCCTCGACCCAGCCCGAGGCCTTCGGCAAGGTGGCCATCGAGGCCATGGCCATGGGCAAGCCGGTGGTGGCCACCGCCCATGGCGGCAGCCTCGAGACAGTGCTGCCCGGTGTCACCGGCTGGCTGGTGCCGCCGCTCGATGCCGAGGCCATGGCCAGTGCGGTGAGCGAGGCCCTCGATGACAGCTGGCGGGCGCGGCGCATGGGAGAGGAGGGGCGGCGCTGGGTCAACGAGCGCTTCACCGCCAAAGCGATGTGCGAGAAGACGCTGGCCCTCTACCGTGAAGCAGACGGGGAGCGGCGCCGGGCGAAAAAGCGGGAGAAGGTCACCGTCATGCAGTTGCTGCCGGAACTCAACAGCGGCGGCGTCGAGCGGGGCACGGTGGAAATGGGCCGTTTTCTCGTCCGTCATGGCCATCGCTCGCTGGTGGTCTCCGGCGGCGGCCGTCTCGTGCCGCAGCTGGAACAAGAGGGCAGCCTGCATTTCAAGCGCAATATCGGCTCGAAGAGCCCTGTCGCCCTCCTGCATATCTGGCCCCTGCGCCGCCTCATGAAACTGCACCGGGTCGACGTGCTGCACCTGCGCTCGCGCATGCCGGCGTGGATCGGCTATGTCGCCTGGCTGACTCTGCCCAGGCGCAGCCGGCCCTTGCTGGTCACCACCTTCCACGGCTTTTACTCGGTCAACGCCTACTCGGCGATTATGACCAAGGGGGATGGGGTCATAGCCGTCTCCGACAGCATCAAGAGGCATATCCTCGAAAAATATCGGCGCCGCGACAACGTACGGCTCATCTTTCGCGGCGTCGATGCCGAGTCCTTCGCCCCCCACCTGGTGGAGCCACAGCGGGTGGAGGCCCTGGCCGAGGCCTGGGGCATCGAGCAAGGCCGGCCGATTCTCATGCTGCCTGGCCGCCTGACCCGGCTCAAAGGCCAGGAGCTCTTCCTGCAGAGTCTGCTGCAGGTGCGCAACAGCGACTATCTTGCCCTGCTGGTGGGCGATATCAAGGACAATCCCGGTTACACCGCCGAACTGACCTCGTTTATCGACAAGCATCATCTCGTCGACAAAGTGCGCCTCGTCGGCCACTGCAACGATATGCCGGCAGCCTTCTCCCTGGCCGACATCGTCCTCTCCACCTCCTCCATCGAACCCGAGGCCTTCGGGCGGACCACCGTCGAGGCGATGGCCATGGGCCGGCCGGTCATCGCCACTGCCCATGGCGGCAGTCTCGAGACGGTTCTGCCGGGGGTGAACGGCTGGCTGGTGCAGCCGTCTGACCCGCATGCCCTGGCGCGGGCCATCGACGAGGCCCTTGAGATGAGCCCCGCCGAGCTGCAGCGCTACGGGGAAAACGGCCGTGCCCGGGTCACCGAGATGTTCACCGCCCAGGCGATGTGCGAGCAGACCCTGGCCTTCTACCTCGAGTTGCTCCGCGCCGCCTGAGCCGCCCCGCGCCTTTTCGGTATCGCCGCCTCCGCTCACTCTTTCTCGAGATGACGCTCGAGAAAGAGGCATTCGTTGGGCGAGAGATCGAACTGCATCGCCACCTCTTCGAGCAGCTGGCGGCGGGTTTTGTGGGGTTTCTCCTGAAGGAGCCGGCAGAAGGCCTGCACGGCTTTCTTGATCTTATCTCCAGGGGGGTGGATGGTGCTCTCCGGCATGGCTGTTCCTCGTTTCGAAAATGGGTCAGTCGTCGAGCGGCTCGAGCACTACCCCCGCCAGGGGCGGGATGGCGATCTCGGCGCTGAAGGGTCCCTGGGCATAGGGGATGGAAGTGGCCTGATACACCGTCGCCACATCCTCGTCACTGCCACCGTAGAGCCGGTTGTTGGAGGAGAAGACCAGCCGGTAGCGGCACAGGGCGGGCAGGCCGACGCGATAGGCGGTAAAGGTCTGCGGGGTGAAGTTGAGCACCGTCACCACATGACGACGCCGGCCGCTGGCGAATCTGGCGAAGGAGATGATCGAGTTGTTGCGGTCCTCGAGGTCGAGCCAGGTGAAACCGTCGGGGCTGCAGTCCTCTTCCCACAGGGCAGGACGCTCGCGGTAGAGGCGGTTGAGGTCGGCGACGAAGCGCTGCAGAGATGCGTGGAAGGGGTTGTCCTGCAGCAGGTGCCAGTCGAGGCTCTTCTTGCAGTACCACTCCGACCACTGGCCGATTTCCCCACCCATGAAGAGCAGCTTCTTGCCGGGATGCATCCACATGGTCAGCAGCAGCAGCCTGAGGTTGGCGAACTTCTGCCACAGGTCGCCGGGCATCTTGCCGAGCAGCGAGCGCTTGCCGTGTACCACTTCGTCGTGGGAGAGCGGCAGGATGAAGTTCTCGGCGAAGGCGTACATGATGGAGAAGGTCAGGTTGTTGTGGTGGAACTTGCGGTACAGCGGGTCCTTGGCGAAGTAGTCGAGGATGTCGTTCATCCACCCCATGTTCCATTTGAAGCCGAAGCCGAGGCCGCCGAGGTGGGTGGGCTTGGAGACCCCGTAGAAGCTGGTCGATTCCTCGGCGATGAGCAGGGCGTCGGGATGGTGGCCGTAAACGATGGCGTTGAGGTGGCGGAGAAACTCGATGGCTTCGAGGTTTTCCCTGCCGCCGTAGGGGTTGGGCAGCCACTCGCCGTCGCGGCGCGAGTAGTCGAGGTAGAGCATCGAGGCGACGGCGTCGACGCGCAGCCCGTCGATGTGATAGTGGTCCAGCCAGAAGAGGGCGTTGGCGATGAGGTAGTTGGAGACCTCGTTGCGGCCGTAATTGTAGATATAGGTACCCCACTCGGGGTGAGAGCCGCGGCGCTGGTCCTCGTGTTCGTAGAGCGAGGAGCCGTCGAAACGACCGAGGCTGTGCGCGTCCTTGGGGAAATGGGCCGGTACCCAATCGAGGATGACCCCCAGCCCGTGGCGGTGGCAGGTGTCGACGAAGTGCTTGAACTCGTCGGGGGTGCCGTACCGGCTGGTCAGCGAGTAGGGCGCGGTGACCTGGTAGCCCCAGGACTCGTCGAGGGGGTGCTCCATCACCGGCATCAGCTCGATATGAGTGAAGCCCAGGTCGCGGGCGTAGGGCACGAGGCTCTCGGCCAGCTCGGCGAAGGTGAGAAAGCGTTCCGGGTCGGCAGGGTCGCGGCGCCACGAGCCGGGGTGAACCTCGTAGATGGAGAGCGGACGGTTATAGGGTTTCTCGGATGCACGCCGCGCCAGCCACGTCTCGTCGTTCCAGCGGTAGGTGTGGAGGGCGTGGACCCGTGAGGCGGTGCCGGGGCGCAGCTCTCCGTAGAACTGGAAGGGATCGGCCTTGATGAGCACCTGCCCCTCCTGGGTCCTGATATGGAATTTGTACAATTCCCCTGCCGCCAGATGGGGCACGAACAGTTCCCAGACCCCCGAGATCCCCAGCGAACGCAGGGGGTGGGTGCGCCCGTCCCAGCCGTTGAAGTTGCCGACTACCGATACGGCCCGGGCGTTGGGGGCCCAGACGCGGAAGACCACCCCGGCGATGTGGTGACACTGGGTGGGGTGCGCCCCCAGATGGTCGTAAAGACGGTAGTTGCGGCCGGCGTTAAACAGAAAGCGGTCCTGCTCGCCAAGGAGCACTGGGAAGCGGTAGGGGTCGTTGGTGATGAAGTTTGCCCCGTTGTGGTAGAGAATGTCGAAACGATAGGAAAAGGGCGCCAGGCTGGGGTCGGCGAGCTGATCGCAGTCGAGCACCGCCTCGAAAAGCCCCTCGGCCTCGGCCCTGGTCATGGGGATCGCCGCCTCGCCGTGGAGCAGGCGCACCTCTCGGGCGTGGGGCTGGAAGGTGCGGATAGTCACCTGCCCGGGAATCGGCACGTCGAAGTGGCTGCCGAGGAAGGCGAACGGGTCGTGGTGGTCGCAGGCGGCGATGCGCTGGAAGTCGTTCATGATCTCGCTGGCGGGAAGTGGCGCCCGGGCGCCGGGGAGGACTGTGGGGCGGCAGCACCGACCCATTTCATTCATACTAGGCTATCCCCGGAGCTTTGTCACCGCCATTCTCGCCCTCAGCCTGGAGGCATTGGCATTGCGGGGATCTTTCCCCGCTGCAGCTTGACGGAGGGAAGGCGACTCTGCTAGAATTTCCCAAAGGGAGACGACAGG
>JANJUM010000174.1 GCA_024710585.1 Desulforhopalus sp.
CATACTAGGCTATCCCCGGAGCTTTGTCACCGCCATTCTCGCCCTCAGCCTGGAGGCATTGGCATTGCGGGGATCTTTCCCCGCTGCAGCTTGACGGAGGGAAGGCGACTCTGCTAGAATTTCCCAAAGGGAGACGACAGGAGCGGCCGTCAGGGCGCGCCGCCATTGCCGCCGGGTGTGCCCTACGGCGACCCGTCTCTCAACTCCGTGGGAGGGAGGCAGATGAAGGAACAGACAATAAACGGGAGCAACTCGCTGGCCGGCACCTTCCTGGTATCGACGCCGCAGATGCCCGATCCGCGTTTCGAGGAGCATGTCATCTACGTCTGCGCCCACACCGCCGAGGGGGCCATGGGGGTGGCCATCAACCAGCCCAATGGCGTCTTCACCATGGCCGAGGTGCTGCGCGGCGCCGGTCTGCCAGTGCCGGACTTCGCCCTGCCGCCGGTCTATATCGGCGGGCCGGTAGAGCTGGACTCGGCCTTTATCCTCTATCTCTCCGGTTATGAGGCCGAACATCGCCTCGATGTCAGCGACACCGTTTCCCTCACCCGCGAGACCAAGGTGCTGGAGGATATCGCCTACGGCCGCGGGCCGAGCAAGTACCTCTTCGTTCTCGGCTACACCGGCTGGGGTCCGGGGCAGCTGGAGCACGAGCTCATGGCCAATGGCTGGCTGAGCGTGCCCGCCAGCGACGAGATCATCTTCGACAGCCCGGATGAGTTCAAGTGGCGGGCGGCGGCCATGCAGTACGGCATTGATATCGCCACCTACGAGGACGTCATCGGCAACGCCTGAGGCCTGCACCGTCCGCTGTGGCCGTTTTTCCATGCATGAAGGGCCGGCGCTGGGTATAATGCGCGGCCTACGACCCCTGTCATCCCTCTTTTCACCCTCTGCCCGCCACACGTCATGATTTCCCCTGGGGAGCTGTTTACCTGCCAACGCTGCGGTTCGTGCTGCCAGGGGGAGACCACCGTCTCCCTCGACGAGGACGACCTGCGTCGCATGGGCGAGGCCCTCGGGCTATCCCGCGAAGAGCTCTTTTCCCGCTACCTGCGGCGCAATGGCGCCTCCGTACAGATGAAGACGGTCGACGGGCACTGCATCTTCTACCAGCAGGGCTGCCTCGTCCACCGGGCCAGGCCGCGCCGCTGCGCCCAGTGGCCGCTGCACCCGGCGATCCTCAAGGACGAGAGCAACTACTCGGCCATCACCACCTCCTGCCCCGGCCTGCGCGGCGACCTGCCCTACGAGCGATTCTGCCGCATCCTCGACGAGCTCCTCCGGCAGGGCGACATCGTCTGCTGAGAGACGGGGAGCAGGCCGGTGAAACACGAGGTGCTATGCCTGGGCAAGGCCAAGGAGAGCTTCGTCGCCGAGGGCGTCGCCATCTACGCCGGCCGTCTGCGCCACTACACCACCTTCTCGCTCACCGTCCTCAAGGACCGCCCGCGTGGCGCCCTGTCCCCGCGCCAGGCGGCGGAGGCCGAGGGGCGCGCGCTGCTGCAGGCGGTGCCGGCGGCGGCCCTGGCGGTGGTTCTCGACCCCGGTGGGCGCCAGCTCGCCTCGGAGGAGCTGGCGGGCCTCATCGGCGACTGGGAGATACGGGGGGTGAAGCAGGTCTGCTATCTCATCGGCGGCCCCGATGGCCATCCGCCGCCGGTGCTGGCACGGGCCGACCTCCTCCTTTCCCTGTCGCGCATGACCTTCACCCACGACATGGCCCGCCTGCTGCTCGTCGAACAGCTCTACCGCGCCTATACCATCAGGGCGGGGGAGAAGTATCACAAGTAGTCGAAAATCTCCTTTCTGCGGCAAGATAGACGTCAAACCTGCTACTTTTCATGAAGATGGCGTGGCTGGGCTTGGCCTCGCCCAGATGCGGGGAGGGCTGTGGGCGCTTCACCGTGACCCGCTCCTTCGCCCGCCGCCGTGCCAGCTCGAGCAGCTGCCCGCTGTCATCGTCATCGCCGACCAGTGAGCGGATGGCGCGCATCGTCTGGCGGTTGAGGGCCGACTGGTTGCGCTGCGGGTACATCGGGTCGAGGTAGATGGTCTGATAGGTCGCCTCTTCAGCTTCGAGGTGGTGGCGGGCGTCGATGGCGAGGAGGGTAAGTCGTGATGCCGCTTGCGCCGCCAGGGAAGAGGCCTGCCCGGCACGGCTCAGGGCGTCGTCGAGGAGGGCGGCGAGGAGTGGCGAGCGCTCGCACATGGTCACCTGGCAGCCGAGGCTGGCGAGGACGAAGGCGTCCCCGCCGAGGCCGGCGGTGGCGTCGAGGATCGTCGGGCGGCAGCCTGGCCTGATGCCCGCGGCTCGGGCCAGGGGCTGGCGGATGGTGCGCTCGTGCAGGAGGCGGTAGCCGTTCTTGCCGCCGACGAAATCGATCGCCAGCAGGGGGAGCGGCCTTTTTGCCGGGGAGGGGCGGTGCAGCAACTGCAGGCCCTCGGCGGTGTAGGCGAGGAGCAGGGGCGTGCGGCACTGTGCGGGGTCGGCGGCGGCCGGCAGGCCGAGTTTTGCCGCAAGATCCAGTGCTTTTTGTGGAAATATCCCTGAAGGTATTGTAGATACAACGGTTATCTCAATCACATCGATTGCCTGCGGCCATTATTGCCGACGCGAAACCTTATCCTTGGGGGGCCTCGCCGCGCACCTTACCCGAGGATCGACCAAATAACCACAGAGACCTTGCCATGCCCAGCCACAGCCCCGATGTCATCGCCATCATCCCCGCCCGCTATCAGTCCAACCGTTTCCCCGGCAAGCCGCTGGCCAATCTCGCCGGCAAGCCGATGATCCAGCATGTCGTCGAGCGCGCCAGGGGTGTGGCGCTGCTCAGCCGAGTGGTGGTGGCTACCGATGACGAGCGCATCGCGCAATGCGTCGCCGGCTTCGGCGGCGAGTACGTCATGACCCGCAGCAACCATGTCTCCGGTTCCGACCGCCTCGCCGAGGCGGCCGAGTTGCTGCGCATCTCCGAGCATGACGTCGTCGTCAACATCCAGGGCGACCAGCCGCTCTTTCCGGCGGAGGTCATCCATCAGGTGGCACAGCCGCTGCTCGACGACCCGGCCCTGCCGATGTCGACGCTCATCTACCGCATCCGCCGCCCTGAAGAGATCGACGATCCCAATCACGTCAAGACGGTCTTCGACCGCGACTACAACGCCCTCTATTTCTCCCGCTCGCCGATCCCCTTTCAGCGCAACCCGGAGGAGCAGAGCCGGCCCACCTATTATAAGCACCTCGGTTTCTACGCCTATCGCAAGGGCTTTCTGCTGTCTTTTGTCGCCCTGCCCGAGGGCGAGTGGGAGCGCTTTGAAAAACTCGAGCAGCTGCGCGCCCTCGAATATGGCTACAAGATCAAGCTGGTGATCACCGAGCACGACTCCATCGAGGTCGACACTCCCGAGGAGCTGGCGCGGGCGGAGCGATTTCTCGCCACCGGGCGATAATCGGTTGACTGTCGACGCAAAAGCGCCGACAATGGGTAAGGATATTGACCCCAACCCTTTCCGAGGCTACCGGTGATAGGTAAGAAAATTCGCGAGATCGAAGAGGTGCGGCTCTCGCCTCTCGATCTCTTGCCGCAACTCGACTTGCGGGAGAAGATCGTCGACCTGGTACTGCGCGGCGTTCCCGAGGGGCTGCCGTCGCCGGCCCGCAACCTCCTTTACGAGCTGCGTCGCGAGATTTTCGCCGGCGCAGTCGACGAGGTCAGAGTAGTGGTCTTCGGCGGCGGCACCGGCCTGTCCAACATCGTTGGCGGAGACTCGCGCAGCCAGGGCTGGCCGCGCAATCCCTTCGTCGGTCTCAAGGAGATCTTCCCGCAGACGCGATCGGTGGTCTGCGTTACCGACAACGGCGGCTCCACCGGCGAGCTGCTCAAGGATCTGCCGCTGATGGCCCTTGGCGATCTGCGCCATGTGCTGCTGTCGTCGATCGTCAGCGGCAACCTGCAGAAACGCTACAAGGTCGACGCCTTCGAAGCGAAAAATATCGTCGCCCGTCTGGCCGCGGTTTTCAATCATCGTTTTGCGCCGCCATTTCATCGCCATTGCCGTGATTTCGCCATGGCGGAGGAGGAGCTGCAAGGTTTGCCGGCGGGAATGCGCAACGCCCTCCGCGAGCTCCTCGAGTTTCTCATCTCCGAGCCCCGTCTCGCCGCCACCCTTTGCCGCCCCCACTGCCTCGGCAACCTGCTGGTGGCGGCAGCTATCTACCGCGAGCTCGACCGCGAGCTCGACAACGTACACCTGGAGAGAAACCAGGAACTGCTGCACCCCGCCATCCTCAAAGGCATCGACGGCCTCGGCCGTATCATCGGCCTCTGCGAGCGGGCGGTGCTGCCCTGCACCTCCACCCCGGCGCAGCTGCGGGTGCGCTACGCCAACGGTGTCGAGGTCGTTGGCGAACACCGGCTGAGCCAGTCGCGGCGTGGTTTTCCGGTGGAGGCTGTCGGTGTCGATTATTGCGATACGGTAAGGATTTACGACGAAGTCCTCGAAGAGATCGAGAAGGCTGACATCCTTATCCTCGCCCCTGGCAGCCTCTACTCCTCGATCATCCCGGTGTTCAAAGTGCCAGGCCTCGCCGAGGCGGTGCGCCGTAACGCCAAAGCGCTGAAGATTCTTGTCGCCAATCTCTGGGTGCAGGCCGGCGAGACCGATCTCAGCCTCGCCGACCCGGAACGCAAGTTCCACGTCTCCGACATGATCCGCGCCTATGCCGCCAATATCCCCGGGGGTATCTGCGGGCTCTTTAACGAGGTCCTGTGCATCTCCCTGGGCGATATTCCTGCCTCGGTGCTGCAACGCTACGCGGTGGAAGGCAAGGCGCCGATTTACGTCGATCGCCAGGCGGTCTCCGACCAGCAGTACCTGCCCATCGAATGCGGCGTCTACTCGCGTGAAGCGCTTTCCGAGCGCGGCGTCATCCAGCATGATCCGGGCGACCTCGCCATGGCCGTAAAGGGGCTCTACAATGCCCGTCATTGCTTCATGGCCTCGGCTGAGACACAGAGCGAGGGGGGAGGAGGGGGCTCGGCCATTGCCACGCGTGTCGTCGCCCCCGGCGGGCAGGCGATGCTGCCCTGTCGCCGCCATGCCGATATCGCGCGCCTCGTCGCCGGCCTCGACCTCCGTCACCATGGCCAGGGCCCTGCCCCCGACATGGCCCAGCTGCGGGCGGCGGTGGGCGACATCCTCTGGGATTACCCGGTCATCCCCCTCGGCCACCTCGACAACTGCGACGGGATCGTCACCGTCGAACGCGAGGTGTGGAACCGCGACCAGCAGTGGGACAACGTCTTCTCCTTTTTCGACCCCATGGATCGCACCATCAAGATCCGCGCCGACCAGGTGGCCTTGCGGCAGAAGCTGGAAATCGCCCTGA
The DNA here is from genome assembly GCA_024710585.1 of Desulforhopalus sp. Lineage (GTDB taxonomy): Bacteria > Desulfobacterota > Desulfobulbia > Desulfobulbales > Desulfocapsaceae > Desulforhopalus_A. The sequence goes on from JANJUM010000174.1 coordinate 5,396, forward strand.
CCATCGCCCTGGGGGAGTCGCTGCTCGGCGACTACGCCCGTGTCAAGGAGATGGTCGACGTGGTCATCGACGGCAGCAACCTCGGCCGGGTCTACCATCTCCGGCTGCGGCCGGAGGGCCAGCGCCAGTGTTATTTCAGCTCCACGGAGCTCGCCACCTTTCTCTTCCTGTCACGTATGTGCGCCACCGAGGATCCCCTGCACTACACGCGGCTCGTCAACAGGGGAGAGGGGTTCACCCCGCCCGGGCTGCTCATGGGGCTGATGTACGCCTGGTATATCGACAACCGCCTCGCCAGCCATATCGAGTACAAGATGTCGGTGATGAAGATCGACCACACCGATCTCATTCCCGAGCAGCTGCGCATGGCCGATCGTCGTAAGCAGATGGTAGCCTTCTTCCGGGATGTGGTCTTTGCCCAGGAAGGGCGGGCGCGATCGTGGTCCGTGGCAGGAGGAAGGGCATGAACATTCTTGTCATCGACGACGAAGCGAGCATCCGCGATCTCATCCGCAGCTGGCTGGAGCGGGAAGGGTTCGCGGTGTTCGAGGCCGACAACGGCAGGAAGGGTCTCGAGGCGCACCGTCGCCACCCGGCCGATGTGGTCATCTGCGACCTCATCATGCCGGAGCAGGAGGGCATCGAGACCATCGGCCACTTCGCCAAGGAGTTCCCCGAGGTCGGAATCATCGCCATCTCGGGAGGCGGCCATATCGGCGCCCATGCCTACCTTGCCATGGCCCAGCAGCTCGGCGCCTGGAAGATCTTCGCCAAACCCCTGGACATGGTCGCCATGATCGAGGCGATCAGGGCCTGGCCGGGCCAACGGGGCCGGCTATGAACGCATAATCACTGCCAGCGGAGAGGTATTCATGGCCATCAAGGCCCTTGTCGTGGACAACAACGCAGTGTTTCTCAAGGCGGTGTCGACCATGCTCGAGCAGGAGGGCTGTACGGTGCGCTGTGCCGGCACCGGTCTCGAGGCCCTGCAGCTCCTCGCCTCCTATGACCCCGAGGTGGTGTTCACCGATCTCATCATGCCGCTCGTCGACGGCGAGCAGCTATGCCGTATCCTCCGGCAGACGCCGCGGCATCGCCAGGTCTTTCTTGTCGTGCTTTCGGCGATCATCGCCGAGGACGAGGAGCGCATCCTCCGCGACACCGGCTGCGATATGTGCATCGCCAAGGGCGGCCTGGCGGAAATGCGCGCCCACCTCCGCGAGGCCCTGCACGCCTTCAGGGAGCGCCAGGGCGGGGGCGGTGAAGTGCGCCGTCTCGAGCCACGCATCCACAGCAGCATCGCCCCGCTCGAGGTGACCAGGGAGCTGCTCTCTGAAAAACGCCATCTCGCCGCCATACTCGCCAACCTCGCCCAGGGCATCGTCGAAACCAGCGGCGACGGGCGCATCGTCGCCGTCAACCGCGCCGCCCTGGAGATGCTCGGCGTCGGCGAGGAAATGCTCGTCGGGCGCGACTTCGCCGCAGCCATCCCCTGGGGGGAGCTCGGCATGGCGGTGAGGAACTGGGTCGGGGAGCAGCTGGTCGGCGGGGGGCGCGGGCAGCTTGAAATCGCCGAGGAGCTGCCGCTGCGCCTTAACGGGCGGATCATCGTCGGCTCGCTCCTGGTTGTCGCCGAGGGCGAGGACTTTTTCGGCCTGTGCTTTCTCAGCGACATCACCCGCCAGTACCAGGCGGAGGAGCACGGCAAGGCCTTCGACGACGCCATCCGTCTCGTCAAGAAGATGGACGCCATGAGCATCATGGCCGGCGGTGTCGCCCACGACTTCAACAACCTGCTGACGGTGATCTGCGGCAACCTCGACATCGTCGCCTTCTACGGTGCCCGGCAGAGCGGCGAGGAGCGGGGCAAACTGCTGGAGCAGGCCCGTCGCGCGGCGCTGGCGGCGGTGGATCTCACCCGGCAGATCTCCTGCTTCTCGAACCTCGGCATCGTCAACCGCGAGGCAGTCGCCATCGCCCCCCTCGTGCAGCGGGCAGTGGACGAGTTCATTGCCCGCGAGGGCGCCACCTGCACCCTGCGTCTCGCCGACCGCGACGCCTTGGTCTACGCCGATGGCGTCGAACTGCGCCAGGCCCTCGTCAATGTTCTCAGGAACGCCGTCGAAGCGGGCGGCGGGCGACCCATCGAGGTCGATCTCGGCCGGGTGGTGGTGGAAGAGCCGCGCCTCGTCTCCGGCCAGTACCTCTCGGCCGGCAGCTATGTGCAGATCGACATCCGCGACTATGGCCGGGGGATCGATCCGCAGTACCTCTTCCGCATCTTCGACCCCTACTATTCCACCAAAGAGCGCGGAGCGCTGAAAGGCATGGGGCTTGGCCTGACCGTGGTCTACGCCACCCTGCGCAACCATGGCGGACATGTGGTGGTGCAATCGCGGCCCCAGGAAGGCACCGTCGTCAGCCTCTATCTGCCGGTGTATCATTTGGTGTCGCAGCGGGCCGAGGGGAGCGGGCCACACCGGGATGACGGGAAACGCGCCCTCATCGTCGACCCAGATGCCAACATGCGCGAGATCGGCCGGATCATGCTCGAGCATCTCGGGTACCAGGTGACCCTGGCTGCAGGCCGCGACGAGGCCCTGGCCGAAGCCCGCCGCCTTGTCGGCGGCACACGTCAGGGGCGGCCGCTGGTGCTCCTCGATCTCTCCTCGGAACATGGCGAGTCGGCAGTGGAGACCTGCCGGTTGCTGCATGAAATCGATGCCGGGCTGCCGGTGATCGCCATGAGCGGCTCAATCCTCGAGCCGGTCATGGGCGACTGCCGCCGGCATGGCTTCGTCAACAGCCTCGCCAAGCCCTATACCATCGACAGCCTGCGCCATGTCGCCGCCTCCGCGGGGGCCCTCACGCTCAGCGCGGGCCCTTCGGCCACTTCCCGCCGTACATGAGGATGATGCCGTAAATAAAGAGGGGCAAGCCGAAAAGCGGTTGCTGCAACTGCAGGAGGATGAGGGCGAGGACGCACAGGAACACGCCGAAGACGACACGTCGCATGAGGTTCAGCTCCCGGCGAGGACCGCCTGCCACTGTGCCTCGAGCTTCTTTTCCGACACCGGCTGACGGGTCTTGAGCTCGGGGGCGAACAGGGCGATACGATAGTCGTTGACCATCTGCCGGTAGGCATTGGTCTGTGCCGCCGCTTCCGGGGACATCTCCGCCACCTTGTCGGCGAGTTCGGCCAGGCGCCGCAGATGCCGGCCCAAGGGAGCCGCCTTGAGGTCGTCCTTGGCCGGGTGCGAGGTCATGCGCTCGATGCGGATGGCGAGGCACTGCAGGTCGCGCTGGATGAGGGCGAAGTCGACCGGCTGGGGCAGTCGCGGCAGCTTGCGCGGGAAGACGTCCTCGAGGTGGGCGAGCAGTTCGAGACGCTTGGCGGCCACGTAGGGGGGCGGCGTCCCTCTGCCCGGCAGGGCCTGGTCGAGGGCCAGCAGCACCGCCTGCCGCTTGCGCGCCACTGCGGCGAAGTCCTGGCAGAGCTGGCTCCCCCAACGGGAAAAGCCCTGTCGCCGAGCCTCGGCGACCCGATTGTCGAACTCCTCCCGCGGGGGGATGGTCGGGCTCGGCATACCATACATCTGCGCGAGAACAAAGGGGAAGATGGCCTCGATGATCTCCAGCCGCGGCGGCCGGCCCTCGAACAGGGCCGAGGCCAGCGGGCCCGAGAAGATATCGCCGCAGCTGCGGCGCAGGGCCTTGGACTCCTCGGGGAACTGCAACTGGAAGAGGAAGAGGACGCCATGGCGGTTGGCCTCCCCGGCGGCGCGGGGGTTCTTCTCGAAGTCGATGACGACGCAACCTTTGTCAGGCCGCGGCAGCAGCACCGGGTAGAGAAAGCCGGCCGATTGGCCGCCGTGGGTATAGGCGGCAATCGCCGCCGGCAGGCCCTCGAAATCCCAAAGGCGATGCTCGCTGCCCCGCCAGCGCGCGACCAGCTCCTCGTCGGCACGGTTCATGCGGGGCTCGGGCTGCTGCGCCGCGCCGCCTTGCGGGCGGTCCGCGGCGAGCAGCTGGCGCAGGTCGCGGCCGTGGCAGAGTTCGTGGTCGTCGTCGCCATAGAGGACGAAGCGGGGCTGGAGGTAAAGTGGAAGATCTGTCGGCCAATCGATGCGTTGCACGAGAAACTTGAAGCGTTTCAGTATTGCCGCTTCAACTGCCGCAAGGAGCGAGCCGCGTCCGTAGTCGAGCTCGTCGAGGAGCCACAGCACGGTCTCGTTGATGGGCACCAGCTTTCTGCGCAGGGCCTTGGGCAGGCCCTTGAGCAGGTAGGTGAGCTTGTCGCGCAGCAGTCCGGGCACCAGCCACTCGAAGACCGCCGGGGACACCGACAGGGCGAGGTCGAGGGGCAGGCGATAGGTGATGCCGTCGTCTTCCGCCCCGGGCGAAAAATGGTAGAGGAGCTGCACCCGCACCGAACCGATGGTCATGGCCGGCGGGTAGTCGAGCAGCTCGGTCTCCTCCGGCCGCCGCAGCAGCACCGTCTCCTCGCTCATCCGCAAGCGCTGCCGGGCGCCTTTGTCGCGCAGGAACTTGCTCAGCGAGGTGGCGTCATAGACCTCGGGGGGAAGGCGCTCGTCGTAGAAGCGGGCGAACTGCTGCTGGTCGGCGACGATGGTACGGGCGCGCAGCTTCTCCTCCACCTCACGCCACTTGGCGATGAGGGCGAGATTCTCCCCGAGAAAGGGGAAATTCCCGCTGATTTCCCCCGGCACCAGGGCCGACTCGATGAAAATCTGCCGCGCCAGGGGGATGTTCCTGGGGCTCCGCTGCGCGAAGTTGACCTTGCGGCCGGAGGTGAGGATCAGCCCGAAGAGGCTCACCGTTTCCAGGGCCACCACCCGGCCGGTCTTCTTCTCCCAATGCGGCTCGGCCCACGAGTAACGGCAGAGGTGGCCGGCGATAGGCTCCACCCACTCGACCTCGATGGTCGCCACGGTGAGGGCGAAGAGGCGCGAGGTCTCGATAAAGGAGGCGGCGACGATCCACTGCCCGCTGCGGTTGAACTGCGGCGAACCGGGGAAGACCATCAGCTCGCGGTTATGGGCGCCCATATAGAGGCGCTCCTGTTTCTTGCAGGCGAGGTTGCGCAAAAAGCCGGCGAGCAGGGACTGGTGGACCTGCCCGTAGGAGGCCGGCTGCTCGTTTTCGGCAAAGCCGTCGCGCCGTCGCAGGAGCTCGTCGAGCTGCTCGTGGAGGTCGATCCACTCGCGCATGCGCTGGAAGGAGAGGTAGTTGCTCTGGCAGAACTTCTTGAGCCGCGACCAGGACCTGCTCTCCCCGCCGACCTGGTGGAACTGCTGCCAGAGGTTATGCAGGGTGAGGAAGTCGGACTGCGGGTGGACGAAGGCCTGGTGTTTCTCGTCGGCCTCCTTCTCGCGGTCGGCGGGGCGGATGCGGGGGTCCTGGATGGCGAGTACGGCGGCGATGATCTTGATCTCGCGCAGGCAGGCGTTGTCGCGGGCGGCGAGGATGATGCGGGCGATGCAGGGGTCGATGGGCAGGTCGGCCATGATGCGGCCGCGCGCCGTCAGCCGTCGCTGGCCGTCGATGGCGCCGAGCTCGCCGAGCAGCTGGTAGCCCTCGCGGATGGCCCCTTTCTGTGGCGGGTCGAGGAAGGGGAAGCTCTCCGGGCTGCCGAGGTTGAGGGCGATCATCTGCAGGATGACCGCCGCCAGGTTGGCGCGCTGCAGCTCCGGCTGGGTGTAGAGGGGCCGGTCGAGATAGTCCTCTTCGCTGTAGAGGCGGATGCACACCCCCGGCCCGACACGGCCGCAGCGCCCACGGCGCTGGTCGGCGGCGGCCCGGGAGATGCGGGTGATGGGCAGGGCGGTGGTCTTGGCGCGCACGTTGTAGTGGGAGATGCGCGCCAGGCCGCTGTCGACCACGTAGCGGACGCCGGGCACGGTGATGGAAGTCTCGGCGACATTGGTGGCCACCACCACCCTCGTCCTGCCCCCCGGCTGGAAGATGCGCCGCTGCTCGGCAGCCGCCATGCGCCCGTAAAGGGGCAGCACCTCGGCATCGCGGACGCGCTTCTCCAGGGCCAGGCAGGTCTCGCGGATATCGCGCTCGGTGGGCAGGAAGACGAGGATGTCGCCCCGCTTCTTGTCGCGCAGCAGCTCGTCGACCACCTTGAGGCAGTGCTCCATGCTCTCCTCGCGGTCGCCCTCCTCGTCCTCCTCCGGGGGGCGGTAGTGTACCGTCACCGGGTAGGAGCGCCCGGCGACCTCCACCACCGGCGCCTTGTCGAAATGGCGCGAGAAGGCCTCGGTATCGATGGTCGCCGAGGTGACGATCACCTTGAGGTCGGGCCGCTTCGGCAGCAGCCGCTTGAGGTAGCCGAGGAGGAAATCGATGTTGAGGCTGCGCTCGTGGGCCTCGTCGACGATGATCGCCCCGTAGCGCGACAGCAGCCGGTCGTGGCGCGTCTCGGCGAGGAGCACGCCGTCGGTCATGAACTTGATGCGCGTTTCGGCCGAGGTGGTGTCGGTGAAGCGGATCTTCCAGCCTACCAGGCTTCCCAGCGGGCCGAGTTCCTCGGCGACCCTGGCGGCCACCGAGGAGGCGGCGATGCGCCGCGGCTGGGTGCAGCCGATGATCAGGTCGCGGTGGGAAAGGGCCTCGTAGGCCATCTTGGAGAGCTGGGTGGTTTTCCCGGAGCCGGTTTCGCCAGCGACGATGATCACCTGGTGCAGGGCGAGGAGGGAGAGGATTTCCTCGCGATGGGTGACGACAGGCAGGGTTTCCGGGTAAAAAATATGCATGAAAGAATTGGCCGCGGCCGGTAAAGTGTGTTAAGGCGAAGACGCAGCGGCGAGGCAGGGGTGAGCGTTGACAGGCCCCCCGCAGCGTCGTTGCGCCGATACATACCATACCAGCAGCCATCCCGTCAGTAAAAAGAGGTTTCCATGAAAGTGCGCAAAGCTGTCATTCCGGTGGCCGGTCTCGGCACCAGGTTCCTGCCGGCGACCAAGTCGATCCCCAAGGAGATGCTCACCGTCGTCGACCGCCCCACAATCCAGTACATCGTCGAGGAAGTTGTGGCCTCGGGGATCGACCAGGTGATCTTCGTCACCAGCGAGGGCAAGTCGGCCATTGAGAATCACTTCGACTACAATTTCCATCTCGATGCGGTGCTCAAGGAGAAGGGCAAGGTGGTCCTCGGCGAGGAGCTCAACAATATCTCCAACCTCATCGACATCGTCTCGGTGCGCCAGAAGAAGCCCCTCGGCCTCGGCCACGCCATCTGGACAGCCCGCCACGTGGTGGGCGACGAGCCTTTCATGGTGCTGCTCGGCGACGACCTGGTGCTGAGCAAGATCCCCTGTGCGCGGCAGATGTTGTCACTCTTCGAGGAGGTCGGCGAGTCCATCGTCGCCATCCAGCGCGTCCCGCACAGCGAAACTCACCAGTACGGCATCGTCGAAGGGGAGAAGGACGAGCGCGCCAACACCTACAAGGTGTCGCGCATGGTGGAGAAACCGGCCCCCGGGACCACCGATTCCGACATGGCGATCATCGGCCGCTATATCCTCATGCCGGAGATCTTCTCCATCCTCGACACCACTACCCCCGGCCATGGCGGCGAGATCCAGCTCACCGACGCCTTGCTCGCCCTGACCAAGCGGCGGGCCATGTATGCCTACGAGTTCGACGGCACGCGCTTTGACGCCGGCGACAAGATGGGCTACCTCAAGGCGATCATCGCC
>JANJUM010000199.1 GCA_024710585.1 Desulforhopalus sp.
CCACAGCCGCAACTGGACGGTGCCGGTACTGACATGCAGTGCCATCGACGGCAGCGGCATCGAAGAAATCTGGGCAACCATCCGCGATCATCGCCAGCGCCTCGACACAAGCGGCGAGCTGCTCCAGAAACGCACCGGCCAGGCCCTCGACTGGCTCGACTTCCTCGTCGACGAGGGCTTGCACCGCTGGTTCCATGCCCACCCGCGGGTGGCGGCGTTGCTGCCACGGTTACGCCGTGACGTCGAGCGGGGCGCCACCTCGGCCACCGCCGCAGCCGACGCCCTGCTGGCCGTTTTGTCCCAGATCGACGAGTAGCCTGGGCGACAACGCCTTTCCCCCTGCCAGCCGCAGTCATAAGGTCTCAACGCCACGTCCACAAAGGCCGCGCGCGGCGCATCAGACGGCACGGGACGCATGTGCCGTATCCTCTCCTCTGCTCTTCTCCATGGGTCATTTCGTCGCAACGCCACAACACAAGCGGGCGGCTACCCGATGGGGAAAAGCCGCCCGCTGTGCACGCGCCAGGTTATTCGGTACTTCACTCCACCTAAGGCGAAAGGGCCGCTGACCCGAGCCACAGGTCAAGCTTCGGCTACTGGATGGAGATCTCCGCCGTCTCGAGTATCGATGGCACGACATCGGCCCAGCCCAGGGGCATGAGGTGCACCCCCTGAACCATCGGCTTGACCTGGCGCAGAAAATTTCCCATCATTTCCGCGGCTTTCTTCTTGCGATCATCTTTGTCGACGCTGCCGATCTCCTCGATCCACGATGAGGGCACGGTTATCCCCGAGACATTGGCATTCATGAAACGGCCCATCTGCGGCGATTTGAGCACTACCAGGCCAACCTGCACCGGCACACCGAGTTTCACCGCCTCGTTCATGAAGGTCTCGAATACCTCGAGGTCGTAGACAGCCTGGGTCTGGAAGAATTCGGCCCCGGCATCGATTTTCTTGCGCATCTTGAGGAGCTGAAGCTCCAGCGGCTCGAAGTTGGGGTTGACCACCGCCCCGTAGGCCATATCGGGCGGATTCTCGATGGGGTGCCCGGTAATGTCGTGACCGTTGCGGAGGCCCATGGCCATGGAGAGGAGTTGTACTGAATCGAGGTCGAATACCGGCTTGGCCTCCTTGTGGTCGCCGAGCTGAATATGGTCGCCAGTGAGCAGCAGCACATTGTCGATGCCCAGGGAATAGGCGGTGAGCAGGTCGCTCTGCAGGGCGATGCGGTTGCGGTCGCGACAGGTCAGCTGATACACCGGCTCGATGCCCTGCTGTTTCAAGGCGACGCTGGCCGCCAGCGAGCCGAGCCGCATGACGGCACTCTGATTGTCGGTGACATTGACCGCATGGACATGGCCATGCAGGGTCCTGGCTTCCTTGGCGCAGGTCGGGTGGATCGATTTATCGCGATTGATGGCCCCCTTGATCGGCCCGATCTCGCCGGTGACCACGAACTCCCCTTTATCGAATAACTCTGTCAACTTCATGATCATCTCCTCGCTGTCCTGTTGTTACTCCTGATTGCTTACGGTGACCTTGCCAGCCTGGGAAGAAAACGTCGCTTCGGTGGTGCTGACTCTGAGTGACCGCGGCCGGCTCCACTTGGCGTGATTCTTCGGTTTCTGGTAGGAATCGAGCAATTCCAGCCGGCCCAGCTTCTTAAGACGCTCGTAGATCATCACCCAGCCGCAGTTGCGCTCGGAATCCACCTCGCACTTGCCCTTTTCCGCCCCGCCGCAGGGCCCGTTGAGCAGCTGCTTCGAACACAGCGTCATCGGGCAGAGCCCGCCGGTAAATTCGATGACACATTCACCGCACAGCGAGCAGAACTCCTCGATATCGGTGGCGGAAACCGTCTCCCCCCCGAAGATGGTGTCGCAGCCGGGGTGCACCATGCCGCCGCCGGTCGCGTCGATGACCGTATGAACCCCCTGGCCGCAGCTGAGCACGAGGAAGCTGTCGGCCTTGGCGACCAGGTCGGCGAATTCCTCTTTAAGGACCTTTTCGGTATGATCGAGCTTGCACAACGACATGCCCTGGGGGCCGGGGACGGTGTACCCCACCACCTCGACCCCGCGTCTTGACAGCCGTTCCGCCATCATCTTCGTCTCATCCACCCCGCCGGAGTGACACTTCCAGGCGCAGTTGTTGCAACCGACGACAAAGACCTTCTCCCCCGGCTTGATGTAATTGACGATTTCCTGTATCGGCTTCTGAATTGTCGCATGCATTGGCGGACCTCCTGGTTGTGGCTGGTTGCTGATTAATTTATAAAGCATATGCTTAATTACTAAAGCTACAACACTCTCGTCTCCAGCGCCACATTTTTATAGACATATGCAAATTATTATCTTCGCCAGCCACAGTCCGCATCATGGCCGCACCAGACAAGGACAAGGGAATTATCCTATCGTGTCAGCTCTATCGACAGGGAGCGCCCCCCTCGCGCAACCACCGGAAATTGTCGATTTGCAAAAATCCTCTGCGCTTCTATACTGGAAGAGCAAGACCACGGCATCACTGCGCCGCTGCCCTGGCGCGCTTCTTTCCCAAACTCCCCGCGAGGACCGATGATAAGCATAAGCCGCAAGCCAATTCTCGAAAGAATCGACTGGATGTACGACCTCGCCCTGCGCCATGGCCAGCACTACGGCAGCCCCGAGGCACAGCTGGCACGTACCCGCTATCATGCCCGTCACCCCACTGCCATCGTCGCCATGAAATGCATGGATGGCCGCCTCAACCTCTCCGTGGTAACCAATACACCGCCAGGAATCATCCAACCCTTCCGCAACCTCGGTGGCCAGTTCGACCTCGGCTGGCCCCATCTCGGCGAACTGCTGACCGCCTATGTTCAATCCGTAGCAGCCGCAGGGCGCCGCGTGCTGATCCTCATCAACTATCATTTTTCCAAGGGTGATGTTCATCGCGGCTGCGCCGGGTTCGGCTACGACACCACAGCGGCCATCGCCCACGCCTACGACATCCAGAGACAGATCAGCCATACCTTCGGCAGCGGCCACTCGACGGTGTACCCCCTGGTCTGCGGTCTGGAAACGGACGAGTACGCCATGATCGTGCATGGCAGCGATGGTGCCCGACTTGAACTGGCCGGGCTTGGCGAAACCGACAAAGCCTCGTTCGACAGCCGCCTCATCGACCTCTGCCCAGACATGCCGGCACGTATCAGGGCGGACTTGGTGCCCCTTCTTGCAGGCAACCTCGACTATCTGCTGAAGTTGCGCCAGGAAGCGGCCGCTGGGATTCCTCCAGTTCTCGACATCGAGCACTGCGAGTGGATGATCTGCCTGGGGCGTGGCTTCGATTTCCTCCACACCCCGAACCTCGCCCTGATCATTGGACCCTACAGCCCCAACCTCGAAGAGCCAATCCTCAAAGCAGCGGCAATCATCGAGAACAATATGGCCGAAGGCCGCATCCCCGACGACGGCCTCCTCCTCCTCGCCTCGGTTCCCTACACCGACCTTGGCGTAGATCGCGCCCGAGCAGAACTCAAATCCCGTTTTCTCGCCGGCTTCGGGACCGATGTCATCCGCCGCGCCTCGCCCTGGCTGGCTGACCGCCTGCACGTTCATACCGCAGTCCTCGACTGGCGCTCGCAAACACTGGAACGGCTACCGGAAATCGTTTAGCTTGCCGGGGTTATTCCCTCTCTGGCAGGATGAGGAGCGGAAAGTGCGTCAGGGCCCCGTTTACGGCACTGTCACGAGAAAAAGGGCGGGTGTGGTCGAAGGACGGCAGAACACCGCCACAGGACTTGGGAAAAAAGCGTGCGAAGGAGCTGAGCGTCTATCTATGCCAGTCGGCATAGCCAATGTAGTGGTCGGCTAAGCGCTGCAGCCTGGCGCCGATGGCCTCACTCTCGCCCTCTTTGATCTTGCGGGCCGGAACTCCGGCATAGATAGTCCCCGCTTCGACCCGGGTGCCCTGGGTGAGCACCGCCCCGGCGGCAATGATGGCATTGCTCTCGATGATGCAATCGTCCATGACGATCGCACCCATGCCGACGAGGACGTTGTCGTGGATGGTACAGCCATGAACGATGGCGTTATGGCCGATGGAAACGTTGTCGCCGATGGTGGTCGGAGATTTCTGATAGGTGCAGTGCACCACCGCCCCATCCTGGATATTGACCTTGCTGCCGATGCGAATGGCATGCACATCGCCGCGCACCACTGCGTGGTACCAGACCGAGCAATGGTCGCCGAGAACCACGTCGCCGACGACCACCGCATTTTCGGCAAAAAAGCAACCCTGGCCATGGCGTGGCCTGCAGCCGTTGATTTCCTTGATGAGCATCGGTCCTTTTCGCCTCCCTGAACGGAGCACCCGCCCCAGCCGCCCTGAGGGGAGCGGCATGCAGGGCGGGTGCCGATGGTGATTCCAGCCAGATGCCCAGCATGCCGGGCGACCGGAGGGATTATTCGATGACGCAGAGCACGGCGCCTTTGGCGACGGTGTCGCCACTGGCGAACTTGACCCCCTGCACCTTGCCGGAACGAGGCGCGGTCAGGGCATTTTCCATCTTCATCGCTTCGAGGATGACCACCGTGTCACCCTGGTTGACGCTGTCGCCGACCTTGACCAGATACTTGACGATCATGCCCGGCATCGGCGCCAGCACCACCGTGCCTTCGCCGTGATGTGTGGCTTCCGGCGCCGGGGCGGGAGCTGGCGGCTGCAGGGTGGCAGCGGGGGCCGGGGGAGCGGCCGGAGCAGCGGGAGCGGCAGCCGGGGCCATGGCCACCACCTGCGGGGCGCCACCCACCGGATCGACCTCGACGGAGAAGTAGTCGTCGTCAATGAAGACGTTGAAAGTGCGAACCGCCTGGGATTTGGGAGGCTTCTCGACCTCCTTGGCCTCGACCAGCTTGCCGGCCAGAGCCTTCTTGACCAGTTCTTCACGCTTCTTGACGTCCGCGAGGGTGATCGGTTTGACGCTTGCCGGCGGCTCGGCCTTGCCGTATTTCCACTCGAGGAACTTCTTGCCGGTGACCGGGAACTGGGCATAGAGAATGAGATCGTCCATATCGCGGGCGAGATCGCCGATCTCCTTCTTGGCCTTCTCGAGCTCCGGCTCGAGCACTTCCGCCGGACGGCAGCTGATAGGCTGCTCACCACGCGGATAGCCCTTGAGGGCCTTGGCCTGGACCTCGGGATTGATGGGAATGGCGGTCTTGCCATAGAGCCCGAAGCAGAGATCCTTGACCTGGCTGGTGATCATTTTGTAGCGCTCGCCGGGGGTGTCGTGCAATACGTTGTTGACCGTCTGCACTCCGACGATCTGACTGGTGGGGGTGACCAGCGGCACCTGGCCGAGGTCCTTGCGCACCCGTGGCAGCTCCTTGTAGACCTCGTCGATCTTGTCGAGGGCATCCATCTCGCGCAACTGGTTGACGAGGTTCGAGAGCATGCCACCCGGGGTCTGGTGGAGGAGGACGTTGATATCGATGATCGACACTTTGGAATCATCGAGGAGGTGCTTGTACTTGGGCATCACCTGCTTTTCAAAGATCTCGTTGATCTGCGCCAGCTTCTTGATGTCGAAACCGGTGTCGCGGTTGGTGCCCAGCAGGGCCATGACCAGGGGCTCGACGGCGGCATGGGAGGTGCGGTAGGCGTAGGGGGTCATGCAGGTGTCGATGATGTCGACCCCGGCCTCGATGGCCTTGAGATGGGTCATCGGCGACATCCCCGAGGTGAAGTGACTGTGCAGGTGGATCGGCACCTTGACGGTCTTTTTCAACGCCTTGACCAGGGGGTAGGCGTCATAGGGGGCGAGCAGGCCGGCCATGTCCTTGACACAGATGGAATCGGCGCCCATCTCCTCGAGTTCCTTGGCTTTGCGGGTATAATAGTCGAGGTTGTAGACCTCGCCGCCAAGACGTGGCTCGGTGAGGGTGTAGCAGATGCAACCCTGGAAATGCTTGCCGCTCTTTTTGATCTGCTTGACCACCGTTTCGAAGTTGCGATAGTCGTTGAGGGCATCGAAAGTGCGGAAGACATCCATGCCGTTTTCCGCCGCCCGCTCGACGAAGGCATAGGCGAGATCGTCGGCGTAGTTGCGGTAGCCCACCAGGTTCTGGGCTCGCAGCAGCATGGAGAAGGGAGTCTTCTTGATATAGCGTTTAAGGGTGCGCAGCCTCTCCCAGGGGTCCTCGTTGAGGAAGCGGTGCATGGTATCGAAGGTCGCCCCGCCCCAGGTCTCGATGGCCCAGAAGCCAACCTCGTCCATCAGCTCGGCCACCGGGATCATATCCTCGGTGCGGCCACGGGTGGCAAACAGGGACTGATGCCCGTCGCGCAGCGACAGGTCCATGATCTTCACCGGGTTTTTGGCCTTGGGTCGATCCGCCGAATAGTCCAACGTGGTCATCTTAACTTGATCGCTCATTATCCGTCTCTCCTTGTTCCTTGTCCTCGCCCTGGGGGGTGCCGGCGTCACCAGGCCGCCCTCTTGCCCCGGCAACCCGGGAACACCGGCCAACGACACCCCGGGAAGGCGCTAGAAGCGTGTAAACACACGTAGTTGAATGAGTTTCCTCATGGCCATCATTTCCTGGCGGCCACTCTGTCCCCAGTGGCTGGTATCAAGAGTCGGCGCAGCGGGCATGGTTGGAGCCGTCCCCGCCTGCGCCGCCTCTTCCTGCTGCAGATAGAGGCTCACCGCGGCCAGCGCGGCGGCCATTTTTTTCTTGTTTACCGCCATCCTTTCACCCTTTGTTGAACGCCCCGCACTGCCTGCATGGTGGCCGATGGCCGGCAGGCCGTTTCGGCCCGGCCGTCCCGCCGCCATGATTCAGCAGCTGTAGAGGGCATATTCGGTTTCTTCGCCGAGCAGCTTGTCGATCTCCGCCTGCACCGCGATGCGCTTGGGGTTGTTGACCCAGTTGTTCCAGTCTTCCAGGGAACGCCAGGTACCGATGACCATGCATTCGTCCTTCTTGTCGAGGCGCGTCAATGTCTCCCCCGATACGTAGCCGGGCTGGCTGAGGGCGAGCGCGCGCAGTTGGCGCAGGAGCAGAGTCAGCTCCGCTTCCCTGGTGTCGATCATCTTCCGCTTGATAAAAATCTTTACCGTCATCGTACTCTCCTGACAATCAGAGGCTGGTTCTTCGTCACAGGGGAATATTGCCGTGTTTTTTCATGGGGTTGGTGTCGCGCTTGTTTCGCAGCAGGGCGAGCGCACGAATGATGCGCATCCTCGTCTGCGAGGGCTCGACGATATCGTCGATATAGCCACGCTGCGCGGCCACATAGGGGTTGGCCACCCTGTCCTGGTATTCCTTCTCCTTTTCGGCGAGGAAGGCCGCCGGGTCTTCTGCCTGGCGAGCCGCCTTGCCATGAAGGACCTCCGCCGCGCCCTTGGCGCCCATTACCGCGATTTCGGCGCTCGGCCAGGCGTAGTTGATGTCGCCGCGCAGGTGCTTCGAGCTCATTACGCAGTAGGCACCGCCATAGGCCTTGCGGGTGATGACGGTCACCTTGGGAATGGTCGCCTCGGCATAGGCGTAGAGGATCTTGGCGCCGTTGCGGATGACCCCGCCAAATTCCTGGGCGGTTCCCGGCAGGAAGCCAGGCACGTCGACAAAGGTCACCACCGGGATGTTGAAACAGTCGCAGAACCTGACGAAACGCGCCCCTTTGACCGAAGAGTCGATGTCGAGCACCCCGGAGAGGTGCGCCGGCTGATTGGCGACGATGCCGACACTCATGCCGTTGTACCGTGCGAAGCCGACGATGAGGTTGGGGGCGAAGTTCTCCTTTACCTCGCAGAAATCGCCATTGTCGACGGTCTGCAGGATGACGCTCTTCATGTCATAGGCGGCATTGGGGTTCTCGGGAATGATATGGTTGAGCTCGGGGATGAGGCGCTCCACCGCGTCGCTGCAGGGAACGATCGGCGGGTTCTCCATGTTGTTCTGCGGCAGGAAGGAAAGCAGGCGACGCACATAGGCGATGGCGTCGGCGCCGGAACTCGCCGGGTAGTCGACGACGCCGCTGCGGCTGGCATGCATCGCCGCCCCGCCGAGGGTCTCCTCGTTGACGTCCTCATGGGTCACCGACTTGACCACCTTCGGTCCGGTGAGGAACATGTAGGACTTCTTCTGCACCATGATGACGAAGTCGGTCAGCGCCGGGGAGTACACTGCCCCACCGGCGCAAGGTCCGAAGATGGCCGAGATCTGGGGGATGACCCCGGAGGCCATGACATTGCGCTGGAAGATCTCCGAGTAGCCGGCGAGGCTGCCGATACCCTCTTGGATGCGGGCGCCCCCGGAGTCATTGAGGCCGACCACCGGGGCGCCGTTCTTCATTGCCAGATCCATGATCTTGCAGATCTTTTCGGCAAAAGTCTCGGAGAGCGAGCCGCCCAGCACGGTGAAATCCTGGGCGAAGACATAGACCGTCCGCCCATCGACGGTACCGTGCCCGGTGACCACCCCGTCGCCGAGGTAAACCTGCTTATCCATGTCGAAGTCGCGACAGCGGTGGGTCTTGAACATGTCGAACTCCTCGAAGGAGCCTTTGTCGAGGAGCAGGTCGATACGCTCGCGGGCGGTCATCAGGCCTTTGGCGTGCTGCTTGTCGATACGTTCCTGACCACCGCCCAGAAGGGCCTCATCTCTTAATTTTCGCAGATGCGCGAGTTGGTCGTCGGTTTTCATATCTTCTCCTTGAAAATACTGGGAATAGCGGTTGCCGGCAAACTCGCCACCACCCCCCTGCAGCCCCGCCTGTCTGTTTCGACATGACGGAGCCAGGCGCGGAAGATCAATGGCGTCCGGTCCCTCCGCGTTCGCGAGCGGCACCAGCGTTTTCCTGGCGCCGCAACGAGCGGAGAGACCGAAGTGTTGTCAGGAAAAGACCTCCTTGCACAGACGGCCCAGAGTGCCGAGATCCTTGCAGACGGCGATGCCGCTCTGCTCCATGGCGGCGATCTTGGCGGTGGCGGTGCCCTGCCCGCCACTGACGATGGCGCCGGCATGGCCCATGCGGCGACCGGGAGGCGCGGTGAGGCCGGCGATGAAGCCAACCACCGGCTTGTTCATGTTGGCCTTGATCCACGCCGCGGCCTGCTCCTCGGCGTTGCCGCCGATCTCGCCGACCATGACCACCGCCTTGGTCTCGGGATCGGCGTTGAAGGCCTCGAGGCAGTCGAGGAAGCCGGTGCCGTTGACCGGGTCACCGCCAATGCCGACACAGGTGGTTTGCCCGAGACCGACCTGGGTGAGCTGATGGACGACCTCGTAAGTGAGGGTGCCGGAGCGGGAGACCACGCCCACCGGACCGCCAGGAGTGTGGATGGCTCCAGGCATGATGCCGATCTTGCATTCGCCCGGGGTGATGATGCCCGGACAGTTGGGACCGATAAGACGGCTCTTCTTGGTGGCCAGATAATTCTTGACGCGCAGCATATCCATCACCGGCACGCCCTCGGTGATGCAGACGATGACCTCGATACCGGCATCCACCGCCTCGAGGATGGCGTCGGCGGCAAAAGGCGGCGGCACGAGGATCATCGAGGCGTTGGCCCCGGTCTTGTCCCTGGCCTCCTGCACGGTGTTGAACACCGGCACCTCGTCCATCTTCTGCCCGCCCTTGCCCGGAGTGACCCCGGCAACCACTTTGGTACCGTAGGCGATGCATTGCTGGGTGTGGAACTGCCCCTCTTTGCCGGTGATACCCTGCACCAGCACCCGTGTTTCCTTATTGACGAAAATACTCATGGTTCCCTTCCAGAATAGTGTTATCGACGCGCGCTACAGCGGCGGAGCGGCAAAGGCCGCGACATTAGGCAACGATCTCGGCCACCTTGCGGGCGGCGTCGGAGAGATCGGTGGCGTTGATCAGCTTCAGCCCGGATTCGGTGAGGATCCGCCGACCTTCCTCGACATTGGTGCCTTCCATGCGCACCACCACCGGCACCGACAGCTGCACCTTTTTGGCCGCCTGGACGACCCCCTGGGCAAGAACATCGCAGCGCAGGATGCCGCCGAAGATGTTGATGAGGATGCCCTTGACCTTGGAGTCGCTGAGGATGATGCGGAAACCGTTCTCGACCATCTCGGCATTGGCACCGCCACCGACATCGAGGAAGTTGGCAGGCTCCGCACCGGCCTGCTTGATGATGTCCATGGTGGCCATGGCCAGGCCGGCGCCGTTGACCATATTGCCGACGTTGCCGCCGAGGTTGATATAGTTGAGATTGAACTTGGCCGCCTCGGCCTCTGTGGGGTCATCCTCGTTGGGATCGTGCATGGCGACCACGTCGGCATGACGATAGAGGGCGTTGGAATCGATATCCATCTTGGCGTCCAGCGCGATGATGCGCTTGTCCTCGGTGATGATCAGAGGGTTGATCTCCACCAGCGAGCAGTCGTAGTCGACGAAAAGGCTGTAGAGGCCGCGGAGGATGGCGGCGAACTCTTTCATCAGCTCCTTTTCCAACTCGAGCCCGTACATGACGCGGTTGATATGGTAGCCACGAATACCGGTGATCGGGTTGACCGGCACCTTGATGATACGCTCGGGGGTCTTGGCGGCGACTTCTTCGATGTCCATGCCGCCGTCCTGGCTGGCGATGATGGTGATGGTCGCCGTGGCCCGGTCGGGAACGAGGGAGAGATACATTTCCTTGGCGATGGCCACCCCTTTCTCCACCAGCAGGGTCTTGACCAGGCGGCCTTCAGGCCCGGTCTGCTTGGTCACCAGCGTCATGCCGAGAATGGCCGACGCCGCACTGGTCACCTCTTCAGTCGTCCTCGCCACCTTGACGCCGCCACCCTTGCCGCGCCCACCGGCGTGAATCTGCGCCTTGACCGCCACGGGAAGCCCGAGCTCGGCGGCGATCTTCTCGATCTCCGCCACGGTGCTGCCGACACCGCCCTGCGGCGTCGGCACCTTGTACTTGCGAAAAAGCTCTTTCGCCTGGTATTCGTGGATCTTCATAGAAAAGCCTTCCTGAAAAGCGGGGCCCGTGATCGTCGCGAACCCCTTGGACATGGGAAAAGAGGCGGCGGCACCCGGTGCCGCCGCCCGGTTGCAACGGCTACTTCTTCACGTAGCCCATCTTCGCCAGGGCCTCGGTGATCTCGCTGAGGATCGCCGGGTCATCGATGGTCGAGGGCACGCGGTATTCCTTGTTATTGGCGATGGAACGCATGGTGCCGCGAAGGATCTTGCCGGATCTCGTCTTGGGCAGACGCGCCACCTGGCAGGCATCCTTGAAGCAGGCGATGGGCCCGATGGTATCGCGCACCATCTTCACCAGTTCCTTCTTGATCTCCTCGCCATCCCTGGTAACCCCCGCCTTGACCACGAAGAGGCCCACCGGCAGCTGGCCCTTCATCTGGTCGTCGGCCCCGAAGACGGCGCACTCGGCGACATCGGGGTGCCCGGCGATGATCTCCTCCATCGCCCCGGTGGAGAGGCGATGCCCGGCGATATTGATGACATCGTCCATGCGGCCCATGACGTAGACGTAGCCATCCTCGTCGATGTAACCGCCGTCGCTGGTCTCGTAATATCCCGGGAACTTGCTCATATACGACTTGACGTAGCGCTCGTCGTTACGCCACAGGGTGCACAGCGTCCCCGGCGGCAGGGGCAGCTTGACGACGATGTTGCCCTCCTGCCCCCGCGGCACTTCCTCGCCGAGGTCGTTGACGACACGTACGTCGTAGCCGGGCATGGCCTTGGTCGGTGAGCCCTCCTTGACCGGCAGCTCTTCTATGCCGCGGCAGTTGCCGACGATGGCCCAGCCGGTCTCGGTCTGCCACCAGTGGTCGATGATCGGCACCCCCAGCAGCTTCTCCGCCCAGTGCAGGGTATCGGGGTCGGTGCGCTCCCCGGCGAGGTAGAGACACTCGAACGAGGAAGTGTCGTATTTGGCGAAGTGTTCGCCGAGGGGATCTTCCTTCTTGATGGCGCGGAAGGCGGTGGGGGCGGTAAACAGGGACTTGACACGATGCTGCGAGATGACCCGCCAGAAGGCGCCAGCATCGGGGGTGCCCACGGGCTTGCCCTCGTAGAAGACAGTGGTCGATCCCTGCAGCAGAGGGGCGTAGACGATATAGGAGTGCCCGACGACCCAGCCGACGTCGGAGGCCGACCACCAGACTTCGCCGGGGTTGATGTTGTAGAGGTTCTTCATCGTCCAGTAGAGGGCCACGGCATGGCCGCCATTGTCGCGAAGAACGCCTTTGGGCATCCCGGTGGTACCGGAGGTGTAAAGAATGTAGAGGGGATCGGTGGCATCCACCGGTGTGCAGCCTACCGGCGTGGCCGAGGCCTCCAGCTGCGTCCAGTCGAAATCTCTGCCGGGCTTCATCTCGGCGGTGACAATGTCGCGCTGGAAGAGAATGACCTTGCCGACCTCATGGGTCGACTGTTCGATGGCGCTGTCCACCAGCGGCTTGTAGGCGAGGGTTTTCTTGCCCTCAATGGCACCGGAGGCGGTGATGAGAAGCTTTGGTTGCGCGTGATCGATGCGGATGGCCAGTTCGTGGGGGGCGAAACCGCCGAACACCACCGAATGTATGGCGCCGATACGCGCGCAGGCGAGCATGGCGATGGCCGCCTCGGGAATCATCGGCATATAAATGATCACCGTGTCGCCCTTGGCGACACCCTGGGCGGTGAGCGCTCCGGCAAAGGCGGACACCCTGCCGAGCAGTTCTTTATAGGTGAATTTCTTGATCGTGCCGGTGACCGGGCTGTCGTAGATGAGGGCCACCTGATCGCCACGCCCGTTCTCGACGTGGCGGTCGACGGCGTTGTAACAGGTGTTCAGCTTGCCGCCGGGAAACCATTTGTAAAAGGGGGGATTGGAGGAGTCGAGTACCTTGTCAAACGGCTTGTACCAGGTGATGCTCTTTGCTGCTTCTGCCCAAAATCCTTCTGCGTTCGTCAAACTGTAGCGAAACACCTCATCGTACTTGGTCATAAGCTTCTCCTTGTGGTATGAATTTTAGTCCATATCCATCGGTTTCCACCGAGATGTATACTGTAATCCCTGCTCGAGTTCAAGGACAAATTTAACATTGTTACACAACCCCTTCCCCGAGCCCTCCCCACCACTTCACAGTACAACCAACATATCGCGATATTACATACCCTTAGGTAATATCGCCAAGCCTTTGCTCAGTTTCCCCGCAGGCACCACCTCCTCTCGTCGACAAACGCTTTAATCCCGTAATTATTGATTATTTTCAAAATAACCACATCATCCCGATACACGCAACGCCAAGAACAGAACAATGTTACACACCCCACCCTCTTTCCTGCCTCACCCCTCCAGTCTTTGACCTCTTCGCCTTTATGGCCGGCATCCCCCGGCTCCTCATTGGCCACCGCCCGGAAAAGCCACGCAAGGGCCATCATCCCGCGACCTTGCTCAACCGGACACCTGTGCCGCACATACCATCCTTTGCGGTCTTTTGCTTGCATTGACAGGCCGTTGGTGGAAATCTGTTGTTATTGCCAGGGCGGTAATATACACTTTACCGAAGAGAAACGGAGTGGTTGTAACAAAGCGCCAATCCACAGGAGCCCTTTCTTTTCGCCGACCATGGCCGCCGTCCCCTCCCGCCCCCGACAACCCGGAGACGGAACTCGCCGGTGACGCCATGACGCCGGCAAACTTCCGCTTCGCCAGCGTTCGACAAGAGGAGAACCGCCATGCCAAACTCTCAGTACTGGGCTGACACCTATCTTGAAAAATCGGTTACCGCCGAGAAAGCCATCAGCCAAATCAGATCGGGCCAGCGCGTGTTCATCGGCTCTGGTTGCGGCGAGCCGCAGCACCTCGTCAGGACGCTGGCGGAGCATACCAACAAGTTCAGCGGCCTGGAGATCATCCGCCTCCTCGGCCAGGAAACCGCCTCGCTGGCGGCCATCGCCGACCGCACCAAGGACACCAACCTCAACATCCGCTCCATCTACCTCGGTTCCACCGTCAACCTGACCATCGCCAAGCAGCGCCGCTTCATCACCCCGATGAACATCTCGGACGTGCCGTCCCTGTTCACCAAACGCAAGCTGCCCCTCAACGTCGCCCTCATCCAGGTCTCCTCCATTGACGATTTCGGCTGGATGAGCCTCGGTGTCTCGGTGGATGTCACCATGGCCGCTGCCCGCTCCGCCGACATGGTCATTGCCCAGGTCAACCCGCGCATGCCCAGGGTCATGGGGCAGAGCTTCATCCACGTCAACGACGTCGACCTCCTCGTCGAGTACGAGGAAGAACTCCTCTCCGTCACCCCCTCGCGGGTCACCTCGGAAGCGGCCATCAGCATCGGCAAGCATATCGCCAACCTCATCGACGACGGGTCGACCCTGCAGATCGGCCTCGACTCGGCTTCCCAGGCGACCCTGCAGGGCCTGTCGCGCAAGAACGACCTCGGTGTCCACTCGCAGTTTCTCACCGACGACATCATGCACCTTTATGCCGCCGGCAATATCAACAACAAAAAGAAAGGGCTCAACGAGGGCAAGATGGTCGCCTCTATGGCTATCGGCAGCCACAACCTCTACGAGTTCCTCAACGACAACCCGGCCATCGATTTTCACCCCTCGGACTACGTCAACGACCCCTTCATCATCGCGCAGCACAACCGCATGGTGTCGATGAACGTCGCCAAGCTCATGGACCTCACCGGGCAGATGAGCGCCGAAGCCAGCCCGGCCACCCGGCTCGCCGGGGTTTCCGGCATCGTCGATTTCGTCCGCGGCGCGCGGCGCTCCCCCGGCGGGCGTTCCATCCTCATGCTTTTTTCCACCCGCGAGACCGAGCGTGGCATCCAATCGACCATCATCCCCTATATGAACGACAACGTGGTGGTGGTGCCGCGTGGCGACGTCCACTACGTGGTCACCGAGTACGGCGCCGTCAACCTCTTCGGGAAGAGCATCCAGGAGCGGGTCATCGCCATGATCAGCATCGCCCACCCCATGTTCCGCGAGGAGCTCTTCGAGGCGGCCAAAGAACGAGGCTTCATCGGCTCCGAGCGCACCCTCGGCGAGGCCGCCCAGGCGGTGTACCCGGTGCGGCTGGAGGAGACCCTGACCATCAACGGCGAGAAGGTCACCATCCGCCCCGCCAAGCCGGTGGATGAGCGGCGCATCCAGGAGCACTACTACAGCCTGCCCAAGGAGGACATCCTCACCCGCTTCTTCTGCCAGAAGACGATCTTCGCCCGCTCTGAGATGGAAACCCGTTCCCATATCGACTACGTCAACGACATCACCCTGGTGGCGGTAGTCGGCGAGTTCGGCTTCGGCCAGGTGGTGGCGGTGGCCGAATGCATGAAGCTTCCCGACCAGAACGTCGCCGAGGTGGCCTTTTCGGTCAACCCGGAATACCAGGGCAAGGGCCTCGGCAAGTTCTTCCTCAAGAAACTGGCTGCGGTGGCCAGAGAGAACGGCATCCGCGGCCTGATGGCCTACACCTTCCCCAGCAACAAGGCGATGATCGCCCTCTTCAATACCCTGCCGTACAAAATCAAGACGCAGTTCGAGGACGGCGACCTCATCCTCAGCTGCCGCTTCGACGAAATGGCCTGAGAACCTGGCAAGAGGGGATCCACCGACCAAGGCGCCACCTCGCGCTGAGACATCGAGGGGCTTCGCGCTCGCCTGACGACAGGTGAGCCAGAGGCCGTGCGGGTACAGGGCTACAGCCCGAGGATAAGGCCAGTGACGGCCTGAATCACCGGAGTGAAAAGACGGTCGACGGTATGCCAGTCGGCAAGGCGCGACACCGCGAAAAACCCCACGATAACCCAGGGACCAACCATCTTCATCCCGGCCATCGCCCGCTCCCCAAGCCGTGATCCGCCACAGAGGGCGATGAGCGGCGCCGCCCCCGGCAGGGGCGGCAGGGGCAGGAGTCCATAGACCGCCATGGTGACGTTGACCACGGTGACCATCGAAAAAACCTCGTCGGTCAATCCCCAACTGGTGATGATCCAGTTGAGACTGCCGGCGATAGAGGCAAGAAGAAGATTGGCCAAAGGCCCGAAGAGGCGGCTGGCGATCAGGCACAG
>JANJUM010000206.1 GCA_024710585.1 Desulforhopalus sp.
CTTCCTCGAGCAGCTCTGCGCTCCCTACATGACCTACACCTGGCTGGTCATGGCATTTTTATTTCTCGTCGCCAAATTGACTCTCGGCAACCTGGAAATGATACCCGGCAAGGGACAAAATTTTTGGGAACTGGTTATCGGCGGCATGGACGGCTTCTTCGCCGACAACATGGGTCGGGAGATGGCCGATAAATTCTTTCCGATGATTGCCACCTTTGCCCTATATATCGCCTGTGCCAACCTCATTGGCCTGATTCCGGGATTCATGTCCCCGACGGCGAGTATCAATACCACCTTGGCGTTGACTCTGATCGTCTGGGTTTCCCATCACGTCATTGGCTTCCGCGAGCACGGCCTGCATTACTACAAGCACTTCATGGGGCCGGTATGGTGGCTGGTACCCCTGCTCCTCCCCATTGAGTTGATCAGCAACCTCGCCCGGCTGCTGTCTCTGTCCATCCGTCTTTTCGGCAACATCATGGCCAAGGAAACCCTGCTCGCCATCCTCTTCATGCTCGCCGGCAGCTTCTTCGCTCCTCTGCCGATCATGATCCTTGGCGTTCTGGTGTCCCTCGTACAGGCCATGGTTTTCGTGCTCCTGACCGTGGTATATTTCTCCCAGGCCAAGGAACATGCCCATTGATGTACCCGCATTGCTGATACGGTGATTTGCTCAATCACATTACGAAGAAGGCCAAAACCCCAAAACATTTTTTAAGGAGAAGAACATGGAAGGTAACATTCAACTGGCTCTCATTTGCGTAGGTGCTGCTCTCTCGATTGGTCTCGCTGGTCTGGGAGCCGGCATCGGTATCGGTTCCGTCGGCAACGGCGCCTGCCAGGGCCTGGCCAGAAATCCGGAAGTTCAGCCGAAACTCATGGTATTCATGATCCTCGGCATGGCTCTTGCCGAGTCCGTAGCCATCTACGGTCTGGTTATCTCGCTCATCCTCCTCTATGCCAACCCCCTGATCAAGTAGTTCTTTTCATGACCCTCAGGGGGTCGAGAGTCGAGTGCGAAGGGCTGCAGAGCGATCTGCAGCCCTTTTTGTATTTCACCGGAGACAACAGGTCGGTTTGAATATGGATTATCCAAGCGACGACCATATCCTCATCCATCCTCGCCGCGGCAGGGCTGAACAAACCCTGCCGGCCCGCGGACTGTTGCTGGTCAATCCCGTCGATGCCGCCTTTGGACATCAGCGCTGGCGCGAGGAGGGCGGAGAGGAGAGGGTGTTTTTCAATTCCGGTCTGACTGTGGATGCTCGTCGTCGCCGCTTTCTCGCCGGGCCAGCGATTGGTGCGCCGATGGCTGCTATCGCTCTGGAGAAGGCCATCGTCCTTGGAGCGGAGGAAATTGTCCTCTTTGGTTGGTGTGGCGGCTTGTCGACCGAACTCGCTATCGGCGATGTGCTGGTCCCTTCTTCAGCTCTGGCCGGCGAAGGTACCTCGGCCCACTATCCGCATACGTTGCCCCTGGCACCATCTTCGCCGTTGTGCGAGAGGCTTGGTTCCTGGCTGGGCAGCCATGGGCTGCAGGCCAGGACAGGTAAGGTGTGGTCCACAGATGCCATTTTTCGCGAAGATCGCCGCCTTCTCGGCGATCTGCACAGGCGCGAAGGCGTCGTCGCCGTGGATATGGAGTTTTCGGCCCTCTGTGCGGTAGCCGCCTTTCGCAGGGTGAGGTTTGCGGCGATTCTCGTCGTGTCAGACCATCTCTCGGGGCCCAGTTGGCGGCCCGGGTTTACTTCACGAGATTTTCTCGGGCGGAAATCTCAGATTCTCGAACTGCTGTTGCAGGATAATGACAACTGGAGCTGTTGATTATGGCCTCATTTTATCTTGTCAGTCTTGGTTGCGCGAAAAATCTCGTCGATTCCGAAGTGATCATCGGCGGATTGACCGGGGCCGGCTGGCGGTTGGTGGACGAAGCCGAAGAGGCCAAGGTCCTCATTGTCAATACCTGTGGCTTCATCCAGTCGGCGGTGCGTGAAGCGATCGATGAAATCCTCGCCATGGCGAGATACAAGGAGGGCGACAGGGAGAAATTTCTTGTCGTCGTCGGCTGCCTGGTGCAGCGCTATGGTCAAAAACTGGCCGACGAGCTGAGTGAAGTCGATCTCTTTGTTGGCACCGAAGGGCAGGAAGGTTTCGCCGGGCTCCTCGACGAGTTGCTGTTGCGGGGGGAGGCGGCGCGACGCCTGGTACTGCCCGGCCGGTCGTTGATGAGCAGTGCCTCGCCGAGGGTGCTTACCACTCCGTCCTATCGCGCCTGGTTGAAGATCACCGAGGGCTGCAACAACCACTGCTCATACTGCATGATTCCCGCCATCCGCGGTGAGTTGCGCAGTCGCTCGCTTGACGATCTCATCATCGAGGCGCAGCGCCTCGAAACCCTGGGCGTTCGCGAGTTGTCGTTGATCGCCCAGGATTCCACCGCCTACGGTCGGGATCTGTCTCCGGACGTCTCACTCGAAGCGCTCTTGCGTCGCCTGTTGTCCGAAACGGGGATTCCATGGCTGAGGCTGCTCTATCTCTATCCTACTGGAATCAGCGACGACCTTCTTAGTATCATGGCGGATAATTCCCGGATCATGCCCTACCTCGATCTGCCCATGCAACACGTCAGTGACCGCGTGTTGCGTGCCATGAACCGTCGCTATGACAAGCGTCAGCTCGTTGCCTTGCTCGAACGTATTCGTGGGAAATTGCCGCACATCGCCCTTCGGACTACCTTTCTCGTCGGATTTCCAGGCGAGAGCATCGAGGATTTTTTGGAAATCGAGGAGTTCCTTCGTGACCAGCAACTCGACCATGTCGGCGTCTTCGCCTATGCCCGGGAAGAGGGGGCGCCTTCGGCAAGGCTGAAACCCCAAGTTCCCGCTCGGGAAAAGAAACGGCGTGTCAGCCGTCTTTTGAAGCTGCAGGCCGAACTCTCGGCACGGCGCCTGGAGCGTTTTGTGGGCAAGGTAGAGCCGGTCCTGATCGAAGGAGTGAGCAGCGAGAGTGACCTGCTGCTGCAGGGCCGTACGAGGTTTCAGGCACCCGAGGTGGATGGTTGCGTGTTGATCAACGATGGCATGGCGAACCCTGGAGACATCGTTCAGGTGCTGATCACCGAGGCCATGACCTATGATCTGCTAGGAGGAATACTTGATGAAGAAGAGGGGAGGAAAGGAAACGCTGTCCCATAGGAGAGTTACCTGTGGGGCAGGGTGCCTGTCGTCTGCGCCCGGTTCTTCCCTGGTGAAGAATCCCGGGCGTGACAGCTGACGGAGAGCGTCTCCCGGGCTTACTTACTGTTGTTGACCTTCTCCCGCAGTTCCTTGCCGACTTTGAAGAACGGCAGTTTCTTCGGCCTGACTTCGATCTTTTTGCCGGTCTTGGGATTTCTCCCTTCGTAGGAGCCGTACTCTTTGATGACAAAACTCCCGAACCCCCGTATCTCGATACTCTCCCCCCGGGCCAGCGCTTCGGTCATCGTCTCGATCACCGTGTTGGTAATGGCGGCTGCTTCACGGTGCGGGATGTTGATGTCCTGGGCCAGCGCCTCGATGAGTTCTGATTTGTTCATTCTCAACTCCTGTCTTTGCTGATCAAATTGGGATCTAGTTATCAAAAGATACGGTTACAGAAGCATGTACCGCGGCAGGGCCGCGACTCTCGAGCAACAAAATGGCCGATAATGTAAAAAATGTATTGAAATTCAAGAGGTTGGGTGGCCACCTGCGTGGCTGTTTCTGTTAGGGTCAAGCTAACTAGTTAAATTTAATCAGCTAATCTGGTTTTTGTAAAGAGAATTTTATAAAAATAATTTTTTTAAATCCACGGGATAAAGACGTCGGTAGCTGCCGGTCGGAAGGTTGCCGAGTTCAAGTCTGCCATAGGCGGTGCGACGCAGGGAAACAACCGGGTGCCCGATGGCCGCGAACATCTTTTTCACCTGATGTTTGCGGCCCTCGTGAATGGTGATGCTGACCAGAGTGTGGTCCGCATGCCCCCCGAGTACTGTCACCCTGGAGGGGGAGGTCATCCGGCCGTCGAGCATGATGCCCCTTTCGAGGCTGGTGAGCTTTTCGCGGGTGGGGCGCCCTTTGATCCTGGCCTCGTAGGTCTTCCTCGTTTCGTGGCTGGGGTGCTGGATCTTCTGGGCGAGATCGCCGTCATTGGTGAGAATCAGCGCCCCTTCGGTATCGAAGTCGAGTCGGCCGACCGGAAAAAGCCGTGCCTGGCAGTCCTTGATCAGCGAAGTGACGATGGGGCGGTTCTGCGGGTCTGAGAGGGTCGTGACGTAACCCTTGGGTTTGTTGAGCAGGTAATAGACCAGCGGTTCGCTCTCCGTCACCGGGATACCGCCGCAGGTCACGACATTGCGCCCTGGAACGATCGAGGTTCCCATCTCCCGCACCACCTCGCCGTCAACGCTGACCTGGCCACTGGCGATGAGTTCTTCCGCCTTGCGACGCGAGGCAATACCACATTGGGCAAGGAATTTGTGCAGACGCAATGGTCGGGTCATCGCCACTTGGCCGGGATGATCTTCGAGAATTTGGCGTCGACCAGTTCCCTGGTGGCGCGATCGACCTCGAGAACCTCTGTGTACCAGGGCTTCATGCGGCAATCGATGACCACCGGCGGAGTGAGGCCTACGTGGTAGCGCCGAACCGAGAGGGCGCGGGCGTGGATATCGGCCGCAGGCTCAAAACGGGTAAAGATTGTCCACAGAAAATCCTGCAGCGAAGAAGTCGCCGCCGCACTGCTGTCGACAAGGAAGATGACCGGCCAGCCACTCAGCGCGGGGAATTCGGCTAGTTCCCTGGCCAGTTCCGGGGCATCGCCGTATTTCGCGCCGGAAACCACCAGCGTACCGGGAAAAAACACCTTGGGATGAGAGCATTGTCCTGGCAGGTTGCCCGAGAACTGTCGGGGGAGTTGGCGGCGCTTGTCCTTGCCCAGGCCAAGGAGCATCGCCTTCGACCCTTTGTTGACCGACGGTCCGGTGTAGTCGAGGGTGTCCTGGGAGACATTGGCGAAGATGAACAGGTCCTGCTCCCACTGCACCCGCTCGAGCACATGGACCCACAGCGCGGGGAAGTCGGCGATGTCCATGTCGGCGTCGGTGAGGATGAGGAATTTGCTCAGCGACAGCTGGCCCTCGCCGAGGATACGCAGACCGCAGGCGAAAGCCTCGCGCGGGTAGCGGTCGGCAACCTGGGCGGCCGCCAGGCAGTGGAAGCCGGCCTCACCGAAGGTCTTCAGTTTTTTAACGCCTTTCATTACCAGCGGGAAGAGAGGCGAAAGCAGATCCTGAAGATAATCGCCGATAAAGAAGTCTTCCTGCTTCGGGCGCCCCACCACCGTCGCCGGGTAAATGGCCTTGTGGCGGTGGTAGACATGGCTGACCTGAAAGATCGGGTAGTCGTGCTGCAGGGAGTCGTAACCGTAGTGGTCGCCGAAGGGGCCTTCGGGGTGTCGCAGGTGCGGCGGGACGATGCCTTTGACGGCGAACTCGGCGTTGGCCACCAGACGATGCCCTCCCAGGGGATCTTGGGTCATGGCGAGCTTTTCGCCGATGAGCATCGAGGTGAGGAGCAATTCGGGCAGGTCTTCCGGCAGAGGGGCGATGGCGGAGAGCATCAGCGCCGGCGGCCCGCCGATGAAGAGGGTCAGCGGCAGGGGCTGGTTGCGCCGTTCGGCTTCGTAATAATGGTAGCCGCCCCCCTTATGGATCTGCCAGTGGATGCCCGTGGTGGCGTCGTCATAGCGGTGGATGCGGTACATGCCGAGGTTGTGCCCCCTGCCGTCGGGATGCTCGCTGTAGACCAGCGGCAGGGTGACGAAGGCCCCGCCATCGCTGTGCCAGGAGGTGAGCATGGGCAATTCGGTGAGACGTGGCGGGCGCATGCAGTTTTCGAGTATGGCGCCTGACTTCCCGGTTTTGAGGCCGATCTTCAACCCTTCCATGAGGAGCTGGCGATTGTCCCACAGCTGTCCGAGGGACGGCGGCATGGATGTCTCGATGAGGCGGACGACATCGCGGACGAACTGCTGCGGCTTGGCGCCGAAGGCCAGTTCAAGCCGCTTGGGAGTGCCGAAGAGGTTGGTGACCACCGGGAACTGCGAGCCCTTGACTTTGGTAAAGAGCAGGGCCGGGCCGCCAGCGGCGATGACGCGGCGATGGATCTCGGCGATTTCCAGATAAGGATCGACTTCCTCGTCGATCTCGAGGAGCTGATGTTCGCGGCGCAGCAACTGCAGATAGC
Organism: Desulforhopalus sp.; assembly: GCA_024710585.1. Taxonomy (GTDB): domain Bacteria; phylum Desulfobacterota; class Desulfobulbia; order Desulfobulbales; family Desulfocapsaceae; genus Desulforhopalus_A. Next base: position 6,264 of record JANJUM010000206.1, read on the forward strand.
CGCGCAGGTCGGTGAGACGTTCGCTGGCCACGTCTACTCCTCGTGATGATGATGCGGGTCGAGCAGGAACAGCTGGTGGTACTCGTTCTTGCTCAGGTGCTGTTTGAAAAGGTCGAAAAAGGTATCGACGATGCGGAGAATCTCCTCGCTGGCGAGGCGACCGGCAAAAAGCTCGGCAAACTCGCGGCGGCCGCACAGCTGCAGAAAGAGCGCCAGCGACTGCCGGTCAAGCTCCTCGCTCAGGCCGAAGCACATCTTATGGGGATCTTGGTTCATGTCGGACTCAGGTAATGGGGATATTGGCGAAGGGCTGCTGCGGGTCGGGGATCAGTTTCCAGCGCACCGTGCGGGTGCGCGGCCCGTCGAACTCGCCGAGGAAGACTTTCTGCCACGTGCCGAGCTGAACCTTGCCTTTCTCGATGAACAGGGTCAGGGTGTTGCCGGTGAGCATGGTCATGATGTGGGCCGGGGAGTTGCCTTCGCGGTGTTTGAAGCCAAGCTGCTTGGGAACGAGATGGTCGAGGGCCTGGAGGAGGTCGAAACAGACATCGGGGTCGGCACCTTCGTTGACCACCAGGCCGGCGGTGGTATGCGGGCTGAAAAGGTGGATGACTCCTGAGGCGATCGGCTGGTTCTGCAGGATCTTGTCGAGTTCGCCGCTGATGTTGACGAATTCCATCCGCGAGGTGGTGGAAATCTTGATCTGGCCGTTGGGCATATCATCCTCCTTGGCGTGCTGCCAGGGCAGTTGGAAGGTCCGCAGTCCTCGAAACGTCGACGGGGATGACGCCTCCCCTTTCCTGCACGGACGTCATCAATGAAAACGGCGATCTACGTGGGAACGACTTGTCAACTATAGGTGATTTCCAGCCTTCCGTCAATCTTTGCTCTGGAACGGCGGCGCTCCCCGGGGTGGCCGTGGCGAGAGGTGCATACAGAGCGATGGCTGCGGGCGGGAGTGACTGCGGAAGCGGGCCGTTGCCTGATGGAAGAGGAGAGGTTCCTCACCCTGTCTTGACATGATGGCCATTGCACATACAATGTATCGTTATCGTCTTTGCGGGACCATGATTGAAAGGGAGATCGGCGCGCCGTGCGCCGTCCTGCCCACGCTCCGCACGGGATATGCCTGAGGAGAGAAGGAGAGACAAGGTAATGCGCGTAGAGAACATCTGGATGCTCAGCCGGGAATACGGGCAGCTGGCCGGGGCAGGTGGCGTCAAGGATGTGGTCTGCCAGCTTTCCGAGGCGCTGGCACGTTCTTCGCGCCGAGAGGTGCATGTCGTCCTGCCACGTTACGGCTTCGTCGATGCATCCCGCCATGGGTTCGTGCCTCTCGAAGACCCCTTCTGTCCGCAGCGGCCCTTGCGCCTGCATATCGACATGGATCAGCCGGACAGGCGCATTCGCGAGGAGGTGCGTTACTTCCACAACACCATCGAGAACGTTCACCTGTATCTCGTCGACGCCGAGAGATACCGCCAGAAATCGGCTGTTTATACCTACAGCGAGCAGGACGAAAACTTGGTCCCCTGGCAGAAGAAATCCATGGGCCACCATGATTTCTTCGCCATGAACCTGCTCCTGCAGAAGGCGGCTCTCGAGCTGATGATCACCCTCGGGGCGCGACCTGACATCATCCACTGCCACGATGGCCATACGGCCGTGCTGCCGGCCCTGATCCGCGAGATTCCCGGCTATCGCGCCTACTTCCGCGACAGCGGCTGCGTGGTGACCATCCACAACGCCGGCCTTGGATACCACCAGGAGGTGATCGACCTGCCCTACGCGGTGTCCATTACCGGTCTGCCGGCTCATCTCATCTATGAAAATCAGCTCGAGCGCAAGTTCGATCCCTTCCTTGCCGCGGCAACCTATGCCATAATGAACACGGTCAGCGAGAACTACGCGAGGGAACTGCGCGAGACCGACAGCGACCGAATGACCGGCTGGCTGGGCCATGAGCTCTTGCGACGCGGGGTGTCTCTCGAAGGCATTACCAACGGCATCGACCCCGCAGTATTCTCGGCGGAGCAGGTTGCTGGCGGCAACCCGCAGATGCTTTTTCAGCCGGGCGTCGCGGAAGACGACCTTGCCGGAAAGAGACGCTGCAAGCGGGCTTTGATTGAGCGACTGAAGGCTGGCGCCGCGATCGACGGAGTGCCGAAATTTGGCAGCCTGCGAGGAGAAGCGGAAGGCCCACTGTTTTCCTTTATTGGGCGTCTCAGCGAGCAGAAAGGGGTGGATATCCTCATGACTGCGGGGGATCGTCTGCTGCAGCGCTGGCCGGAGGCACAGCTGATCGTCCTTGGCACCGGGGCCATCGATCTCGACGAGGCTTTGAAGCGCATGTCCGACTCGCCACGGTTATCGGGACGTTGCTGCTTTCTTCAGGGCTATAGCCCAGAGCTCGCCAGCCGTGTCTATGCTGCCGGAGATTTCTTCGTCATCCCGTCGCGGTACGAACCCTGCGGACTCACCGATTTCATCGCTCAGCTGCACGGCAATATTCCCATCGTGCACCATGTTGGCGGGTTGATCAAGGTGGTCGACGGGGTAAGCGGCATCGCCTACCAGCACAACGATGTGGAAGGCCTGCTGCAGGCCATGGAACGGGCGGTACGGCTCTACGGCGACAAAACCGCCATGCGGTGCGTGCAACGGCAGGCGGTGGCACTGATCGAGGAGCGGCATACCTGGCCCAGGGTGATGGAGCGTTATCTCGATCTCTACCGTAGGGCGCGCGAGAGGCAGTTGTGTCCCGCGGATGGCGGGGCCAGGTGACGAGGGCGGGGATAGAAAGGCGTATTCCTCGCGGGGTTCGCCACGGCACTGTGCCGGTGGCGTTTTCAGCGAAAGGGGCTGTGGTATCCGCGGTCGCCTCGCGGACTGCGAGGCGGCCACAATGATAATGGCTGTGGATATTGACTGTGCGGCGGCCATTCCGCCGCAGTCGAGGAGGGGAGCATGACGGTGAGAATTGGCATCAACGGATTTGGCAGAATCGGCAGGAACATCTTCAGGGCCATCGACAGGGACCCGGCCTTCGCCGATGTCGAGGTGGTGGCGATCAACGACCTCACCGACAACAAGACTCTGGCCCACCTGCTCAAATACGACTCGGTCATGGGGGTCTACCCGCGCGAGGTGGAGAGCGGCGACCAGGGCGTCCTCGTCGATGGGCGCCTGGTCACCGTCTCCAACCATCGCAATCCCGCGGAGATCCCCTGGGGGGCCTTGGGCGTCGACTATGTCGCCGAGTGCACGGGCAAGTTCGTCGACGCCGAGTCGGCTCAGGGACATATCGATGCCGGCGCCGCCAAGGTGGTCATCTCCGCTCCCGCCAAGGGCAATGTCAAGACCTTCGTCATGGGCGTCAACGAAGACGAGTACGACCCCCTCGTCCATCACGTGGTTTCCAATGCCTCGTGCACGACGAATTGTCTCGCGCCCTTCGCCAAGGTCATCCTCGACAACTTCGGCATCGTCCGCGGCCTGATGACCACCGTGCATGCCTATACCGGCGATCAGCGCCTGCTCGATTTTCCCCACTCCGATCTGCGGCGGGCGCGGGCCGCGGCAATGTCGATGATTCCCACCAAGACCGGGGCTGCGGCCGCGGTTTCCCTGGTGATCCCCGAGCTCAAAGGGAAGTTCGACGGGCTGGCGGTGCGGGTGCCGACGCCGACGGTGTCGCTGGTCGATGCGGTCATGGAGGTCGAGCGCGATACCTCCGTCGCCGAGGTCAACCGCGTTCTCAAGGAGGCCGCCAACCGCTACCTCGGCTATACCGAACTGCCCCTGGTGTCCATCGATTTCCAGGGCGACCCCCATTCGTCCATAATTGACGCCCAGTGCACCAAGGTCATCGGCCGCTCGGTCAAGGTGATGAGCTGGTACGATAACGAATGGGGCTATTCCAACCGCATGCTCGACCTGATCCTGCACATGGAGGCCAATAAGGCGCTCTGAGCACCGTAATCTCCTTTTGGCATGCTGAGGATGCCCCGGCGGGTTTTTGCCCGTCGGGGCGTTTTTTTTCTTCCTTGCCACATCGGGACCGAGTTCATTATATTCGCCAGGGAGTCACAGAGTTTCCTCAACCATCCATCTCCTCGGAGTTTTCATGGAGTCAGCCGACCACACTCCCGCCATCGAATCCGACGCCTTGCGCGCCAACCTGCGGGAGACCGCCACCGAGGTGGTCATCGACGACGACCTGCTGGTGCTGCTGGAGGTGGTGCAGCAGTACAAGGGGCTGCACTCGACCTTGGAAAAACTCCTCTTCGAGGTCTGTCACCGCTTTCGCAACTGGCGCATCATCCTGCCGCAGCTGCGCAGTTTCGCCCTGAAGAACGGCAACCACTATCTCGCTCATCCACGCGGGCCGGAGGCCTTCGCAAGGCTCTCGCGGCTTTTCCTCACCGCCCTGCACGAGACCTCGCGCGATGCCACCATGCTCCCTCAGGCGGTGGCGGCGCTGATGGCCTGGCTCGACCGTATGGTGGGCCGTTTCACCGTCTCCGAGGTGAACCGCTTCTCCGCCGAGCTCAACGAGGTCCTGCGCCGCTTAAGCGGGCTCGAGCGTGGAGACCGCCAGATCCTCATGCACGTTGCCCAGGGGCAGCATCCGTTCACCAAGATCGCCAAACACCTCCTCAGCCTGTGCGAGGGCGGCCGAGCCACCTTCGATTTCCTGCCACTCGCGCAGCTTCTGCAGACCATCCACGTCGCCTGCTATCGCTATTGGCTGCGTGAGGATGACCCGCTCACCTGGTTTCTCGGGCGCTGTTCCATCCCCGCCGGCGATTTTCATTCCGCCGGGCTTTTCCAGGCCATCTCCCACACCGCCATGGAAGAGCACCTGGCGGCTGTGCGTGGCCTTGATCTGCAGCGGGACCCGGCGGCGGCGATCCGGGCCATGGCGGAATATCCCGAGCATCTCGATATCGTCAAGTACTACCGGGCCATGCCCGCCAGGCTGGTGGAGGCCGAGGGCGCCTTCAGCGGGGGGGACGAGGAGCGTGACGGCGGCAGCCAGCGTTTCAACGAAAACCGCAAACTCCTCTTCCTCTTCAAGATCATGGACACCAACGGGCTCTCCCTCATCCACGAGGAGACCCTGCGCGAGATAAACCGCAGCCTGGTGCATCTCGTCCGTCAGCAGAGCTTCGAAGAGATCGAGGAGTTCCTCCTCACTACCTTCAAGCTCCTCAAGGCCAACGTGAGGAAGTTCCCGCACACTTCCTTGCAGTGCATTCAGGTGCTTGGTGGCGAGGTCTTCGACCGCGGCAACAGCCGCATGGTCGAGGCCTTTCTCTGGGGGGTGGTGCGTTTCGGTTTTCAGCATGCCGGAGTGGTCGGCGTCGACGAGAACTGGCAGCCGTTGGCCAATCCCGCCCATCTCGCCAATATCCGCGTCTGGCTCTACCTCATCATGCGCGAGCCGAAGTGGTGTTCGACGCTGTTTTCGGCGTTGATCATCCATCTCAAGCTCTCCGGGACGTGCATCAAGGATACCGACCTTTTCCAGCGCGATATCACCCAACTGCTCAACCATCCCATCGCACCGATCTACAATCTGCTTAAGCAGTTCGCCAAGCTGATGCCGGTGTTCTTCAACGAGATCGGCTCCGAGGGCGAACTGCGCGACGTCTCCACCGAACTTGACGAGATCCACCGCCGCCAGGATCGGCTAATTCATTTCCTGCGCAAGCAGGGCCATGTGGAGAGCTCCAACCTCATCGTCGACTTCGTTCAGGCCATCTTTCTCTTCTGGAAGACTGGCGACAAGTCCCTGCTCATTCCCTACATTCCGGAGGAGGTCTACCGCCAGGTGGGGGCAGAGGGGGAGTACGTCGACGACCTGCGTCAGCTCAGCGCCCGGTTCTGGCCGGGCCTGGGCATCCACCGGGTTCAGGACCTGCTGGGCGTCGACCTCGAGGTGATCGGCGAGTTCCTCGCCCGGCAGACCGATCTCAAGAGCCACGAAGTGCGTCGCTTCGAGCTGCTCGTGCGCATGTACAAGCTGCTCTACAAGAAGTACAACCTTGGCGTGCAGCAGCTGCGTGCCGAGATCGACCACGCGGTCAACGATGGCTTCCCGGAAATGGAGCGTCTGATAGCCGACCTTGACCACAGGGACACCAAGAAGGGCCTCGAGGCCCTGCTCACCGCCCTGGAGGGGCTGAAGACCATCATCCTCTCCGCTGAGACTTTCGAGGCCCAGGAAGATATTTATTACAAACGGCATATCGCCGCCGACATCCCCTCGGTCTACGGCCGCTACAAGGAACGCAAGTTCGACGCCCTGAGCCTGACCTTCCGCCTCGAGAACCTCGCCAATCTTTACCTCGAGAAGCTGCCGGAGACGGTTAACCTGTCGATCATCACCCAGGCCACCTTCTACGATATCGTCCGCTGCATCCGCCTCTTCCTGCGCGCCCTGGCCATCGATGGCATCTCCTCGAGGCGCCTCTCTACCTACCTGTCGCTGCTCGAGGCCTCGCTCAAGGTGCGGCGCTTCTCCTACACCCAGTATCTCGATATTTTCCGCGGCATGTCGGAGGGCGTCAAGGACGTCATCTACGCCTTTTACACCAATATCCATCAGAACAATCTGTCGATCATCATCCCGCAGATCGGCCGCGACAACCTCCTTGAGAAGTTTGCCAATTTCTACGACGAGGACGAGGTGGGGACGACGGTGCAGCGCCTCTCCGAGGTGTTCTTCCGCGAAGTGATCTCTTCGACCTTCGGCCTGCAGCATCTTGACAATTTCATCCTGCGTATCCTGCAGACCCTGGAGAACCAGAAGGATCTTCTCGACAAGGACCGGCTCGACCTGCTCATGACCTACAACCCGGAACGGGTGCTGTCGATGCTTCACCGTCCCAATCCCTATACCCACAACCTCGTCCACCTTGGCAACAAAGGCTATAACCTTGCAACTCTGAGCGGAGATGGCATCCGCGTTCCGCCGGCCTTCGTGCTGACCACGGAGATCTTCCGCTGCCGGAACATCCTCTTTACCTACCGGCGAACCCGGGAGGAGTTCATGCAGCGGGTGCGCCATGCCTTGACCGAGATTGAAGAAATGACCGGCAAGACCTATGGCTCGCCGGTGCGACCGTTGCTCGTTTCGGTGCGCAGCGGCGGGGCCATTTCCATGCCGGGGATGATGGCGACCGTCCATAACGTCGGCCTCAACGAGGATCTCATCGCCGACGTCATCGCCAACCATGGCAACGGCTATTTCGCCTGGGACAACTATCGGCGCTTTCTGCAGTCCTGGGCGATGATCTGCGGGGTGGGCCGCGAGGAGTTCCAGGTGCTCATGAATGACGCCAAGAGACGGCACGGGGTCAGCCTCAAGCGCCATTTTTCCGAGGCTCAGATGCGCGAGCTGGCGCTCGACTATCGGCGCCTCACCCGTGACAAAGGTCTGAAGATCCCCGAAGATCCGTGGCTGCAACTCATCGAGGCGATCCAGCTGGTGCTCGATTCCTGGGACACCGAAAAGGCCGTGGAGTACAGGAAGATCATGGATGTTTCCGACTCATGGGGTACGGCGGTGATCGTGCAGACCATGGTCTTCGGCAACCGCAGCGCCAGCGCCGGCTCTGGTGTGGTGTTCACCGCCCACCCCTACCGCAAGGTTCACCGCGTTGCCCTGTGGGGCGATTACGCCTATGGCGACCAGGGGGAGGATATCGTCTCCGGGCTGGTGTCGAGCCATGCCATTTCTATCGAGCAGGCCAGGCTCGACGGCCGTGCCGAGGAGGAAACCCTGGAACGTCGTTTCCCGCGCATCTATGAGCAGCTGTTGCTCATTTCCCGGGAGCTCGTCTATGAAAAACGATGGAATCCCCAGGAAATAGAATTCACTTTCGAGGGGCCCGACGCCGACTCGCTCTATATTCTTCAAACCCGGGACATGATCACCATCAAGAAGAAAGAGCATCTCAACGTCTTCGTCGAAAGCCCCATTCTCGAGAAGGCCCATCTTGGCAAGGGGGTCGGGGTGTGCGGCTCAGCGCTTTCCGGCCGGGCTGTGTTCACCGAAGAGAATATCCGCCAGCTGCGCCGCAGCGACCCGGAGACACCCCTGATTCTCATCCGCCAGGATACGGTGCCGGAGGATATCAACGTCATCTGCCAGGCCGACGGCCTGCTTACCTCCCGTGGCGGGCAGACCTCCCACGCTTCAGTGGTGGCGGTGCGCCTCGAGAAGACCTGCGTCGTCGGGTGCCGCAGTCTCAAGGTCTACGAGATGGAGCAGTACTGCGAGATCGCCGGAGAACGCATTTCTTTCGGTGATCCGATCTCCATCGACGGGCGCAACGGTCAGGTGCTCAAGGGGGTGCACCCGATCATCGAGGAGTATCACATCCTGCCAATTTAGGGAGGAGTGACGTACTCCGAAGGAAGTGGAACGAGGGGGACATGGCGCCGCCATCCCGGGGGAGGGCGGCGGCAAGCGAGCTGCGACGAGCGGCCGGCGTGGGGATTGCCGCGGGCTGGCCGGAGATCGATGGCATAGAGGGGGTAGATGGATGTCTCGTAACAAAGGTTACCGGAAAGGACCGAAACTCTTTTCCCTGGCGCGGAAAAAGGCGCTGGCACTGGGTGTTCCCCAGGAGAAGGGGGTGAAGCTGGCAGAGCTTATCTGCCGGATCCAGGTGCGGGAGGGCAATGCCCCCTGCTTTCGCCAGCGCCAGGAATGTTCCGAGGCTGGCTGCTGCTGGCAGGCCTCCTGCGGGGTGACCATGTCCGTCGACTAGCGGCGCATCCCGCTGAGTTTACCGTCTCTCTTCCGGAACACCCATTTTCTTGAGGATGAGCCCCAGCGGACAAAACTTGCTGAAGCCGAACTGCAGCAGATTGAGGCCGACGAAGGCGGTGAGCAGCAGCCAGTAGCTGCTGTGGTAGAGAGGGCTGGCGGCGGTGCCGAGGGAGAGGCTGAGCAGGATCATGATTCCGGCAATGCTGTGAATCCAGTCGTTGATGATCATTTTCGACTCCTGAACGTGCGTTGAGACCTGCGCCATCACAGACTCGGGCAGAAGAGGTTGTGCATCTTCTTGATGAGTTCGAGTATGCGTCTGTCGCTGATTCTGTTGTAGATGAAGTTGGCGTCCTTGCGGAAATCTATGATGCCCTGGCCGCGGAGAATATTGAGATGCTGGGAGATGTTGGCGTTGGTGGTTTTCACCTGGGCGCGAATCTCGCCCACCGAGAGCTCCTTGTCCTGCAGCAGGCAGAGTATCTTCAGCCGGATGGGGTGGGACATCGATTTGAGCAGCTTGGCCATGGCATCGATCTGTTCGTCCTGCATAGGTCGTCTCCAGAGGTTGTATTTCATCTTTTAATGTAATAGTTGTCCGTTTTTTGTAAAGTCGCAAGTGTTGTTTTTGTTATCGCCGGGGCCGAGGGCGGTGTTCGCCGGAGAGGGTGTTTTTTGCCGGTTTCACCACGTTGAACTTGAATCCGCGCTGGGAACCGGTTTAAGTGAGTGCGGTTTTCACCAGCCAGTAAACGACGAAGAGGTGGCCTATGAGACATCAACTGTTCGTTCCGCAGGACGTCTGTCTGCAGGTGATCGATGTCCAGGAAAAATTGATGGCGAAGATTCATCATGCCGAACGGGTGACCGCAACGGTGGAATTGATGATGCGCTGTGCCGCCATCCTGCGCTTGCCGGTGGTCGCCAACACCCAATACAGCAAGGGGTTGGGGCCTTATGTGGCGCCTCTCGAGGCTCTGGCGGAGGGGATGGCACGGTTCGACAAGACCGAGTTCAACGCCCTGGCCAACAACGCGACGGCCGCATTCTTCGATGCGTTGCCGACGACGGTGAAGGTTGTCGCCCTGGTTGGCGTCGAGACCCATATCTGCGTCTACCAGACGGCCATGGCGCTGCTGGCGCGAGGGCTGATGGTGTGGGTTGTCTCCGATGGCGTGTCGGCACGTCGCGAGAATGATCATCTGTCCGGGCTGAGCTGTCTCGCCGCTGCCGGGGCGATCGTCGGTCCTGCGGAGATGCTCGTTTACGAGTTGCTCGGCAAGGCCGGTACCCCGGAATTCAAAGAGATTCTGCCGCTGATCGTCGCCCGCGACCAGATCCTCGGCTAAGATGTGCGCCCGCAGCAACGCCAAGGGAAGGTGAGGGCGCGATACACCCGCTGTCACAGCGGGAAGACGTTACATAATGCATAGCTACCTAAGCCCTCAGCCCTGCGGGCGCGGGCGAACTTCTCCACCCACACCAGAGACGCTAAACCCTATGAAAGGAAACGAAATCCGTCACAGGTTCCTGCAGTATTTCACCGAGAGAAATCATACCCTGGTGGAGAGCTCCTCGCTTGTACCCAAGGACGACCCGACCCTGTTGTTCACCAATGCCGGCATGGTCCAGTTCAAAATGGTGTTCATGGGCGAGGACAAACGCGACTACAGCCGCGCCGTCACCAGCCAGCGCTGCGTCCGTGCCGGCGGCAAGCACAACGACCTCGAGAACGTCGGCTATACCGCCCGCCATCACACGTTCTTCGAAATGCTCGGCAATTTTTCCTTCGGCGACTACTTCAAGGAGGAGGCGATCCGTTTCGCCTGGGAGTTTCTGACGGTGGAACTGGGCGTGCCTGCGGAAAAGCTGTGGGTGACCGTCTATGAGGATGATGACGAGGCCTGGGGGCTGTGGGAAAAAGTGGACACCCTGCCTAAGGGGCGGATCGTACGCATGGGCGAAAAGGACAATTTTTGGGCCATGGGTGACACGGGCCCCTGCGGGCCCTGCTCGGAGATCCATATCGATCAGGGCGTCGAGGCAGGCTGCGGGCGGCCTGACTGTGCTCTCGGCTGCGACTGCGACCGTTTTCTCGAGTTGTGGAATCTCGTTTTCATGCAGTTCAATCGCAGTGTCGACGGTACCATGACCAGGCTTCCGAAGCCGAGCATAGACACCGGCATGGGACTTGAACGGGTCGCGGCGGTGCTCCAGGGCAAGCGCAACAACTATGAATCTGACCTGTTCCAGCCGATCATCGCCCGTCTTCAGGATCTCTCCGGCAAGATTTATGGCCGCGCCCCTCAGGACGACGTGGCGATGCGCGTCATCGCCGACCATGCCCGCGCCACCACCTTCCTCGTTTCAGATGGGGTTCTCCCAAGCAACGAGGGCGCCGGCTACGTGCTGCGGCGCATCGTCCGCCGCGCTGTCCGTTACGGCAAGCACCTTGGCCTCGACCAGTCCTTCATGGCCGAGGTCTGCCGCACGGTGGTAGAGGAAATGGCCGCGGCGTATCCCCATCTGCATGGGGCGACGGCGCTGCTCGAGAAGGTTGTCACCAAGGAGGAGGAACGCTTCCGCGAAACCCTGGAGCACGGCCTTGCCCTCCTCGACGAAGAGATCGCGCGTATGGCCGTCGGGAAGACCACGGTCATTTCCGGTGACTTCATCTTCAAGCTGTACGACACGTTTGGTTTTCCCTTTGACATCGTGCGCGATATCGCCCTGGAAAAGGGGTTGGGCTTCGACGAGGCCGGGTTCGCGGCAGAGATGGAGGCACAGCGTAAAAAATCCCGATCCTCGCGCAAGGGCGAGGGCATGAAGCTCTTCGACGAGGGGGTGAAGCACCTCGCCGCAACCGGTCAGACTTGCACCTTCGTCGGCTACGAGACGCTCTCGGCCGATAGCCGCGTCGCCGGCCTGCTCGATGGCGACGGTGCTGCCGTCGATGCCCTCGGTTGTGGCGAAAAAGGGCGCCTGTTCGTCGAGTGTACGCCCTTTTACGCCGAATCGGGTGGGCAGATGGGGGACTGTGGCGAGGTGCACTGGCCAGGGGGGCGGGCTCGTGTGGTGGCTACGACAACCGCTGCAGGCAAGATCGTTCTTCACGAGGTGGAGGTGAGCGAGGGGAGCCTTGCGGTGGGGCAGAAAGTCACCCTCACCGTCGACCGGGAGCGGCGCCTCGCAACGGCGGTGCATCACACCGCTACCCATCTCCTGCACAGCGCCCTGCGCCAGACACTTGGCGATCATGTCAAGCAGGCAGGCTCGCTGGTTGGGCCGGAACGTCTGCGTTTTGATTTCACGCACTTTTCGCCTCTCACCGAGGAACAGATTGCCCAGGTCGAGTTGCTCGTCAATCGGCAGATCTGGAGAAACGCTCCCGTGGCCACACGTATCGTCGATCGCGAGGAGGCGGTCAAGGAGGGGGCCATGGCTCTCTTTGGCGAGAAGTATGAGGAGAAGGTGCGCGTCGTCTCGCTCGCTGACTTCAGCAAGGAACTCTGCGGTGGCACACACGTCGAGGCGGCCGGGCAACTGGGGCTGTGCCGCGTAGTATCCGAGAGCGGCATCGCCTCCGGGGTGCGCCGTATTGAAGCCCTGGCCGGTGCGGCAGCCTATGCCAGTGTCCGTGAACAGGAAAAACGCGAGAAGAAGGTGGCTGAGCTGCTTGGAGTCGGTAACGTGGCGATGCTGACGGACAAGATCTCCGCCCTTATGGCGCAGAACCGGGGGCTAGAAAAACAGGTCGCCGAACTTTCAAGGCAGCTGGCCAGCGCCGACCTCGACGGCCTCCTCGAGAAGCCACCCATCGTGGAAGGAGTGGCGGTGGTGGCGGCGGAGATCGCCCTGGACAGCGCCAAGACCCTGCGCGAGGTGGGAGACCGCGTCCGCGACCGCTTGAATTCAGGGGTGGCTGTACTGGCTGGGGTCGTCGCCGACAAAGTGGCGCTCCTGGCCGTGGTCACCGAGGACTTGACGGGCGACATCAAAGCCGGGGATCTCGTCCGCGAGGTGGCGGCGATCGTCGGTGGTAAGGGCGGCGGCCGGGCTGACATGGCTCAAGCCGGAGGTCCGATGACCGACAAGGTTGGCGAGGCGGTGCGGGCGGTGCCGGAAATCGTCAGGAAGCTGGTCCGGCGTTAAACGCTTCCACGAGATTGTGAGCAAGGCATGGGCCTCTGCGGCGTGGTGCCAAGCACCACGCCGCAGGGCAGCTGAGCCCGATAAAGTAGTTGACAGAGCTATATATATACAGTAAGAATTTTCTGCTATTGTGAATGGCTGTTCAGCCAAAATCCTGTCGTTTTAGTCGGTATTTAGTAGGGATATGAGACTGCGGTCATCATCCATCATCGCGATGGATGTAGAGTTTTATAGTTTTTTTCGTTAAGCGGGAGCAGCGGACATGGTTACGACGGATATCACACTGTTCATTCAGATTGTCAACATGGTTGTGCTTATGTTTCTCCTCAACGGAGTTCTTTACAAGCCCATAAAGAACATCCTGCGGGAGAGATCTGAAAAGATCAAGGGCATGCAGGAGAACATCCTGAAGTTTGAAAAGAATGCCAAGCAGCGGCAGGAGGAGGTCGACGCCAAGATGTCGCTCGCTTCCGGCAAGGCCAAGGCCGCTCTGGACTCAGCCAGGGCTTCGGCCCAGGCGGAAGGGGATGCGAAGATTGCCAAGATTCGTGCGGAGGTCGATGCTGCCAAGGAGGCCCGTCTCACCGAACTGCGGGCACAGATTGACAGTGCAAGAACCAGCCTGCAGGGTGATCTCGACGGGTTCGCCGCGGAGATGGCTGGCAAAATTCTCGGGAGGAGCCTCTAACATGAAGCAAGTAAAGAGTTTAACCGGGTTCATAGCGGTCATTGTCCTGACCCTTCTCTTTGTCTGCGGCAACATCCCGAGCTACGCGTCAGACACGGCTGCACCGGCGGTTGACAGTCATGCGGCGGCATCGGATGGTGGTCATGTCTCCTCAAGTCTCTCCCCGGCGAAAATCAAGGACCTCGGCTGGAGGGTCGTCAACTTCATCGCTCTGGTGATCATCCTCGTCAAGTTCGGTGCCAAGCCCATCGGCGCGGGACTCGCCGCTCGTCGTAAAGGTATACAGGACGAGATAGAGGAACTGCAGCGTAAACGTGCTGAAGCCGAGAAGTCCTATAACGAATTCCAGGCCAAACTCGCATCGGTTGAATCGGAGATCGACAAGATTGTCGATCGCGCCGTGGCCCAGGCGGAAATAGAAAAGACCAAGATCCTCGAAAAGGCCGAGCAGGCAGCTCAGGACCTCAAGCGTTCCGCGGAAATGGCCATCCAAAACGAGTTGACCGTGGCGCGTCGCACCTTGAAGAACGATATCGCCGAACAGGCTGCGGTCATGGCGGAGAAGCTCATCGTCAGCAATCTCACCGCGGACGACCAGGTGAAGATCATCGATAACTACTTAGCCAAAGTGGGGGCCGTACAGTGAAACAGACAATCCTCGCAAGACGTTACGCCAAGGCCATCTTTGCGGTAGGCCAGGATCAGGCGACCTACGAGCAGTACAACGAGGTGCTCCAGGGATTGGCGGAACTGTTCGTTTCCCACCCCGAGGTTGCCGATGCGGTTACCAATCCCCTGTACCCCATGGATGTCAAGGAAAAGGTGATGCAGGGCATCGTCGCTTCCATGGGCGTCGATAAGGTGGTCGGGAATTTTCTCAACCTGCTCGTGCAGAAGAAACGCGCCGGACTGTTACCGGAGATTGCCGAGGCCTACCAGGCCATGGTCGATGGGGCGAAGAACATTTGCCACGGTAACGTCGTTTCGGCAGTGGAAATGAACGATGAGCTCAAGGCTCACGTGCAGAAGGTCTTAGAAAAGTTAACAGGCAAGAAGGTCAAGCTCTCGACCAGTGTCGATCCGACGATCATTGGCGGCATCATCGCCAAGGTCGGCGATCTGGTTCTGGACGGAAGCATCAGGACGCAACTTGCAGGTTTAAAAGAATCCATCAAGGGGAGAGAATAGATGCAGATCAAAGCCGCGGAAATTAGTCAGATTATCAAAGATCAGATTGGTGCCTACGAGACCAGCATCGATCTCAAGGAAACCGGTACCATCATCTCGGTAGGTGACGGTATCGCCAGGGTCTACGGGGTTCAGAACTGCATGGCCATGGAACTCCTGGAGTTCCCCGGCGGGATCATGGGTCTTGCCCTCAACCTCGAGGCTGACAACGTAGGCTGCGCCGTTCTCGGCAATGTTTCCGGCATCAAAGAAGGCGATATCGTCAAGCGGACCGGCAGGATTGCCGAGGTTCCGGTTGGACCGGCCATGGAAGGTCGCGTAGTCGACGCCATTGGCGCTCCCATCGATGGTCTCGGGCCGATCAAAACTGATCTCTTTTCCAAGATCGAGGTTCTCGCTCCCGGCGTTATCGCCAGAAAAGGCGTTCACGAACCCTGCTACACCGGCTCCAAAGCTGTCGACGCCATGACCCCGGTCGGTCGCGGACAGCGCGAACTCGTCATCGGCGACCGCCAGATCGGCAAGACCGCCCTCTGCGTCGATGCCATCATCGCCCAGAAAAATACCGATATCCACTGCATCTATGTGGCCGTTGGCCAGAAGAAGTCCACCGTCGCACTGGTCGTGGAGGCGCTGCGCAAGCACGGTGCCATGGAGTACACCACCGTCGTCTCCGCCTGCGCTTCCGATCCTGCGCCGATGCAGTATATCGCCCCCTTCGCCGGTTGTGCCATGGGCGAGTATTTCCGTGATAACGGCCAGCATGCTCTGATCATTTACGACGATCTTTCCAAGCAGGCCGTCGCCTACCGCGAACTCTCCCTGCTGCTCCGCCGCCCGCCGGGACGCGAGGCTTACCCTGGCGACATCTTCTTCAATCACTCCCGTCTGCTTGAGCGCGCCTCCAAAGTCAACGACTCACTGGGAGCCGGTTCTCTGACCGCTCTGCCGATCATCGAGACTCAGGCTGGCGACGTTTCCGCGTTCATTCCGACCAATGTTATTTCCATCACCGACGGTCAGGTATACCTTGAGCCGAACCTGTTCTTTTCTGGCGTGCGTCCCGCGATCAACGTCGGTCTCTCCGTTTCCCGCGTCGGTGGCGCGGCCCAGGTCAAGGCGATGAAGCAGGTTGCTGGAACCCTCCGTCTTGATCTCGCTCAATATCGTGAACTGGCCGCTTTCGCTGCCTTCGGCTCCGATCTTGACGCCGCCACCCAAGCCAAGCTGACTCGCGGCGAAAGGCTGGTCGAGATCCTCAAGCAGCCCCAATATCAGCCGCTGCCGATGGAGAAGCAGGTGGTCATCATCTATGCCGGGTCCAATGGCTACCTGGATAAACTGCCGGTTGACACTCTGGCCGACTACGAGTCCGAGCTGTATAGCTATATCGAATCCAACGAGCCGAGCATCTTTACCGATCTGGCCAAGGAAAAGGCGTTCACCGACCCGATCAAGGAGAAACTCAACAAGGTGTTGACCAGCTTTGGTGATACTTTCAAGGCGTCCAAAGGTCTTAATTAATCACGAAAAGGTCAAGATATGGCGAGTTTAAAGGAAGTAAAACTGAAGATCGCGGGCGTCAAGAAGACGGCTCAGATCACTAAGGCCATGAACATGGTCGCTGCAGCGAAACTCCGCAGCGCCCAGGAGAAAATGGAGGCGTTCAGACCGTACGCCGCCAAATTCAACGAGGCCATGTCCAATCTGTCAGGGGGGGCCAATACCACAGGCTTTCCCCTGATGGAGGTTCGCGATGTCAAAACCGTGGAAATCGTCGTAGTTACTTCCGACCGGGGTCTGTGCGGATCTTTCAATGCCAACATCATCAAGCTTGCTTTGAAGATGAAACGAGAATACGAGGCTGCGGGAAAAAAGGTCAGCTTCGTATGCGTCGGCAAGAAGGGCGCTCAGTTGCTCGGCAAGACCGGTTGTGTCAGGAAGAGCTATCGTGACATCATGAGTTCCTTCCAGATGTTCCACGCCAGAGAAGTCGCAACGGACATCGCCTCACAGTTTCTCAGCGGGGCTAGTGACAAGGTCGAGATCATCTACAGCAACTTCAAATCGGTTGCCTCGCAGGTTCCAGCCGTATCGTCTCTACTGCCGGTCCAGCCGACAACCGAGCAGGCGGAGAAGGAGAAAAGCTTCTCAGGTGAGTACATCTACGAGCCTTCTACCGAAGAAATCATGGATGTT
>JANJUM010000213.1 GCA_024710585.1 Desulforhopalus sp.
CTTCTCGCCGCTCAGTGCTTATGGAAGTGGTCGTCGAGGTGGTGCTCGGGGTGGTCGTGGTCATGCGGGCCCTCGTTATGGGGCTCGTGCAGATGGTCGTGGCCATGGCCGCCGCCCTCGTGGCCATGGTCGTGCTCATGCTCGAAGGTATGCTGGTGGCTATGGTGGTGGTGATGGGGGTGGCTATGTTCCTCGCTGCCGTGCTTGTGGGGGTGCTCGTGCTGATGGTGGTGGTCGTGGTTATGGGTGTGTTGGTGCTTGTGTTTGCCTTCGCTCATTGCTGTTCCTCCGCTGGGGTTCGTGTGATCTCGCCATGATATGCATGGGCCGCCCGGTTGACAAGACCAGGGGTGGGGGGATTTGCCGCCGGCTCAGACGAAGCGGCTGTCGGAGAGTTTGCCGGCGACCTCTTTCCTCCCCGCGGTCATCCAGCCCGAGGTGCTCTCGGCGACATGGTCGAAGTTGGCGATATAGGGTTTGATATCGATGAGCGGCGTGCCGTCGAGGACGTCGATGCCCTGCACCCGCACCTCCGTGCCGCGCACTTCCAGCAGCCGGACGATGGACAGGCCGAGATGGTTGGGGCGCAGCGGCGAACGGGTGGCGAGCACGCCGCGCTGGACGGTGTCGAGGAAGGGCACGACCTGCAGGGCGGTGCGCCTGGCGCGGTGGAAGTGGTAGATGAGGTAGATGTGGCTGAAGCCGTCGAGGTCGGCGAGGGCCTCGGCGTACTGCGGCAGGATCTCCAGGGTGCCGACGACTTCCGCCGCCCCGGCGGGCTGGATCGGCATGTTTTCCAGATCGGTAAAGGGGCTGTGGATGGTGCCTATGGCGTCGATGGTGATGGTCATGGGACTTCTCCTGATGGCATGGTGCGGTGGTCTGGGGCCAGGGCCGGCGTCATGGTGGCGAGCAGGCCAGTGGGGTCGCGTGGCCCCTGGGGAACGGGGGTATTTAGCCATATCGCAGCGAAAAAGGCAGCAGTTATTTGCAAATGCCCATTAGTGGCAGGAAACGGTTGACCTCGATGGCGGCATCGGGCTTAATGAGCCACGTATCGCCTTGAGCCGCGGCCCCGGCCGTTTTCCCCTTTTCGCCCCTCTGCCCCCATGCTGCCACTGATCGCCTTCGGCACCCTCGCCGGGCTCTTCTTCAGCTCGACCTTCGTCCTCAACCGGCTGATGAGCCTGCAGGGCGGCCACTGGCTGTGGAGCGCCGCCCTGCGCTACTTCTTCATGGCCTTCTTCCTCTGGCTGGGCTTTGCCGCCTGCCGCGGCCGTCTCCGACCCGTCCTCGCCCTCTATCGGCGCCACTTCCTCTTCTGGACCCTTTCCGGCACGGTCGGCTTCGGCTTGTTCTACGCCCTGATCACCTACAGCGCCAGCTACGCCCCGGCCTGGGTGGTCGCCGCCACCTGGCAGTCGACCATTCTCGCCACCCCCCTGGTGCTGCGCCTCTTCGGGCACCGCCTCTCCTGGCGTGCTCTGCTCTTTTCACTGCTCATCTTCGCCGGGGTGGTGCTGATCAACCTTAGCCGTGCCGAGCAGGCCCCGGCGGCGGAAATCCTCCTTGGCGCCATCCCCGTATTCCTCGCCGCCATCTGCTATCCGCTCGGCAATCAGCTGGTCTGGGAGGCGGAAAACCGCCACCGCTCCGCCTTGCCGCGGCTCTCCGCAACCGAGCTGTCGCGGCCTTTCGTCAAGGTCTTTCTCCTCACCCTCGGTTCGCTGCCCTTCTGGGTGGCCTTGCTCCTGCTGGTGCGGCCCCCCTGGCCGAGCGCCGGCCAGCTGGGCCAGACCGCTCTGGTGGCCGTCTGCTCGGGGCTCATCGCCACCGGCCTCTTTCTCCATGCGCGGCAGCTGGCCGGCAATGCCTACCAGCTGACCGCGGTCGACGCCACCCAGGCCAGCGAGGTGCTCTTCGCCCTGGCCCTGGAGATGCTCTTTCTCGCCGCCTTGCCACCGACGCCGCTCGGCATCCTCGGCATCGCCGTCACCCTCGCCGGTCTCGGTCTCTACCTCTTCGCTCGCGTCGGAGGCGCTGGCGCGGGCGAAGGGACTGGCCAAGGGAGTCGTTCTGGCAGGAGCGGAGGGGGACAGGCGGCGCGGGAGGAGTGAGAGCCTTTGCCCGGGACATGGGCGGTCTGCTCGCGGCTGACGGCAGGAAGCGGCGCGGCGGCCGGGTTGCGCCGGGTTAGTGGAGGTGGCCGCGATCGAGGGTCTGGCGCACTCTCTGGAGAAGCTCGCGCGGTGACACCGGCTTGTAGAGCACCGCTTCCTGGAGGTACTGCATCTCCGGCCGGCGGAGGTTCTCCGGGGCGTAGCCGCTGACGAAGAGGTAGCCGACCTCCGGTTTTTTGGCGGTGATCAGCTCCATGGCGTGTCGACCGTCCATCTTCGGCATGATCAGGTCGAAGAGCAGCATGTCGATCTCTCCGGCCTTTCCTTCGAAGATGCGTACCGCCTCGTCGCCGCTGGCGGCCTCGATGACCCGATAGCCGGCGGCGCGGAGGACGCGGGAGAAGAGGGCGCGCACTGCCGGTTCATCCTCGGCGAGGAGGATGGTCTCACTGCCGCCCTGTGGCTGTTCGGCGGGCAGGGCGGCGCTGGTGGCATCCGCGGTATCCTCGGAAAGCGGCAGGTAGACGCGGAACACCGTGCCCTTGAGCGGTTCGCTGTAGACGTTGATATGGCCCTGGTGGTCGTGGACGATGCCGTAGACCACCGCCAGGCCGAGGCCGGTGCCCTGGCCGACTCCCTTGGTGGTGAAAAAGGGCTCGAAGATCTTGGCCGCGGTAGTCTTGTCCATGCCTTTGCCGCTGTCGCTGACGGTGAGCAGGGCGTGGTTGCCGGGCCTGCCGAAGCCGTGCTGTTCGACGAAGTCGCGGTCGAGGGTCAGGCGGCTGGTGGTGATGGTCAGGGTGCCGCCGTGGGGCATGGCATCGCGGGCGTTGGTGGCGAAGTTCATCAGCACCTGCTCGAGCTGGTGGGGGTCGGCGCGGAGCAGCAGCGCTTCTCTGGTCAGGTCGGTATGGCAGAGGATGTCCTCGCCGATGATGCGTTTGATGAATTTCTCGATTCTCACCACCACCTCGTTGAGGTCGACGAGCTGTTTCTGGCTTGTCTGCTTGCGGCTGAAGAGGAGCAGGTCCTTGGTGAGGTGGGCGGCGCGCTGGCCGGCTTCGATGATGGTGGTGACGCTGGCCCGGCCGGGGCTGTCCGCCGGCAGTTCCTCGAGAGCCAGTTCGCCATAGCCGAGGATCGCCGAGAGGATATTGTTGAAGTCGTGGGCGATGCCCCCGGCGAGGGTGCCCACCGATTCCATCTTCTGTGCCTGACGAACCTGTTCCTCGAGGCGCTTTAACGTGGTGGTGTCGCGGACGATCTCGATGATGCCTTCGAGCCGCCCGCTGCCGTCGAGGATCGGCACGGCGCGCACCTCGAACTCCGGCCCCTGTTCATCCAGAGGCTTGAGGGTGCCGGTCTCGTTCTTCAAGCTGGCGGCGCAGCGTGTTACCGGGCAGGACAGGCAGGGTTGCGTCTTGTCCCAGAAGGTGTGGTGGCAGGGCAGGCCCAGAGTCGTGGCGTTGTCGTCGAGAGTGAAGAGGCGCTTTGCGGCGAGGTTGACCCAGCGTACTTCGAGGGCGGGCGAGAGGTGGACGATGCCGTCGGGGACGTTGTCGATGATGGCGCGCAGCCGTGCTTCACTCTCGCGCACCGCCGCTTCCGCCCGCTTGCGTTCGCTGATGTCGAGCAGCACGCCCTCGAGGGCGGTCACCCGGCCGTTCTCGACGACCGGCTGGCCGATGGTGCGCACCCATTTGGTCGTTCCACTGGCGGTGGTCATTTCCAGTTCGAGGTCGTAGGGAATGGCATCGCTGACCGCACGGGCGATGGCGGTTTCGATGGCTCTGCGGTGGTCGCCCTGGTAGAAGCCGAGGCCGAACTCCCGGGTCGTCTCCTGCTCCGGGTCGACATCGTGGATGCGCGCTACTTCCGCCGTCCAGGTGCCTTTGCCGTCGGCGACGGTGAAGCGCCAGCCGCCAACCTTGGCCATTCTGCTGGTCCTCTCCAGCAGGCTGGCCTGCTCGGCCATCTTCAGTGCGGCATGGTGCCGTTCGGTCATGTCGATATGGGTGCCGACCAGTCGCACCACCTCTCCTTTGTCATCTCGGGCGGGAAAGGCGCGCGAGAGGATCTCGCGGTAGCTGCCGTCCTTGTGGCGCATGCGGAACTCGGTCTCGAAACGCTCGCTGTGCCCGGCGCGCAGGTCCTCGACCAGGTCGAGAGTTCGCTGCCGGTCCTCGGGGTGTACGAGGGTGAGCCAGGTGTCGAGGTGGTGGGCGAGTTCGTCCTCGGCATAGCCAAGCATGGCTTTCCAGCGCGGCGAGAGATAGAGCGCATTGCTGCGCAAATCCCAGTCCCATAGGCCGTCGTCGGCCCCCCGCATCGCCAGCTTGAACCTTTCCTCGCTCTGCCGCAGCTCCTCCTGGGCCTGTTCGCGCCGCTCGTTCAGCTCTTCCGCCTGCAGCCGGGCGCGGTGCAGGAGGTCGTTGAGGTAGCTGGTGAGCAGGCCGGTGGCGACGAAGATGCACCACTGGAAGAGGTCGTGCGGGGCCTCGATAAAGAAGCTACCCATTGGCGGGATGCCGTAATAGGCGATGCCGACGCTGCACAAGAGGGTGGCGACGATCCCGGGGCCGAAGCCGCCGAGCACCGAGCTGAGGATGATCGGCAGCATGAAGAGGATGAGCAGGGGGCGCTCGCCGAAGGAGACGGCGATGTGCATGCGCAGCACGAGCATGAGCAGGGAGGACGCCACCGCGAAGAGGTAGGCCACCCAGTGGGGCAAGCCGCCACCGGCGAGGAAGAGGTTGCGGCTGCGCAGACGGATGCCGTCACTCTCCCGGCGGTCGGGGATGGCGGTCAGCGCCAGGGCGAGGAGCAGGCCGGTGAGGAGGATGAAGGTGATGCCCTTGGCGGTGGACAGCCGGGTCAGCGCGGCGATGTCGGTGAAGGTGAGCAGCAGTCGGTCGGAGAGGAAGATCCAGCAGCTGCCGAAGAGGAGATAGAGGGCGGTGGCGCGGAGAATGAAACGGCGTCGCGGGGAGGGGCTCATCGTTCCCTCCGGCCGATGGGGCCCGCACCACCCTGGCGGTAGGCTGTCGTTGCCTGCTGCATGATCTTCTCGTCTTCGTGGATGGGGCTGGGCCCGCCGTTGCCTGCGTTTTCTTCAGCATAGCGGAAAAACGCCGCGAAGACAATGCGCCGCAGACGTTTTCTCCTGCCTGGCGACTGAAGGAGGCGGCGCCGGCTCTTCAGGCGCGATCAGCGGCCGAGCAGCCGGTAGAGCTGGGCGGCCGACATGAGTACGCACATGAGGATGACCAGGGGGCGGATAAGCTTCTCGCCGCCATGCAGCATGGTGCGGCTGGCCAGGGTGGCGCCGCAGAACTGGCCGAGCATCATCGCCATCGCCAGGGGCCAGGCGACCTGGCCGACGGCGGCGAAGAGCGCCATGGCGGCGACGTTGGAGGTGAAGTTGAACAGCTTGGCGTGGATGGTCGCCTCGAGCAGGGTCTGGCCGCGCAGCAGCACCCCGGCGGCGGCATAGAAGGAACCGGCGCCCGGCCCGATGGCGCCGTCGTAGAAGGCGATCAGCGGCACTGCGGTCAGGCCGTAGCCGACTTCCCCCTGGCGGGCCTGGCCAGCGAGCCGGCCGAGGCCCGGGTTGACGAGGAAATAGATGGCCACGCCGAGCAAGAGCGCCGGGATGATCCAGTGCAGCCAGGAGGTGTCGACATGGCGGATGAGCTGCGCCCCGAGCAGGGCGGCCAGCGCCGCCGCGGCCACCGGCCCCGCGAGGCGGAGGAGCGGCAGGCGGCCCTTCAGGGTCAGCATGAGGGTGGCGGTGAGTGGCCCGACAAAGCCCTGGGCCTTGTTGGTGGCCAGCGCGGCCACCGGCGGCAGGCCGGCAAGGAGCAGGGCGGGCAGGGTGAGCAGGCCGCCGCCACCGGCCAGGGTGTCCACCCATCCGGCGAGCAAGGCGGCAAAAAACATGGCGACAACGAGATACAGCGGCCAGTCGAGGGGCATGGTCGATTCCCGGGGTGGAAGGTGAAGGGCTGTCTCCACCGATAATACCGTGTTTGCCAGTGAATGCCATGGGGAAAGCCCGGAACTCGCCGACTCCCGCCATCAGGATGTTTGGATGAGAAACGCGGAAAAACAGTGCAGTAACAATGTTATTTCTATCGTTAATGGATCAGTTTGATACGCCTAATTCGCTGATTTTACGTGTTTTAACAGGTCTTCTGTGGTGCATCGAGAAAATGAGCGAGGGTTCAGTCCGCTCTTTTCCTATGTGGAATAACAACATGATAATATGAGGTTTAAATTAATACCAAAAAAATGAGAGAAAAATGTTGGTAACAAGAGTACACTTCCCGCTTGAAGTATCAATTTTTATCAAGTATACAATAGACAAATGTGAACGTAGACCCTGACAATGTCATAGCGCATGGAGGGGGCGTTCCAGGGAACAACGTGCAGTTCCGCGATAAAATGTGCGATTACGGTTTGTTGCGGAACCATCTTCCTAAGCAATATCAACCATGAGAGGAGGTGCGAAAGCGGTAGTACAGCGTCTGCAGAAACAGAACGACATTGCACCTGCGCGGTGGCGCGGTGCTTCCGTGCCCGGTTTTTCGGTGGTCCTTTGCCGCTGAGAAGCCCGGATGGCACCGGACAGTGCCGGTCGATCCGTCGGGGAGGCCAACATCCACCAACGGGAGGTTGAGGAAATATGTCCAGCGAAATGTACGAACGTATACGGAACAATCCAAAGTTCATCAAACTGGTGCAGGAACGGGGAAAATTCCAGTGGACCCTGTCGGCCATCGTCCTGATCATGTTCTACGGCTATTTCATGCTCATCGCCTTCGCCCCGCAGCTTCTCGGCCAGAAGATCGCCACCGGCTCGATGTGGCCTATCGGCTATACCATCGAGCTGTTCCTCTTCGTCTTCTTCTGGTTTACCACCCTCTATTACGTGCAGCGTTCCAACAAGGTCTATGACGACATGGCACAGGACGTGGTGAAAGAAGCGCAAAAGGAGGTCATATGAGACAGGTACTGCTCTCCGTGTTCGTACAGCTGGCGCTGATGGCGCAGATGGCCCAGGCCGCTGGCCCCGCCGCCGGGGTCACCGAAAAGCAGGCGACCAACTGGCATGCCATCGTCATGTTCGTGATCTTTGTCGGCATCACCCTCGGCATCACCTACTGGGCGGCCAACCGCACCAAGACCACCAGCGATTTCTATACCGCCGGCGGGGGCATCACCGGCTTCCAGAACGGCCTGGCCATCGCCGGTGACTACATGTCGGCGGCCACCCTGCTCGGGCTCTCCGCCATGGCCTACGCCCAGGGCTACGATGCCTACATCTACATGCTCGCCTTCTTCGCCGGCTGGCCGATCATCCTCTTCCTCATGGCGGAGCGGCTGCGTAACCTCGGCCGCTTCACCTTCGCCGACATCACCTCGTATCGCCTCAGCCAGAGCAGCGTGCGCACCATGGCGGCGATCTCATCCCTGGTGGTGGTGGTCTTCTACCTCATCGCCCAGATGGTCGGCGCCGGCCAGCTCATCAAACTGCTCTTCGGGCTCGACTACAACATCGCCATCTTCATCGTCGGTCTCCTCATGATGGTCTACGTCGCCTTCGGCGGCATGGTGGCCACCACCTGGGTGCAGATCATCAAAGCCTGCATGCTCCTCTTCGGTGGCACGGTGGTGGCGGTGCTCGCCTTCTCGCAGTTCGGCTTCTCGCTCAGCGAGCTCTTCACCCGCGTCGAGTCGGTGCACAAGCTGGGCAGCAAGCTGATGTGGCCAGGCAACCTGCTGGCCGACCCGGTGACCGCCATCTCCCTCGGTCTCGGCCTGATGTTCGGCACGGCCGGCCTGCCGCACATCCTCATGCGCTTCTTCACCGTCGGCAACGCCAAGGAAGCGAGGAAGTCGGTGCTCTACGCCAACGGCTTCGTCGGCTACTTCTTCAACGTCATCTTCATCATGGGCCTGTGCGCCGTGGTCATCGTCGGCCAGAACCCGGCCTTCTTCGAGGGCGGCACCATCGGCGGCAAGCTCATCGGCGGCGGCAACATGGTCGCCATGCACCTCGCCAAGTCGGTGGGTGGCAACCTCCTCCTCGGCTTCCTCGCCGCGGTGGCCTTCGCCACCATCCTCGCCGTGGTCGCCGGCCTCGCCCTCGCCGGGGCGGCGGCGGTGTCCCACGACATCTATGCGCGCGTCATCCGCAAGGGCACGGCCACCGAGAAGGAAGAGGTCAACGTGTCGCGGATCACCACCGTCGCCCTGGGCCTCCTGGCCATCATCCTCGGCATCGCCTTCGAGAAGATGAACATCGCCTTCATGGTCGGTCTCGCCTTCGGCGTCGCCGCGGCGGCCAACTTCCCGGTGCTCATCCTCTCCATGTACTGGAAGGGGCTGACCACCCGCGGCGCCCTGTGGGGCGGCTACGGCGGCGTGATTTCCTCGGTGATCTTCGTCTTCTTCTCCAAGTCGGTGTGGGTCGACGTCATCGGCATGAAACAGGCCCTGTTCACCTATACCCAGCCGGCCATCTTCTGCATGCCGATCGCTTTCGGCCTGGCCTACATCATGTCGGTCACCGACAACAGCGCCCGGGCGCAGGCGGAGAAGGAGGCCTTCGAGGATCAGTATGTCAGGGCCCAGACCGGTCTCGGCTCGGCAGCGCCGAGCAGCAGGCACTGATACCCTTCGCCCCGGCGGCTTCCCCCAGCGGCCGGGGCGTTACCGGGGAGGCCGGGCCATCGTTTCCGGCCTCCCCGGCCCCAGTTATCCCCGCCGCCCTTGCCCGGCTGCGAGAGCTGAGAGACGATGAACGGGACAACCGACACGCCGCAAGAGGAGGGCCGGGACGATCGAGGGGGTGAAACCCTGCCCGGCAGGGCCCATGCCTCGTCCCAGGTCGGCGCCCCCGCCGGCACGGGCGATGTCGGCACAGTGGCGGTTACCCCGGCCGCGGCCATGGACTTCCTCCGCGTCTACCCGCCGTTCTATTTTTTTGACGGCAGGCAGCACGAAGAACTGGCGGCAGGGGTCACGGCGACACGCTGGCGGGGCGGGGCGACGGTCTTCCGTCAGGGGGAGAGCCCGGGAGCGGTCGTCTACGTGGTGCGCCGCGGGGCGGTCGATCTCTTCATGGAACACGGCGGCGGGCGGGAACTGGCCGATCGCTGCGACGAGGGCCAGCTCTTCGGGCTGCGTCCCCTGCTGGCCGGGAGCACCTACGCCCTGACCGCGGTCACCGCCGAAGACACCCTGCTCTATGAGCTGCCCGCCGACCTCTTCCGCCGGCTGGCGGAGAGCACCCCCAAGGCGATGCTCTATATCGCCGCCAACCTCGCCTCCGGCCGGGATTGGCGCAAGATGGCGGGCATCAGGGAGAAACTGGCCATCACCGGCAACGAGCCGGAGGCCATGGCCTTCCAGCTTCTCGAGACCCAGCCCCTCGATGCCACCACCTCCCTGGTCACCTGCGGGCGTGACCTGCCCATCTGCGAAGCGGCAACCCTGATGAGCGACCGCGAGGTCGGCTCGATCATCGTCGTCGATGGCGACAACCTCCCCCTCGGGGTGGTCACCGACAAGGACCTGCGCCGCAGGGTGGCCACCGGCCGGGAGCCGATCGAGGCCCCGGTATGGCGCATCATGTCGAGCCCGGTGGTCACCGCGCCGCCGTCGCTGACCGTCGCCGAGGTGCAGATGGAGCTGGTCCGAAACCGGCTCAACCACCTTGTCCTGACCAGGGACGGCAGCCCGGCCAGCCCGGTGGTCGGCGTGCTTACCGAGCACGACATCCTCATCCTCCAGGCCAACAACCCGGCGGTGCTGGTCCGCGAGATCGAACGCGCCGGCGGCGTCGACGAGCTGCGCCTCATCCGCGACCGCGCCGAAAGCCTTCTGCAGCGCTATCTGCACCAGGAGGTCGCTATCTCCTATGTCTCCAGGGTGATCACCGAGATCAACGACGCCCTGGTGCTGCAGCTCATCCGTCTCGCCGAGGCCGAGCTGGCCGGGGCCGGCGAGGTCCCCACCGGCGTGCGCTATTGCTGGCTGGCCCTCGGCAGCGAAGGCCGCGGCGAGCAGCTGCTGCGCACCGACCAGGACAACGCCCTGCTCTTCGCCGATGTCGAGGCGGAGCGACTGGAGGAGGTGCGGGCCTACTGCCTGCGCCTCGGGCGGAGGGTCAACGAGCTCCTCCTGCACTGCGGCTTCGCCCTCTGCCCGGGCAATTACATGGCCGGCAATCCGTCCTGGTGCCTGTCCTTGAGCGAATGGAAGCTGCGTTTCTCGTCGTGGATCCTCAGCCCCGAGCCGCTGTCGATCCTTCATGCCACGGTGTTTTTCGACTTCCGCCCGGTCTACGGGGCGGTGTGCCTCGCCCATCTGCTCACCGCCCACGTCCTGGAGACGGCGGCGGAGCAGAGCATCTTCTTCCTCCATCTCGCCAGGGGGGCCCTGGAGAACCCGCCGCCGCTAACCTTCTTCCGCGATATCGTCGTCGAGCGGCGTGGCGGGCACAAGGACGAGTTCGATATCAAGAAGCGCGCCATGCTGCCCCTGGTGGACGCTGCCCGGGTGCTCGCCCTGCACCAGCGGATCGGCAGGGTGAGCGGCACCCCCGACCGCCTGCTCGAGCTGGCGGCGCGGGAGCCCGCCAATGGCGAGCTTTATGGCCAGGCCGCCGAGGCCTATCGCATCCTCATGCGGCTGCGCACCATCCAGGGGCTGCGCAACGGCGACTCGGGGAGGTATTTCAAACTGAGCGAGCTGTCGAAGATGGAGCGGGTGCTGCTGCGCAACCTCTTCCGGCCCATCGAGGAACTGCAGACCCTGGTCAAGGTGCGTTTCAAGGCTGCCCTGTTCTGAGGCCGGGGCGCCGCCGTCGGCAGGGAGAAAGGCCCCCTTGGGGGAAGGCGAAGAGCAATCAACGAGAACAGCAAGGAGAATCGACAATGCCCAGCAACAGCGTTTATTTCGACATTCTCAGCCCGATACCTTTCCTGCGCCGGGCGGCAGCGGTCTACGACGACAAGGTGGCGGTGATCTACGGCGAAACCCGCTACAGCTACAGTGACTTCGCCAGGCGGGTGGAGCGCCTTGCGTCCGCCCTGCGCCGGGCCGGCATCGGCAAGGGCGACAAGGTGGCCTTCCTCTGTCCCAACATCCCGCCGATGCTCGAGGCCCACTATGCCGTGCCGATGATCGGCGCCGCCCTGGTGGCCATCAACATCCGCCTCTCCTCCAGCGAGATCGCTTACATCGTCGACCATTCCGACGCGGCGGCGCTGTTCGTCGACAACGAGTTCGCCCCGGTCGTCCTGCCCATCCTGGACAGCATCCCCAAGGTCAGGACCCTGGTCAATATCTGCGACATCAGCGACCAGCGGCCGCTCAATGGCCCGGAGTACGAGGAGTTTCTCGCCGGTGGCGATGAGGGGCCGCAGCCGCTCGACATCGACGACGAGTACCAGCTGATCACCATCAACTACACCAGCGGTACCACCGGCCGGCCCAAGGGGGTCATGTACCATCACCGCGGCGCCTGGCTCAACGCCATCGGCGAGCAGCTCGAGTTCGGTGTCGACTCGCGCTCCGTCTACCTGTGGACGCTGCCGATGTTCCACTGCAACGGCTGGTGCTTCACCTGGGGGATCACCGCCATGGGGGCGACCCATGTCTGCCTGCGCAAGGTGCTCCCCGAGGAGATCTACAAAAAAATCGACCAGGTCGGCGTCACCCACCTCTGCGCCGCCCCGACCATCCTCATCGGCATGTCGGCCTACGCCTCCGCCAATGGCATCCAGCTCAAGGCGCCGCTGGAGATCATGACCGCCGGGGCCCCGCCGGCGCCGACGGTGATCGAGAACATGGAGCGCATCGGCGCCAACATCACCCAGACCTACGGCCTCACCGAGGTCTTCGGCCCGCACAGCGTCTGCCAGTGGCAGAGCAAGTGGGACGGCCTGCCCGCGGCGGAGCGGGCCAGGCTCAAGGCGCGGCAGGGGGTGCCGTTCATCGTCGCCATGCACATGGATGTCGTCGACCCGGCGACCATGACCCCGGTGCCCCGCGACGGTCGCACCATCGGCGAGATCGTCATGCGCGGGAACAACGTCATGCTCGGCTACTACAAGGACGAAGACGCCACCGCCGCCGCCTTCCACGGCGGCTGGTTCCACAGCGGCGACCTGGCGGTGATGCACCCCGACAACTACGCCCAGATCATGGACCGCAAGAAGGACATCATCATCAGCGGTGGCGAGAACATCTCCACGGTGGAGGTGGAGAACGTCATCTACCGGCATCCCGATGTCCTTGAGGTGGCGGTGGTGTCGGTGCCCGACGAGACCTGGGGCGAGGTGCCCAAGGCCTTCGTCGTCGCCAAGCCGGGCACCGCGCCCACCGCCGAGGGCATCATCGCCTTCTGCAAGGAGCATCTCGCCCGTTTCAAGGCGCCGAAGCATGTCGAGTTCGGCGAGTTGCCCAAGACGGCCACCGGCAAGATCCAGAAATTCAAACTGCGCGACCGCGAGTGGGCGGGGCGCGAGCGGCGCGTCAACTGACGGGGCGGGCAGGGGTGGCGGGCGGGGCTCAGTCCACCCCGTCCCTGAAAAGACGCCGCGCCTGCGCTTCGACTCGTTCGGCGAGGCGCACGGTGGCCTGGTCGATCATCCGCCCGTCAACCGCCACCGCGCCGCGGCCACGGCCGGCCCCTTCCCGCGCCGCGGCGAGGATGGCGGCGGCGCGGGCGATATCCTCGCCAGAGGGCGAGAAGACACGGTTGATGGTCGCAAGCTGGTCGGGGTGGATGGCCCACTTGCCGTCGCAGCCGAGGGCGCAGGCCATGGCGCTGGAGCGCTCCAGGCCGGGTTGATCCTTGAAGTAGCCATAGGGCGCGTCGATGGCCATCAGGCCGGCGGCCTTGGCGGCCATGATCATGCGGCTCAGGGCGAAGTGCCAGCGATGACCGGGGTAGATGTCGGCTTCCCCCTCTCCGTGCCCGGACAGCGACACCAGCCGCGCCCCCACCGAGGCCGAGTAGTCGGCGATGCCGAAGACCAGGCTGCGCAGCCGTGTGCTGGCGCTGGCGATGGCGCGCACCTCGGCCAGGCCGCGGGCGGTCTCGATGGAGGCCTCGATGGCGATCGGCCTGTCCAGGCCCATCGCCATCTCCATGCCGTCGAGCATGCGCGCCACGAAGTGGATGTCGCCAGGGTGGTCGACCTTGGGGACCACCACCGCGGCGAGTGCCGCGCCGGCTCCCTCGACGACCTCGAGGAGGTCGCGGTAGGCGAAGGGGGTGTCGAGGCCGTTGATGCGCACGGCGACCTCCTTCGCCCCCCAGGAAATGGCATTGAGGGCCTCGCGCACCCGCCGCCGCGCCTCCTCCTTGGCTTCGACGGGGACACTGTCCTCGAGGTCGAGCATGATGACGTCGGCGGCGCTGGCCGCCGCCTTGTCGTGCATCCTGGCGAGGTGTCCGGGGACGGACAGCACCGAGCGATAGGCATTCATGAAGAGTTCTCCTCAGGCGGGGGTGGGGTGGGGAAGCTGCAGCCACGAGGACAGCATAAAGGGCGGCGGCGATTGTCGCAAACCTTTTTCCCGCCGTTCCCTCTCCCGGGGTGGATGCGACTCCCGGGCGCTTCTGGCGCACCCGGCGGCGCCCTTTCTGGCCTCCTGCTGCAGGCCCGGGTCGGCAGCCGACGCCGCCGGGCCCTGATGCTCCACCGGGTGGGCTGGTGGCCGCGCCCTTCCTGGCCAATCCTTTGTTCTCCTTCCCTTCATGCTATGGTACACTCGTCGTCGAGGCGGATGGCGCTGGCCGGCGACAGGATTTTACGCCCCTGCTGTGGCGCCGACCTCGGGCATCGGCCGCAGTTTGGCCGCAAGACGACGGCGCCGCGCCGCGGCGCCACGGGTCGAACCATGGGAGCACCGTGAGTCATGGAAAAACGTCAATGGCGAGGTGTGGTATCGAGTTTCGTCCTTCCCCCCATCCTGGTGCTGTCGCTGTTCGCGGCAGCCATCTCGGTCTTTATCCTGCCCTCGGCGGAAGAGGCCCTGATGCAGAAGAAAAAGGACACAGTGCGGGCCATCGTCACCGCCGCGACCTCCATCCTCAACCGCCATGTCGCCGAGGTTCAGTCGGGGGCGCTGTCCCTCGAGGAGGGGCAGCGTCTCGCCCTGGACGAGATGCGCGCCCTCCGCTACGGCGATGATGGCCAGGAGTATGTGTGGCTCATCGACAGCCGGCCGAGAATGCTCATGCACCCCTTTTTCCCGGAGATGGAGGGCACCGAGCTGGAAGGGTACACCGACGCCCGCGGCAAGGCCCTCTTCAACGAGGCGGCCGCCCTGGTGCGCCGCGACGGCGAGGGCTTCATCGACTACGTGTGGGCCAAGGGCAGCAACCGGGACGAGGTGGTGCCCAAGCTCTCCTATGTCACGCGGCTCGAGCCCTGGGACTGGATCGTCGGCAGCGGCATCTACCTCGACGACGTGCGGCGCGAGCTGAGCGACTTCTCCCGCAACCTGTGGGCCATCTCCGCCGCCATCGGCTCGCTGGCCCTGCTCCTGCTGCTCTTCGTCGTCCATCGTGGCTGGAAGAGCGAACTGGGGCGCTATCTCGCCGAGACGGAGCTGGTGCGCTCCCGTGAGCGCTACCGAGCCCTCTCCCATGCCTCGGAGGAGATGATTTTCCTGGTCATCGGCGGCGTCATCGCCGGGGCCAACAAGAAGGCGCGGGAGTCCTTGCAGATGGAGGAGGCCGAACTCCTCGGGCGCAGCTTCGCCACTCTGGTCGCCGACCCGGCCGGCACGGCCCTGGTTGCGGCCCTGGAAGGAGGGCAGGACCCGCCGCCGGCGGAGACCGCCCTCCGCGGTGCCGGGGGCGAGGTGCGGCTGCTGCTCTCGGCGCAGCGCGCCGAGGTCTTCGAACGCCCGGCCCTGCTCTATACCGGGCGGGAGTTGAGCCTCATGGCCGCCGACCAGGACGCCGGGCTGTTGGCCGCGGCCCTGGCCGCCAGTGGCTTCGGGCTGCTGCGTCTATCTTTGCAAGGCGCTGGTCGCGTGCTCTCCGCCGATGAGCGGGCCGTGGCCCTGTTTGCCGCCGGGGAGGGTGACATCTCTGTGGCCGGGGCGGAGTTGTCGCGGTTCTTTGCCGCCGACGACAGCCAGCGGCTCCTGCACCAGCTACGCAGCCTCCGCATCGCCAGTGGTCTCAGCCTGGCCAAGGCCGATGGCGGCGGGCGTCTGCGCCTCTGGGGCCACGTCCCCGAGGAGGGCGGGGAGGAAGCCCTGGTGCTGCTGCATGACGACGTGGAGGTGCAGCGTCGCTTGCTGGCGCTGCAGCAACTGGTCGATATGGGCCTGGCCCCGGAGCGCCTGCTGGGCATGCCCGCGGCTGGAGGGGGCGCACCGCCAGCCCCGCTGGAGCCGTTGCAGTTCCAGCGCACCGTCCTCGTCGCCTGCCGCAGTCTCGCTTTCGGGCTGCGCGTCGAACGGGCCACGGCCCTGGTCAGCGGCGGTGTCGATGACCTCTTCCGCCAGGCGGTGGCCGCCGTCAGCGGCGCTCTCGGGCCGCCGCCCTGTCCCTTCGCCCTGCTCGGCCTGGGCAGCATTGGCCGTGGCGAAACGACCCTGACCCCCGACCAGGACACCGCCATCATCTATCGCGACGAGAGCGATAGCGGGGCATGCGCCGACTATTTCCGCCGCTTCGGCGAAGAGGTCACCGCCCTGGTGGCCGCGGCCGGCATCCCCCCCTGTGATGCCGGCAACAGCGCCAGCAACCCGGAGTGGTGCCAGGATGAGGGTGGCTGGCGGCGCCGCTTCTCGGGGTGGATCCACCATGGCCTGCCCGACGACCTCCTCCAGGTCAACATCTTCTTCGATCTGCGCACCCTGGCCGGCGACGACGCCCTCACCGCCGGGCTGCGGCGCCATATCGTCGCCGAGGTGGCGGCGCGGCCGGTCTTTCTCCATGCCCTGGCGGAAAGCACCATCAACTTCCGTCTGCCCGTCGACCCCCTCGGCCGCCTGCGCGGGGAAGGGCCCGATGGCGACATCCTCAATGTCAAAAAGGTCATGCTGCACTTCGTCGCCTTCGTGCGCATCTATGCCCTGCGCCATGGCCTTGAAGAGACGAGCACCATCGACCGCCTGCAGCGTCTCGGCGCCGACCGGCTGCTGCCGCGAGACCTCGTCGCCGAGACCCTGGCCGCCTGGCGCCACCTCCTCGCCTGCCGCTTCCAGTCGCAGCTTGCCGCCCGCGACCTCGGGGCCGCAGAAGGCAATATCCTCTTTCTGCCCGGGCTCACTTCCTGGGAAGAGAATCTGCTCAAAACGGCCGCTTCCCATATCTCCCTCCTGCAACGCCGCCTGGCCAAGGACTTCACCCGCGTGTCCTAGGCATTCCTCTCCCCGCCGCGACCCTGTTCTGCCCGGCGGCGGGGCAAGCCAGGGGAGTGCGGCAGGGGGATCGACGCTGTCGTGGCGGCAGGGGGCAAACCTGCCGCCGCTGGCGTCCCCCTCCCCGTTGATGCCTTCTGTAAGCCTCTGAAATCTCTTGGCCCGCCCTGTCGAAAAGGGCCGCGAAGGGCCTCCAAGGCATCTCGCCAGCCTTTGCCGAGAGAGGCCGAGGAAGGCACCGTTTCTAGGTTTTTTTGCGTAGAGTTTCCGAAAATACGGGTTTCCCCCAATAGACAGAGGAAAGTTCCTCAGCCATACTGAGCCCAGGAAGACGAGGTGGGTCGCATGGTCCCGGTACATGCCGTGAGTGTTGCCGGGAAGAGGTTTCTGGCAATGCGCCTCTGTCCCCGCTGCCGCTGGCAGGGGATCGGGGGAGGAGGAAACGGCGCCGGGGCCGCCAGCGGGCCCTTCTTCGATTGCCGCGCAGCGCCTTTCGCTCCTGGCGCTGCCGCCATCCATCAAGCTACTTGTGGGGAGAGTGGAATGAAGATTCTGTCGAACAGCAGCCTGGCCACCAAGATGTATATCGCCTTCGGGTTGATGGCGTGGACTTCTCTCGTCCTCGGCGCCATCGGATATTTCGGCATCACCAGCGCCGATCGCCACATGGCGGAGATCGGCTCGGTGCGCTACCCCAGTGTCGAGAGCCTCATGGTCATCAGGGACAACGCCAACGACATCAAGTCGGCGATGCTCGGCCTGCTGCTTCCCGGGGTCGACAGCACCATGCGCCAGCAGTTCTACCAGGCGGTCGACAGTGCCCGCGAAAAATACGAGGCCGCCTGGCAGGCCTACGAGAAGCTGCCGCAGACGGGAGAGGCGGAGGTTCTGTGGGAGAAGCTCGCCCCCACCTGGCAGCGCTGGCGCGACAGCAACAACACCGCGCTCGACCTGTGGCGGCAGATCGATCGCCTCGAGGGCAGCGGCGCCGATGGGGAAAAGGCCCAGGCGGAGCTCAAGGCCGAAGCGGCCAGGCATATTCTCTACACCTCGCGAGAGATTCAGGTGCAGGCCGCTGCGATGCTTGATAAGCTCATTGAACAGAGCGCCCTGTCGGTAACCGACGAGCTGCACAAGGCGGGCCAATTCTCGTCGATCCTCGGCAAGATCAGCGCCGTTTTGGGCATCTGCGGGCTGCTCTGGGGGGGAAGCATCGCCTTTGTCGCCGTGCGCACCATCACCCTTCCCCTGCGCCGCGCCGTGGGGGCGGCCGAGGTCATGGGCCAGGGCGATTTCACCGTCTCCGTCGTTGCCGACAGCGCTGACGAGACCGGTCAGCTGCTCCACTCTCTGGACACCATGGTCGGCAACCTCAAGGCCATGTTCGTCAAGGTCGCCGAGGGGGTGGAGACCTTGACCCGCTCGTCCGGGGAGATGGCCGCGGTCAGCCAGCAGCTGTCGCAGTCGGCGCGGGACACGGCGGAGAAATCGGCCGGTGTGGCGGCGGCGGCGCAAGAGATGACTGCCAGCTCGCACTCGGTGTCGGCGGCCATGGAACAGTCGTCGAGCAATGTCACCCTGGTGGCCACCGCCGCCGAGCAGATGTCGTCGACGGTGCGGGAGATCGGGCAGAGTGCCGAGCGGGCGCGGACCATTGCCGAGAGCGCGGTGCAGCAGTCGCAGCAGGCTTCTCAAAAGATGAACATCCTCGGGGACTCGGCGAAAAGGATCGGCATGGTCACCGAGACCATCACCGAGATCTCCGACCAGACCAACCTGCTCGCCCTGAACGCCACCATCGAGGCGGCACGGGCCGGTGGCGCCGGCAAGGGCTTTGCCGTGGTCGCCAACGAGATCAAGGAGCTGGCCAAGCAGACCGCGGCGGCGACCGTCGATATCAAGAACCAGATCAGCGAGATGCAGTCGATCACCGATTCGACCGTCGAGGACATCGTCAAGGTG
The DNA here is from genome assembly GCA_024710585.1 of Desulforhopalus sp. GTDB lineage: Bacteria > Desulfobacterota > Desulfobulbia > Desulfobulbales > Desulfocapsaceae > Desulforhopalus_A. The sequence continues at coordinate 18,486 of JANJUM010000213.1, forward strand.
AGCGCGGTCATCGCCGAGATCAACGAAGTCATCGGCGGCATCGCCTCCGCCGTCGAGCAGCAGTCGGCGGCCACCAGCGAGATCGCCGGCAATATCGCCCAGGCATCGATCGGGTTGGGGGACGTCAATGAAAACGTGGCGCAGAACAGCCTCATGTCGCAACACATCTGCGACGATATCGCCGTCATCACCCGTCAGGCGGCAGAGGTCGGCCGCGGCAGCGAACAGGTTCGCGACAACGTCGAGAAACTGCTCGGACTGGCCGGGCAGCTGGAGCAGTTGATGGGAAAATTCACTCTGTGAAGCACGGCCGGCGCTGTGACGGCGGTGGAGACAGGAAAACCGAGGAAAGGGGAAATACTATGGAAACAGCACAAGGTGCAAAGGTTCTCGTGGTAGAGGACGATCAGCTGCTCTGTGACAATATCGCCCTGATCCTGCGCATGGAAGGCTACCAGGTGACGGTTGCCGAAAACGGCCGGGAGGGGCTGGCGGCGATCGCCGCCATGCAGCCCGACCTGGTGCTCTGCGACATCCTCATGCCGGATATCGATGGGTTTGAGTTGCATCGTCAGGTCAAGGAGATACCGGCCATGTCGTCGGTGCCGTTCATCTTCATCTCCGCCTTGAACGAGCATCACCATCAACGTCGTGGCATGGAAGCCGGGGCCGATGACTACCTCTGCAAGCCGTTCACCACCGAGGAGTTGATCGCCTCGGTGCGGTCGCGTCTGCGGCGCTTCGCCGCCCTGGCGGCCGCCAAGGAGGCCGAGGCGCTCGGCGAGGCGGAGCTCAAGGCACTGCGCCTGGTATCGCAGCGCGAGGTGGAGATCCTTCTGCTGGTAGCCTCCGGGATCACCTCGCGGGAGATCGCCGAGCGGCTCTTCATTAGCCCCAAGACCGTCGAAGTGCATCGCTCCCGCCTGATGCGCAAGCTCGGCGCGTCCAATGCGGCGACGCTCTCCAGGTGGGCCGAATTGGCCGAGCTGGCCTCTCGCCAGGGACTCCTCGGCAAGGCCGGGGGCAGCGAGGCAGCGCTGAGCCAGCAAGGACGTGGTCATGGAATCGGCTGCGCCGGTCATTGAGTCTCGGGGCGGTGCTCCCTTGACGGCGCGCTGCGAAGCGTTGTGCCGGCGGCGTCATGGCGCGCTTCTTGCCGGGCTGTCGCTCGCCGCCGCTGTCGCAGCCGTCTTCGACGGCGGGGCGTCCTACGAGAATCCGCCGCTGCTCCTCCTCCTCAATGCCATCTTTTATCAGGGGGTGGCGGTGGTCGTCTCGGCACGGTTCGCCGCTATCTTTCTTCGCGAAGGGCGGCCGGGCATCCTCCTCCTCGCCTGCGGGGCGGCCATGTGGGGTGTTTCCGGTCTGCTCGCCGCCATCGTCGCCATCTTCCCCGAAGAATCAGGAGGCTTCGATGGCAACGCCCTGGTCACCATCCATAACTGCTGCGTCTGGGTGGCCGCCCTGTGCCACCTGGCCGGGGTGCTCTCCGCCTCGCTCAGCGGCAGCACGGTTGCCGACGGGCGGGGTTGGTGGCTGTGCGCCGGGTACGGGGCGGTCGCCCTGATGGCGCTGCTCACCGTCCTGGCGGTGACGGGCGAGCTGCTGCCGCCGTTCTTCGTCGTCGGCGCCGGTGGCACCATGGCGCGCCAGTTTGTCGTCGCCTCGGCGGTCGCCATGTTCGCCCTCTCCGCCCTGCTGCTGCGCCAGCGGCTGGAAAAGCCGGAGGCCGCGGCGGCGCTCTGGTACGAACGCGGCCTGCAGCTCATGGCCCTCGGCCTGCTCTGCATCCTGGCGCAGAAGGTCACTGGCGGTCTGCTCGGCTGGTATGGGCGCGGGGTGCAGTACCTCGCCGGCCTGTTCATGTTCGTCGCCGCCACCTGCGCGGCCCGTGACGGGGCCTGGCGCCTGAACTCCACCGCCCTTGAGGAACTGGCGCCGTCGCTGCGCCTGCCGATTCTCTCCGCCATCGCCCTCGTCGGGGTGCTCTTCACCGGGGCCTTGCACCTCCTCGTGCTCGACTCGGCCAGGGGCCATATCGACCTCCTTGCCTTCATGCCTGCGGTCATGTTCGCCATCATACTCGGGGGCGGCGGCGCGGGCCTCCTCGCCTTTCTACTGTCAGGGGCGCTGGTGCTGACCTTTCCTCATCTCAATGGGGCCGGCGCGCCGCCCTCCCTGGCCTCGCAACTGCTGCAGTTCGGTATCTTCTTTCTCGTCAGCCTTGCCGTGGCGCTGCTGGTGCGCGATGTGCAGCGCAGCCGCGCCAAGGCGCTGGCGGCCAGGGTGGAGGCAAGCCACCTCCTGCGGCATAGCGAGAATGCCGATGCCTTACGGCATGCCGCCGAGCGTCTCGAAAGCGTCCTCGAGGGGACCCAGGCCGGCATCTGGGACTGGGATGTCGACAGAGGCGAGATGGATGTCAACGAGCGCTGGGCGGAGATGATCGGCTATCGCCGCGAGGAACTCGTCCCCATTACCCTGGAGGGCTGGAAGAAGCTCGTTCACCCCGATGACATCACGACGAACCTCTGGCAACTGCGGCGTCTCACCGCCCGTGAGATCGAGGTTTACGACAGCGAGTGCCGCATGCGCCACCGAGACGGGCGCTGGGTCTGGGTCCATATCCGCGGCAAGGTGGTGCAGTGGGGCGAGGATGGACGAGCAAAGCGCATCCGCGGCTCGCGCACCGATATCACCGTCCGCAAGCTGGCCGAAGAACGGCTGCGCGAGAACGAACAGAACTTCCGCAACCTCTTCGAGACCATCTCCGACATGGTGGTGGTCGCTTCCCCCGAAGGCCAGCTCCTCGCCGCCAACCGGCGCTTTCTCGATACCATGGGGCTCGCGGCGGCAGAGCTCGGCCGTGTCCGCCTGCTCGATCTCTACGCCCCGTTGCTGCGCGAGGAGGCCGAGAAGCTCATCGCCGCCATGCTGAGCGGCGAGCGCGAGGTCTGCCCCTTGCCGATACTCACCGCCAGCGGCCTCATTCTCTCGGTGGAGACACGTTTGTGGCTGGGCAGCTGGAGCGGCGCGACGGCCATCTTCGGCCTGGTGCGCGACCTCAGCGCGGAGCGCGAGGAGCGGCAGCGCTTCGAGGCGCTGTTCCGCCGCAACCCGGCGCTGATGGCCATCACCACCGCCACGCAGCATACCTTCGTCGATGTCAACGACACCTTCCTGCGCACCCTCGGCTACCAGCGCCATGAGGTGGTGGGCAAAACGACCTGGGAGCTTGGCCTGTTCGTCGATGCCGGGGAGCTGGCCGCCTCGGTCGAGGAACTGCAGCGCAACCGGCGTATCACCGACCATCTGCACCGTATCCGCCGCAAGGATGGCACCATCCTCCACGGGCTCTTCTGCGGCGAGGTGGTCAACACCCAGGGGCGCGAGTATTTTCTCACCGTCATGATCGATCTCAGCGAGCGGATGCGCATCGAGCGCGACCTGCTCTTCACCCGCCAGCGGCTGCAGACTGCCGCCACCGAGAAGGAGAGCATGCTGTCGCTGGTCGCCCACGAGTTCCGCACCCCGCTGACGCTGATCAATAGCAGCCTCGACATCCTCTCCCGCTACCGCGACAGGCTCGACGAGAAGGAAATCCTCCTCCAGGAGCGGCATATCCGTAGCGCCGCTTCGCAGCTCGCCTTTCTTGTCGAGATGTCGCGCTCCTACGACTGGCTGCGCAGTGACACCGGCGAGGCGCAGCACACCGACATCGCCCTTGACAGGTTTATCGGCAAGGTGGCCAGGGAGATGGAGCTCACCTGGGGAAACGGGCAGGAGCTGCGCCTCGACATCGCCAGTCCGGAGGCGACCATCTCCAGCGATGAGAGCCTGCTGCGCGCCATTCTCGGTAATCTTCTCGCTAACGCCTTTCAGTTTACCCCCAGCGGCGGCGTCGTCCGCCTGTCGGTGGTCAACGACGCCTGCTCCCTGTCGTGCACCGTCGAGGACAGTGGGGTTGGTATCCCGACCGGGGATGTTTCCAAGGTATTCAAGCCCTTCGTGCGCGGCAGCAACAGTCTGGGCAGGCGCGGCATGGGGCTCGGGCTGCCCATCGTCCGGCTTGCTCTGGAAAGGCTTCAGGGGCGCATCAATCTGTCGAGCGAACCGGGGCGGGGCACCAGGGCCGTCGTCACCATCCCGCACCCTGCGGCGGACTGCGGCACGGGCTGAATCTTTTCGCTGGAGGCGGCAAGCCCCGGGAGTCTATCGTCGACGGTACCCCAGAGAAGCTGACGCTCTCGCCTCGCCTCCAGGTGTTGCGTGGGGTGCCGGGAAGAAACCAGGTAAGAAGATTTCTCCGCCGGCCCCTTCCCGGGCGAGTGACGCCGGGTGGCTCCATCAGGGCAATGCCGATCCGGGGGGCCCCTCCGGATATGAGGCGGGGCCGAGCGGAAGTGAACGAGCGGAAAAGTCTGATACGACAACCTTCAACGAGAGGAGACTGCGTCGCCATGATACCGCAAAACCTTGCTCAGACATGTTGCCGGTGGCCATCGCTGGTCGCTGCCACGATCTCTCGCCACCTGTTCTTCCTCGTCTTTCTCCTGACGTTCTTTTCGGTCTGGGGGCTGACCTTTGGCACCGTCGGCGGGGAAGCCTCTCCGCCGGCCACGACGGATACGGTATACGGTACCGCAGTGCTACCCGGCAGCGGTGACCATTTCCCCGAGGCACGCCTGCCGCACGCGACCTCTTCCCGCTGGGCCTTTGCCGAGGCGACCCGCTCGGCTGGCATCGAGGCGGTGAGCCAGGCCGCCGTTGCCGCCACGCTGCGCGCCACGCTCGGTCTCGGGTTCTGCGGTCTGCTGCTGTCGGTGGTGCTGGCGGTCATCGTCTCCACCGTGCAACGGCGACGCCAGACGGTGGAGGGCTTGCTGCGGGTGCGCGCCGCCTCCCTCTTCGACAGCGAGCAGTATCTCTTCGCCACCCTTCGTGCCATCGACGAGGCGGTCATCGCCTGCGACCGCCAGGGCCGGGTGGTGACGATGAGCCACGCCGCCGAGCGCCTGACCGGATGGAGCGGGTGGGAAGCGGTGGGGCGACCCTTGCTCGATGTCCTGCCGCTCGTCGACGCGCGCACCCGGCAGAGTGCGGACCTGGCACTGAACAGGGCGTTGCGCGACGGTGAGGTGGTGGTCAGCGGCGAGGCGGTGGCGCTGGTGGCCAGTGACGGTGCGCTGCGGCGGGTCGAAGGGCGCTGCGCCCCCGTCCGTGACGGCTCCGGCATGGTGCTGGGGGCGGTGGTCATAGTGCGCGATGTCAGCGAGGAGTGGCGGCGGCGCGAGGCCACCGAGGAGGCGATGGCCTTGCAGCAGGCCCTCTTCGACGACCTGCCGCTGGGGCTGGTCATCGTCGATGCAGCGACGCAGCGAATCGAACGGGTCTCCAACCATGCCGTCGAACTCTTCGGCGCTCCGCCGAGCCACCTCCTCGGTCAGCGCAGCCAGGCGCTCTTGCGTACGGTTGCGCCGGACACCGCCGAGGGCGATGCCGGCACGAGCGAGGAGGGGGACGATGAGGCACTTATGGTGCGCGCCGACGGCAGCCTGCTGCCCGTCACGAGGACGGTGCTGCCTATCCAGCTCGGCCAGCGCGAGAAGGTCCTCGAGTGTGTCGTCGACACTTCCCGGCGCAGCAGGGCGGAAGCGAAGCTGGTCGAGGTGTGCCGCAGACTGCAGGAGGAACTTGGGCGGGCGCGGGCCATGGCCGAGGCGGCAGAGGCGGCTACCAGGGCCAAGAGCGGCTTCCTTGCCACGGTCAGCAACGAGCTGCGCACGCCACTCAACGCCATGGCCGGCCTGACCGCGCAGCTGCGGGACGACAGCCGCGGGGAGGGCAGGGCGCATCTCGCCGAGCTGCTGAGCCGCTGCAACAGGTCCATGCTCGGCGTGGTCGACGACATCGACGAGGTGGCGAGGATGGAGAAAGGAACCATCGTGCTCGACACGGTCGACTTCAACCTGCGCCATCTTTTCGACGAGGTCGTCGCCGCCATGGCCGTCAAGGCTGGCGACAAAGGGCTCGAATTGCAGGTCTCCGTCGCCCCGGAGGTGCCATCCAGCCTGCGTGGCGACCCCCGCCGGCTGCACCAGATCCTGGTGCGCCTGATGGGCAATGCAGTCAAGTTCACCACCCGCGGGACGGTTACGCTCAGCGTCGCCTTGGCCGGGGAGAAAGCGGCGGGCAAAGAGGTGTCGCTGCGCCTTACCGTCGCTGACAGCGGTGTCGGCATCGCCGCGGACGCGCTCGACAGGCTCCTGGCTCCCGCCGCTATCAGTGATCTGGCGTTGCGGCGGGCCTGCGGCGGCACCGGGCTGGGTCTGATCGTCGCCAGGGAACTGGTGGAGCTGATGGGTGGCACCATCGGCGTGCGCAGTGTCCCTGGCGAGGGCACCGAGTTCTCGTTCACCGCCCGTTTCGGCGCCGCCTGCCAGGCAGGCAGCGAGGAGGAAGCGGCCGGGACGCAGGGGCGGACCGTGGCCGGGGAGGCGCAACGCCCCTTCGCCGAGAGGGTCAACGGCCGCAAAAGGCAACGCTTCCTGCCCCGCTCCGGCGGCGCCCCCTGCCGCATCCTGGTGGCTGACGACAACGCCACCAACCGCAAAGTCGCCGAGGGGCTCCTCGAGGCGCTGGGGCTCGTTGCCGATGGTGTCGTCGATGGTCGGGAGGCAGTCGAGGCCGTGCTCGCGGCGCCGCCCTATGACCTCATCCTCATGGATCTGCAGATGCCCGGCATGGATGGTATCGCCGCTACCCGGGAGATCCGCGCCTGCCCGCTGCCGCTGGTCGCCGCCGTCCCCATCGTCGCCATGACCGGCAGCGCGGCGCCCGCTGACAGGGCGATGTGCCTCGCCGCCGGCATGAACGATTTTCTCGCCAAGCCCTTCTCCCTGTGCGGCCTCACCGAGGTGCTCAGCCGCTGGCTGCCAGGGGAGAACATGGAGGTGGTGGCAGGGGAGCTTGCCCCGCCGACTCCCGAGTCGCAAACGGCCATTCAAGGAGACACGCCATGAAGACACTGATCGTCGAGGATGATTTCACCAGTTGCTTACAGCTGCAGCGTTTTTTGAAGAGCTTCGGGCCAAGCCATATCGTCGTCAACGGGCGGGAGGCGGTGGAAGCGGTCTGTGACGCCATGGCCGACGAGGAACCCTACGACCTCATCTGCCTCGATGTCATGCTGCCGCGCAGGACCGGCCAGGATGCCCTGCGCCGCATCCGCGAGCGGGAGGCCGGTCAGGGGGAGCGCCCGTGGCCGGCGGCGAAGATCGTCGTCACCACCGCCATGGAGGCACCCCGTCATGTCGTCGAGGGGGTGAAGCGCCTCTGCGACGGCTATCTCAGCAAACCCATCCGCAAGACCCAGGTGCTGGAGGAGCTGCGCAAGTTGCAGCTGGTGGCATGAATGCCCTGTGCGCGTCGCTGGTTCTCGGGGTAGCTCCCTCGGGGTCCGCGGCCGGCATGCCGCCCCTTGCCGCCATCGTCTGCGCCTGTGTCGGCTGTGGCAGGATCCGTGACCCGGAGGGCAACTGGGCCTGGCCGGAGAGCGTTGGCGGCGACCGCGGCGGAGGCTGGTTCAGCCATGGCCTCTGTCCGCCGTGCATGAAAAGACTGTATCCGGAACTGTCCGAAGATGGGGAGGACATGTCATGAACTTCGTGGGGCAGGCGATGGGCTGCGACGGCGGCAAGGATGAGAGAGGGTGGTTCGGGGAGGGCATCATGGCGAGCTGTGGCGGACGGGCCGCCATTTCCGGTTGTCTTCGCGGTGACTCTGGCCGGATCAGGGGCGCGGGCGGGGTCACGCTGGCCGAGATCATCGACAAGGAGGGCCTGCAGGAGTTGATGGACGAGTGTCATGGCGTTACCGGGGTGGCCTCGACGATCGTCGACGGGGCCGGCGAGGTCCTCGCCTCCTGCGGCTGGCAGGATATCTGTGCCCATTTCCACCGTGTCCACCCGGGGACGCGGTGCCACTGCCTGGAGAGCGACACCGCCCTGGTGGCGCCGGGGGAGCGGCGTGTCGTGCCTTGCGGCAATGGCCTGTTCGAGGTCGTCTTTCCGATCCGTATCGGCGGCGAGCACCTCGGCAACTTCGTCTTCGGGCAGTTCTTTTATGAGGACGAAGAGCCCGACCGTGAGCAGTTCCTCCGCCAGGCGAGGTGCCACGGCTTCGACGAGGAGGCCTATTTGAGCGCCTTCGACCGGGTGCCGCGCTGGACGCGTGACAAGATCGACCGCATCATGGGATTCTTTTCCACCCTTGTCGCCCGCATGGCCCTGCAGGGCCAGAGTCGGCTGATTCTCGCCAGGGCGCTTTTGGCCAGCGAGAAGACCCTGGCTGCCATGCGCCATAGCGAAGAGAAGTTTCGCACCCTCTTCGAGACCTTGCCCTCGGCGGTGATCTACTCCTCGGCGACGGGGGAGGTCCTCTGCATCAACCCGGCTGCGGCGGCGCTGCACGGCCTGTCGGTGGAGGAGTGCCGCGGGCGCAGCCTCAAGGAGCTGCAGCATGGCCTGATCACCGAAAACGGCCGGGTGCTCGAGGATGACGAACATCCGGCGATGATCGCCCTGCGCACCCGGGAGAGCGTCGGGCCGATGCTGAGAGGCCTGCCCTCCCCGGAAACGGGGCGGCCGATCTGGCTGTCGATTTCGTCAGTACCGCTCTTTGGCAGAGGGGAGAAACAGCCCAGCCAGGTCTATACCCTCTATGACGACATCAGCGGGCGCAAGCGCTCCGAGGAGCGGCTGCGGCAGAGCGAGGAGCGCCTCTCGGAAGCCCTGCGCATTGCCAAGCTCGGACACTGGGAGCTGGATCGGTCGGTCAATGTCTTCACCTTCTCCGATGAGATCTACACCATGCTGCGCATCAGCGCCGTTGCAGCCGGCGGCTACGAGATGACCGTGGTCGACTACGCACGGCGCTTTCTCCACCCCGACGACCGCGGCCGGGTGCTGCTCGAACTGGAGCGGGCACGCAGCAGTGAAGAGGAGGAACATTACGCCTACCTCGAACATCGCGTGATCTTCGGCGATGGAGCCGGCGGCTATCTGGCGATGCATATTCGCTCGCGGCGGGGGCGGCCGGTACGCATCTTCGGCGTCAACCAGGACATCACCACGCGGCGCCAGGCGGAGGAGGCCCTTCGCGAGAGCGAGATGCGCCTCACCATGGCCCTGAGGGTGGCGAGGATGGGATATTGGCGCTATGACTGTCGCAGCGGGCGCATGGAGTGGTCGCCCGGGCACGAGGCGCTGTTCGGCGTCGATCGGGAGCGTTGTGGCGAGAGCCTCGAGGCGGTGCGCCTCCTCGTCCACCCCGAAGACCAGGGCCATGGCCTGCACACCCTTTGCCGGGCCCTGGAGGAGAAGGCGCCGTTCTCCAGCGTCTACCGCGTCGTCCCTCCCGGCGGCGAGGTGCGCTGGCTCTATTCCTACGGGATGGTTTTCCGCGACAGCCTCGGCCTGCCCAGCCACTTTTTCGGCGTCACCCAGGACATCACCGCCCATAAAAAAGCCAAGGAGGAGCGCGAGAAGCTCCACTCGCAGCTCATTCAGGCGCAGAAGATGGAATCGGTGGGGCGGCTGGCCGGGGGCGTGGCCCACGACTTCAACAACATGCTCGGGGTCATCCTTGGCTATACCGGCATGTCCCTGGAGCGCCTCACTCCCGGGGATCCGCTGCATACCGCCCTGACGGAGATCGAAACCGCCGCGCGGCGTTCCGCCGACCTCACCAAGAAGTTGCTCGCCTTCGCCCGCAAACAGGTGGTCTCGCCGCGAATGCTCAACCTCAACACCACCATCGAGGCCATGCTGCGGCTGTTGCGACGGCTGATCGGCGAGGACATCGGCCTGCTGTGGATGCCGGGCAAGAACCTCTGGCCGGTGCGGATGGACCCGGTGCAGATCGATCAGATCCTTGCCAACCTCTGCGTCAATGCCCGCGATGCGATCAGCGGCGTCGGCAAGGTGACCATCGCCACCGGCAACGTCAGCCTCGACGACCGCCAATGTGCCAGGCACGAGGGCTTCGTCCCCGGCGACTATGTGCGCCTGGCGGTGAGCGACAACGGCTGCGGCATGGACGATGACACCCTGCCCCATATCTTCGAGCCGTTCTTCACCACCAAGGAGGTCGGCAAGGGCACCGGCCTGGGGCTGGCCACGGTGTACGGAGTGATCAAGCAGAACAACGGCTTCATCTATGTCAACAGCCGGCCCGGCCAGGGCAGCGTCTTCGAGATCTACCTGCCCCGCCACAACGAAGGCGAGGACTCGGGGGTGGGCATGGCCCCGGCGCAGACGACGCTGCGCGGCAGCGAGACCATTCTCGTCGTCGAGGACGAGCCGTCGATCCTCACCATGGCCACGCTGATGTTGCAGCGCATGGGCTACAAGGTGCTGGCCGCCCCCACCCCCGGCGAGGCGATCAGCCTGGCGCGCGCCCATGGCGCGGCCATCGACCTGGTGCTCACCGACGTCATCATGCCCGAGATGAACGGCCGCGATCTCGTCGGCAACCTCACTTCGCTGTGCCCAGGGTTACGCTGTCTCTACATGTCCGGCTATACCGCCGAGATCATCGCCAGCCATGGCGTTCTCGACCCCGGAGTCAACTTCATCAAGAAGCCTTTCATGAGAGACGAGTTGGGGGCGAAGATCAGGGAGATCCTGCAGTCGGGTGGGGCGGAGAGGGGCTCGGGCGATACGCCGGAGGGGATGGTGACCACGGACTCTTTTGACGGCTCTTGCCGGAGTCTCTGTGTCTCCGTGTCCTAGAAGCAAAAAGGTGCCTGACCGCTTCTCCTGTGACGCCGTGATAGCCGTGTCGACGAAAAAGCTGGGGAAGTGTTTGCCCGACAAAAAACGCGATTGCAAAAGGCCATTGGTCAAGCTAAGGTCCCTCTCCTTGTCTATCTCTGTCTTATACCGCAACCGACATACACTCCATCACTGACGATTCGCAAGGACACCAATATGGCAAAGACTCGGAGCCTTAGTCTGCGGGGCAAGCTCATCCTCATCATCTCGACACTGTTCACGACGACCATCGCCGCGCTCGTAGGCAATACCTATCTCCAGGAAAAGAAAGCGATAATGGCCAGTGTCGAGGGGCAGCTTGTCAAAGACTACCAGAGCGTGGTCGAGCTGATATCCCTCTCGGCGGAGAAGGCCTATGGCCTGGCCGAGACGGTGGCCACCCTGCCCGAGGTGCAGAAGACCTTCGCCGCCGGGGACCGCGAGCGGCTGATGGCCCTGACCGCCCCCATTCATGGGGTGGGCAAGGCGAGGCTCAACATCCACCAGTTCCAGTTCCACCTCCCCCCGGCGACGTCCTTCCTCCGTCTCCATGAGCCGACCAAGTTCGGCGACGACCTGTCGGCGACCCGGCCAACCATCGTCAAAGCCAGCGGCACGCAACAGCCGGTCCTTGGCCTCGACACCGGCCCCTTCGGCATGGGCATTCGCGGGGTCGCCCCGGTGTCATCCGAGGGCAGGTTTATCGGCGTCGTCGAGTTCGGCATCGCCGTCAACGACCGCCTGCTCCAGCCTTTGCACGAGCGTTATGGCATCAACGCGGCCATCGCAGTCGATAAGGGGGGCCAGCTGGCCTTGCTCGCCCAGGCGGGCGGGGTGGGCATCGCCGACTCCTGCCGGCCCCTGCTCGCCGAGGTGATGGCTGACGGCACGCGCCGGCTGTGCGATGTCTCGGCGGACGGCCGCCATTTGCTGCTCCTCGCCGGGCCCCTGGCCGATTTCAGCGGCAAGACCGCCGGGTTGGTGCTGGTCCGCATGGACTATTCGCAGCAGGTCGCAGGTCTCAACCGGCTGCTATGGCTCTATATCGGAACCGGCCTGGCGATGATCGTCATCGTCATCGCCATCTGCGCGTGGTTCTTCGACCACTATCTCATCAAGCGCTTCCGGCGTATCACCGAGGTGCTGCAGAAGGCGTCGCAGGGAGACCTCAAAGGACGGGTGAACATCGCCAGCAGGGATGAGATGGGGAGGCTGGGGGATGACATCGACCAGTTTCTCGAAGATCTCTCGATCATGCTTGCCGGCATGAAGGAGCGCTCGCAAAATCTCCGCGAGCGCTCAGCGACCTTGCGCGAGGTGTCGGACAAGATGCTCGCCAAGGTCGAGACCGCCAACCGCGATGGCGAGGAGATCGACGGTGAAACTGCCAGGGTCAACGACAACCTGCAGACCACGGCCGCAGCCGTCGAGGAGACGGCGGCCAATGTCGGCGCCATCGCCGCGGCCGCCGAGGAGATGTCGACCACCATCCGCGAGATTGCCGACAGCATGGAGCGGGCCCTTCAGGTCAGCGGCGCCGCGGTCAGCCGCTCCGGAGAGGCCTCGGCGCAGATCTCCCAGCTCGGCCAGGCGGCGGGGGAGATCGGCAGGGTGACCGAGGCCATCGAGGAGATCTCAGAACAGACCAACCTGCTCGCCCTGAACGCCACCATCGAAGCTGCCCGCGCCGGGGAGGCCGGCAAGGGCTTCGCCGTCGTCGCCAACGAGATCAAGGAACTGGCCAAGCAGACGGCATTGGCCACCGGAGATATCAAGCACAAGATCGATGCCATCCGCACCACCACCGAACAGGCGGTGGCGAGCATCGGCAGCATCGCCACGGTTATCGGCGAGGTCAACGACAACATCTCCGCCGTCGCCGCCGCCGTCGAACAGCAGTCGAAGGCCACCGAGGAGATCTCCGGCGGGGCCGGCCAAGCCTCTCTGGGCATTCGCGAGGTGACGGAGAGCGTCGCCAGGAATGCCGCCTCCCTGACGCTGATCGCCGATCGCATGGGAAAACTCAGCCGGGCCATCGAGGAACTGTCCGCCGACGCCATGGCCGAGGAGATGCGCGCCGCCCTGGGCAAATACGCGCTGTAGGGTTGCGCCGCGTGGCAAGTCGCTTCACTGCCGCTGCTCCAGGGCTCGGCGAGGCCTTGGCGCCGTCCTGGTCGGCAGCCCGGTCAGATGGTAGTTGTGCCTGTCTTTTTGCGGTTCCTGGCCTGACTAGGAGAGATAGCCCTTGACACCGCGAGGGGGAACGTCATAAACAGAGGAGGAATTGCGACAGGTTCGAGCCGTTTCCCTCCTCTTCTGGTTCCCCTATGGCTGCTGGGAAGAAATCGCAGGTCAGCGCCGACGTCAAAAGGAACCGGCTCTATATCACCATCTCGGTGGACCCGCGCCGCGAAGAGCTGGAAAAGGTCTATACCGACGTGCGCTTCTGCGTCGCCGACCTGCAGCCTGGCTTCGCGGTGATCACCGACCTGCGTCAATGCGCCATCGCCCA